>CADCTW010000254.1 GCA_902805735.1 uncultured Gemmatimonadota bacterium | reverse complement strand
CCTACATCGAGCGGCGTAACACGGAGCCGAAGCCCTTCACCTGGACAGCCTCCGTGAAGCACATCCTCGAGAAGGTCGCGAAGGCAAACGAGACTTTGGCGGCACTACACTAGCGGGGCGTTCGCAACCTTGCGACGTTCAATGGGAGGCCCGGAAGCCGTCCACCCGGAACCATGATTCCAGGGAGTGTGCACATGCGTTTCGCATGGTTGGTCCTGTTCGCGACGGCCGCGTGTGCGCCGGTCGTGCATCGCCCCGGCGCACCGGCCGCCACGGCCCAGCGCCCCGACGCCGCTGACTCGTCCTGCGTCGCGGCCCTCGATACGATGGCGGCCTTCTTCCAGCGCGACTACCCGGGGTACCGGGTCAAGGTGCGCGGGCGCGAGGCCGAGCTCGCCGCGCTCACCGACAGCGTCCGGGCCATCGCGCGCACCTCCGAGCATCACTCCGTGTGCGTGAGACAGGCGCTTCAGCCCTGGATGAGGTTCTTCAGAGACCCGCACATCATGGTGTGGCAGGCGGCGCCCCCGCCTCCACCCAGCACTGCCGCCCAGCCCGCCCCCGCCGCCGCGCCGGCCGACGATCCCGACCGGCCGTCGCTGACCCACCCGGACGACAGCACGGCGGTCCTCCGGATACCGGACCTGGACTGGAGCTACAAGCCGGCCATCGACAGCCTGCTCGCCGCCAACCTCGCGCGCCTTCTCGCCACTCCGTACCTGGTGGTGGACGTACGCGGAAACGGGGGTGGAGCCACCTCATCGTACGCGGGGCTGATCCCACTGCTCTACACCCGGCCGATCCACCAGTACGGGGCGGACATCTGGGCGTCGGAAGGGAACATGGCGATGATGCGCGAGTGGATCGCCGACCCCACCCTTCCCGCGGGCGACCGGGAACAGGCCCGCGCGGTGCTCGCGCGCATGGAGGCGAGGCCGAACCGCTTCGTACCGTACGCGGAGGGCGGCATGATCCGGCGGGATCGCGTTCACGCGTTGCCGCGCAGGGTCGCGGTGCTGGTAGACGGAGGGTGCAAGAGCAGTTGCGAAGACCTGGTGATCGCCGCGCTTCAGAGCGACAAGGTGACGGTGCTGGGCACCCGGAACACCGGAGGTGTGCACGATTACGGCAACGTACGTTCGGTGTGGCTTCCGGGATGGCGCCGCCTCCGCGTGCCGACATCCCGCTCGCGGCGGATGCTGGCGGAGGGTCCGCTCGACATGGTCGGCATTCCACCGCAGGTGCTGATCCCCCCAGCGGAGACGGACGCCGTGGCATTCGCTCGCCGCTACCTCCGATCCGCAGACCCCGCCCGGCCTGGTTCGTAGTCGATCGCCGACCCTTCCAGCCCTGCGACCCGCAGGTTCCGCGCGGCGGGGCCGTCGGGGGCGAGCGGGGCCGCGTGCCGAAGCACGAAACACCGGCTGCGCCCCTCTGGGAGGTCGCCCGGAGTGGTCATGCTCCGCGAGGCCAAGCTGGAGCGCGAGGTCGCCCGCCTGCGCGCGGCGCTCGCCACGGCCGAGTCGCAGGCCACGCCGGCCCGCTTCAAGCGCAGGCCGCCGGACGTGCTGCGCGGCACCCCCCGCAGCGACCGCGGAGGCAGGAGGCCGCCTCCGTGGTCGCGCTTATGGAGAAGTGCCAGCCGCGCCCGTTGTATTCACGAGTGTCGGCGATCCGGCGCGTCCGGCGCCTCGCGGCCCGGCTGAAAGGTTGATGGATACACGCGTCCTGCTCCTGCTCCGGACGCAGAGAGCGGGGCGGCGCCGTAGCCGCCTCGCGTCACACGGGCGAATGGTCGTCCTCCTGGATCGCGACCTGTCCGCGCCCGGACGCATGGGAGATAGCGCGTGAGAGCGCTTGGCCGAGCGACGCGGCGTGAGGCACGGCCATCATGGAATGGTGAGTTCCCGGGACCGGCATGACGTGCAGGGATGACTCGGGAAGCACCGAGCCCCAGCCGAGGGTCGAGTCCGACGCGGTGCTCTCGCTGGCGGGGAACAGGTAAACCTGGCCCGGGAAAGGCTGCGCGAGGTACTCGCGCATGGCGTGGGCATTCGCCCGCAGGCGGGCTTGCATCCGCCGCACGCGGTCCGTGGTGACGTGGGCGGGGAGCAGCCCCGCTTCGTGGCACCAGGCCACCAGCTCGCTCAACTCCATGCTCCCACTGGCCAGCTCCCGCAGCGCCGGGCCGGAAACCGCTCCCAACCCCTCTTCCATCCTCAGCACGCGGAGCAGCAGGCCGTATTCGTCACGGTCCTCCCGAGGTCCCGCAGCGAGGTGGGTGTCCAACATGCCCAGGAACTCCACCTCCTGGCCCTGAGCGACGAGCTGCGTGGCGACCTCGTACGCCAGGATGCCACCGAAGGACCAGCCGGCCACGCGGTACGGGCCCGCGGGCCGCACCTCGCGGATCATCCGCGCCAGCCGGGCCGCCATGCCTTCCACGGTACGCGGGCCGCCGTCCGAGTTCGGCTCGGCCGGCAGGGCGTACACCGGGATGCGGGGATCCAGGTGGGGAAGCAACTGCTGCGCGTAAGCCACGGAGCCCGTGACCTCATGCACCAGGAACAGGGGCGGCTCCGTACCCGACGGACGCACCGGGAGGGCGCGGTCGGGGGCGACGACGGCAACCGTACCCCCCACCCGGGCCGCGAACGACTCCAGGGTGGGATAGGTGAACAGGTCTGCCAGCGCCACCTCGGCGCCCAGCACCTGGCGCACCTTGGAAACGACGCGTACCGCCAGCAGGGAGTGGCCGCCCAGCTCGAAGAAGTGGTCCCACCGCCCCACCCGCTCCACCCCCAGCACCTCGGCCCACACCTCCGCCAGCGCCCGCTCCGTATCCCCCAGCGGCGCCTCGTACCCGCGCGCGGCGAACGCATCCCCTTCCGGCGCGGGGAGCGCCTTGCGGTCCACCTTGCCGTTGGGGCTGAGCGGAAGCGCGTCCAGCCGCACGTACGCCGCGGGGACCATGTACTCCGGGAGCCGCTCCGCCGCGAAGGCACGCAGCTCGTCGATCTCCAGCCCGGCATCCGCCGCGAAGTACGCCACCAGCCGCCCATCACTCGCCGCGACCGCCGCCTCGCGCACCGCCGGGTGCTCCGCGAGCCACGCCTCCACCTCGCCCAGCTCCACGCGGAAGCCGCGGATCTTCACCTGGAAGTCGTTCCGCCCCAGGTACTCCAGCCGGCCATCCGCCCCCCACCGCGCCAGGTCGCCGGTGCGGTACATGCGCCCGCCGTGGAACGGGTCCTCCACGAAGCGCTCCGCCGTGAGCTCCGGCCGGTCCAGGTAGCCGCGCGCCACCCCCGCACCCCCGATGTACAGCTCCCCCGTGACTCCCACCGGCACCGGCTCGCCCGCCGCGTCCAGCACGTACACGCGCGCGTTCGCGATGGGGCGCCCGATGGAGGGCTTCCCCGTCTCGTCCTGCACGTACTCGTGGCCGGTCGCCCACACGGTCGCTTCCGTGGGGCCGTAGGCGTTGATCAGGCGCCGCCCCCGTGCCCAGCGGCGCGCCACCGCCTCGCTCAGCACGTCGCCCGCGAGCACCAGGGTCCGTACCGGGGCCAGGTCCTCGTCGTCCGGCAGCGTGGCGAGCACCGCGGGCGGCAGCGTGGCGTGCGTGATCGCGTGCGAACGGATCGTCTCCGCCAGCGCGTCGCCGGCCAGCACCACCCCGCGCGGCGCCAGGTGGAGCGACGCACCATGGGTGAGCGCCATCACCACCTCGAACACGCTCGCGTCGAAGCTGAACGACGCGAACTGCAGCACGCGGCTCTCCGCGGACACCCCCAGCGGGTGCGTCTGCGCGGCCGCCAGGTTGCACACCCCGCGATGCGCCACCGCCACGCCCTTGGGCAGCCCGGTGGAGCCCGAGGTGTAGATCACGTACGCCAGGTGCTCCGGCCGCAGAGCGCCCCGGGCGGGGTCGGTGCACGGCTCCGCCTCCCAGCCCTCCGCGTCCGCGAGGTCGATCACCGCCACGTCGCCGGGCAGCCACGCCGGGGATCCGTGGGTCAGCACCACCAGGGGCGCGCTGTCGGCGAGCATGTAGCGCAGCCGGTCCTCTGGATACGAGGGGTCCAGCGGCACGTACGCGCCCCCCGCCTTGAGGACGGCAAGCAGCGCCACCACCATCTCCGGCCCGCGCTCCGCGTGGATCGCCACGCGCGCGTCGGGCTCCACGCCCAGCGTGCGCAGGTGGTGCGCGAGCCGGTTGGCGCGGCCGTTCAGCTCGGCGTAGGTGAGCGTCCCACCCTCGTACACCACGGCGGCGGCGTCCGGCGCGCGCTGCACCTGCGCCTCGAAGAGCTCGTGGATGCACGACTCGTCCGGGTACTCCGCCTCCGTCGCGTTCCACTCGTGCAGCACCCGCCGGCGCTCGTCCGCGGGGAGCATCGGCAGACGCTCCACGGGGAGCCGCTCGTCCGCCACCATACCCGCCAGCAGCGCGCGGAAGTAGCCCAGGAAGCGCTCCACCGTGGCCGCGTCGAAGAGCGCCGTCGCGTACGTCACGCCACCGGCGATGCGGCCGGCCGCTTCGTGCAGCGAGAGCGACAGGTCGAACTTGGCCGTCACCTGCGCGCCCGCGCCCACGGACCCCACCTCCAGCCCGGGGAGCTCCAGCCGTGGCACCGGAGTGCCCGTCCACGCGAACACCGCCTGGAAGAGGGGCGTGTGCGCCAGGCTGCGCGCCGGCCGCGCCAGCTCCACCACCTGCTCGAAGGGGATGTCCTGGTGATGCTGCGCCTCCAGCGCGCGCGCCTTGACCCGCTCCAGCAGCTCCGCCACCGTGGGCGCGCCCGAGAGGTCCATCCGCAGCGCCAGGGTGTTCACGAAGAAGCCGATCAGCCCCTCGATCTCCCCGCGCCCCCGGTTGGCGGTGGGCGTGCCGATCACCACGTCGTCCTGCGCCGACAGGCGGGCGAGCACGGCCGCCCATCCCGCCAGCAGCGTCATGAACAGCGTGGTGCCGTGGCGCTGCCCCAGTGCCCTGAGCCCGGCCGTCAGCTCCTCGTCCAGCTCCAGGGCGGCGTAGGCACCCGCCGTGTCCTGGCGAGCCGGGCGCGGACGATCGGTGGGCAGCTCCAGCAGCTCCGGCGCCCCGGCCAGCGCCGCCGTCCAGTACTCCGCCTGCTCGCGCAGCACCTCGCCCTCCACCCAGCGGCGCTGCCATGCCGCGTAGTCGGCGTACTGCACCGGCAAAGCCGGGAGCGGATCGCCCTGGCCGCGCAGGAAGGCGCCGTACAGCGCGCCCAGCTCCTTCACCAGCAGCTCCATGGACCACCCGTCGGAGACGATGTGGTGCATGGTCACCATCAGCACGTGGTCGTCGGCCGCCAGGCGCGCCAGGCGCCCGCGGATCAGCGGGCCGCGCGCCAGGTCGAAGGGCGCGTCCGCCTCCTCGGCGGCGATCCGGCGCAGCTCCCCCTCGGCATCGGGATGCGCGGACAGGTCGTGGTCGTGCAGGAGGAAGACGCTCTCCTCCTGCGTCGCGATGCGCTGCACGGCCGCGCCATCCACCTGGGCGAACACGGTGCGGAGCGCCTCGTGGCGCTCCACGATCCGGTCCAGCGCGCGCCCCAGCGCCGCGCGGTCCAGCTCGCCGCGCAGGCGAAGGCTCCTGGCGATGTGGTACGCCCGCCCCGTCCCGCCCAGCTGCTCCAGGAACCAGAGCCGCTGCTGCGCGAACGAGAGGGCCTCCCGCTCGCCCTCCGCGGCGGGGACGATGGCCGGCAGCCGGGCACCGGCGGGCGCGGGAAGCCCGCCCGCGAAGTCCGCCAGCACCGGACGGGCGAACAGGTCGCCCAGCGCGGCCTCCACACCCAGCGCCTGCCGCACCCGCGAGATCACGCGCACGGCCAGCAGCGAGTGGCCGCCCAGCTCGAAGAAGTGGTCCCACCGCCCCACCCGCTCCACCCCCAGCACCTCGGCCCACACCTCCGCCAGCGCCCCCTCCGTCTCCCCCAGCGGCGCCTCGTAGGCACGCGCGGCGAACGCGTCGCCCTCCGGCGCGGGGAGCGCCTTGCGGTCCACCTTGCCGTTGGGGGTCAGCGGCAGCGCCCCCAGCCGCACGAACGCCGCGGGCACCATGTGCTCCGGGAGCCGCTCCGCCAGGTACGCCCGCAGCGCATCCGCCGGCTCGTCGCCCACCACGTACGCCACCAGCCGCTTGCCCCCCGCCCCGTCCTCGCGCGCCAGGACGGCCGCTTCCCGCACCGCGGGGTGCTCCGCCAGCCGCGCCTCGACCTCGCCGGGCTCCACCCGGAACCCGCGCACCTTGACCTGCGTGTCGTTGCGCCCCAGGAACTCGAGCTCTCCGTGCTCCAGCCAGCGCGCCATGTCGCCCGTGCGGTACAGCCGCGCTCCCGGCCGGGCAGCGAACGGGTCCGGCACGAAGCGCTCGGCGGTGAGCCCGGGGCGGTCCAGGTAGCCCCGCGCCACCTGCGCGCCGCCCACGTACATCTCGCCCGCCACCCCCGCCGGCACCACCTCGCCCGCGGCGTCCAGCAGGTAGATGCGGGTATTGGCCGAGGGACGCCCCAGGGGAACGCGCAGCTGGTCCGCCTCCGGCAGGCAGTGCCGCGCCGTGACCCCCACCGTCGTCTCGGTGGGCCCGTAGGCCTGGAAGAGCCGCGCGTGGGGCAGGCGCTCGTGGAAGCGCGTGACCAGCGCGGGGGTGACCGCTTCGCCGCCGCAGATCACCCGCCGCAGCGCCGGGCAATCCTCCAGCTCCGGGTGCTCCACCAGCACCTGCAGCAGCGACGGGACCAGGTGCACCACCCCGATCTCCTCGCGGCGCAGCGTGGCCACCAGCAGGTCGGGGTCGCGGTGGCTCTCCCCGGCGGCCACGACGATGCGGGCGCCCACGGACAGCGGCCAGAAGATCTCGCGCAGCGACACGTCGAAGCTGAACGACAGCCGCTGGAGCACCGCCTCGCCGGGCTGGAGCTGCCAGCGTGTCTGCGCCCAGGTGAGGAGGTTGATGACCGCGCCGTGCCCGTTCATCACCCCCTTCGGCATCCCGGTGGAGCCCGAGGTGTAGATGACGTACGCCAGGTGCTCCGGGCGCAGGCCGCCCCGTCCGGGGTTCGCGACCGGCTCCGCGTCCCAGGCCTCCGCGCGCGCGAGGTCGATCACGTCCGCGTCGCCGGACAGCCACGCCGGCGCCCCGTGGGTCAGCACCGCCACGGGGGCGCTGTCGGCGAGCATGTAGCGCAGCCGGTCCTCGGGGTACGAGGGGTCCAGCGGCACGTACGCGCCCCCGGCCTTGAGCACGGCCAGCAGCGCCACCACCATCTCGGGGCCGCGCTCCGCGCACACGGCCACGCGCGCGTCCGGCCGCACGCCGCGCCGGCGCAGGTGGTGGGCGAGCTGGTTGGCCCGCGCGTTGAGCTGCGCGTACGTCAGCGACTCGGCCCCGTGCACCACCGCCACCGCGCCCGGCGTGCGCCCGGCCTGTGCCTCGAACAGCTCGTGCACGAGCACGTCGCGCGGGGTCTCCGCGTCGGTGTCGTTCCAGGCCTCCACCAGGCGCCGCCGCTCCGCCGCGTCCAGGATGGGGAGGCGATCCACCCTCCGCTGCTCGTCCGCCACCATCGCCTGCAGCGCGGAGCGGAAGTACCCCGCGATGCGCCGCACGGCCGCCTCGTCGAAGAGCGCCGTCGCGTACGTCATCCCTCCGCCGATGCGCCCGTCCGCTTCCTCCAGCGTGAGCGACAGGTCGATGCGCGCGGTGGAGTGGCCGGAGGAGCCCGCCGTGTCCAGCGTCAGCCCGGGAAGCTGGAGCGTGTTCCCCGGCGTGTTCTGCCAGGCGAAGAGCACCTGGAAGAGCGGCGTGTACGCCAGGCTCCGCGCGGGCCGCACCAGCTCCACCACCTGCTCGAACGGGATGTCCTGGTGCTGCTGCGCGCCCAGCGTGCTCTCCCGGACGCGGGCCAGCAGATCCGCCACCGTGGGTGCGCCCGAGAGGTCCATGCGCAGCGCCAGCGTGTTGACGAAGAAGCCGATCATCCCCTCGATCTCGGCCCGGCCCCGGTTGGCGGTGGGCGTGCCGATGACCACGTCGTCCTGCCCCGACAGGCGCGCGAGCACCGCCGCCCAGCCGGCCAGCAGCGTCATGAACAGCGTGGTGCCGTGCCGCTGCCCCAGTGCCCTGAGCCCGGCGGTCAGCGCCTCGTCCACTTCGAAGGGGATGAAAGCGCCCGCGTGGTCCTGCACGGCCGGGCGCGGACGGGCGGCCGGCAGCTCCAGGAGCTCCGGCGCGCCGGCCAGCGTCTTCTTCCAGTACTCCGCCTGCTCGCGCAGCACCTCGCCCTCCACCCAGCGCCGCTGCCACACGGCGTAGTCCGCGTACTGCACCGGCAGCGCCGGGAGCGGATCGGGCTCGCCGCGCAGGAAGGCGGAGTAGAGGACGCTGAGCTCGTGGACCAGCAGGCCCATCGACCAGCCGTCGGAGACGATGTGGTGCATCGTGGCGAACAGGACGTGGTCGTCTTCCGCCAGCCGCACCAGGCGCCCGCGCACCAGCGGCCCGCCCGCCAGGTCGAAGGGCGCGCGCGCCTCCTCCACGGCGGCGCGGCGCAGCTCCGCTTCGGCGCCGGGGTGCGCGCGAAGGTCGTGATCGGCGAGCGCGAAGCGGCTGGCCTCCGCCGGCGCGACGCGCTGGACGGGCTCCCCGTCCACCTGCGCGAAGACGGTGCGCAGCGCCTCGTGGCGCTCCACGATGCGGTCCAGCGCGCGGCCGAGTGCCACGCGGTCCAGCCGCCCGCGCAGGCGCAGGCGCACCGGGATGTGGTACGCGCTCCCCGCGCTCCCCATCTGGTCCACGAACCAGAGCCGCTGCTGCGCGAACGAGAGCGGCAGCGCGCCCCCGCGGTCCGCCGGCTCGATGGGCGGCAGCTCCGGGCCGGACGTGCCCCGCAGCGCGCCCGCGAAGTCCGCCAGCACGGGGTGGGCGAACACGTCGCCCAGCGCCACGGCCATCCCCAGCGCCTGCCGTACCCGCGAGATCACGCGCACCGCCAGCAGGGAGTGGCCGCCCAGGTCGAAGAAGTGGTCGCGGCGCCCCACCCGCTCCACCCCCAGCACCTCCGCCCACACCTCCGCCAGCGCCCGCTCCGTCGCCCCCAGCGGCGCCTCGTACTCCCGCGCGGCGAACGCGTCGCCCTCC
>CADCTW010000253.1 GCA_902805735.1 uncultured Gemmatimonadota bacterium | reverse complement strand
CGTGAAGTCCAGATCCGGCTCGGCCGGCGCGCCGCCTTCCTCGGCGAAGCGCGAGGGGCGCGGACGGTCGCGTCCGCGGCCGCGGTCGCGGTCCCGGTCGCGCCCACGGCCCCGGTCGCGCTCACGGTCGCGGTCGCGGTCGCGCGGGGGGGCGACGGGCGAGGTGAAGCCGCCGGTGGCGCCTTCCTCCTCCACCGGGATCACCTCGAACTGCCCCGCGTCGTCGCGGCGCAGGCGGATCAGGCCGCGGTCGCCCGCGCGCTGCACGAACTTGCTGAACTTGCCGAAGCCCGCGTCCTTCTCATCGAAGCCGGGGTCCAGCTCGATCATCACCTGCTTCAGGCGGTCCACCCGC
The DNA here is from genome assembly GCA_902805735.1 of uncultured Gemmatimonadota bacterium. Taxonomy (GTDB): domain Bacteria; phylum Gemmatimonadota; class Gemmatimonadetes; order Longimicrobiales; family Longimicrobiaceae; genus Longimicrobium. The sequence goes on along the minus strand of CADCTW010000253.1, from coordinate 30,352 downwards.
ATGGAGTCGCCGCGGCTGGCCATCAGGCGCGCCGCGCGGCCCACCAGCACCCACGGGTCTTCCGTGGGGCCCTCGCCCACCACGGCGCGCGACAGGCCGGTGAGGGCGTGATACGAGTAGTACTCGTCGCAGTTCTTGACGATCAGGTCGCTGGCCGACTCCCGCATCCCCACGCCGATCACGTACTTGCCGTGCTCCTTGAGCTTCATCACGCAGCTCGAGAAGTCGGAGTCGCCGGTCAGCAGGATGAAGGTGCCCATGTCCGGCCGCGTGAAGCAGAGCTCCATCGCGTCCATCGCCATGCGCAGGTCGGTCGTGTTCTTTTTGGCCGAGCCCCACGAGGGGGCCCAGATCATGTCGATGTTGGCTTCGGTGAGCGGCACCACGTAGTTGGGGTAGCGCCGCCAGTCGCCGTAGGCGCGCCGCACGGCGATCTTGCCGCGGAACACCTCGTTGTTGAGCAGCGTCTGCAGCTCGCGGCCCAGGTCGCCGTGGGCGCCCACCGTCACGTTGTCGAAGTCGATCAGCAGCGCCGCGCTGCGGGTGGGCGGCTGCACGTTCTGCGGTCCCTGCGGGCCCCGCATGGTGTTGTAAGGACTGTTCATTCGGTTCTTGATCCGTCGTTCGTCGTTGGATGCGACGAAACCCCTCCGCCTCTCCCCGCGCGACCGCTGGAGGGCGGGCGGGGAGACGGTGGGAGGGGTCTCGGTCGGTTCAGGGCGACGGGGGGGCGTGCGGCGCGCTCATGGTCGTCGGCTCGATTCGCCGGCGCTGATGATGCGCGCGAGCTCCACGCGCCGCACCTTGCCACTACCCGTCATGGGAAAGCTGTCGAGGAAGCGGACCAGGTCGGGGACCTTGTAGTCCGCCAGCACCTCGCGGCAGAAATCCTTGATCTCGCCGCCGGTGACGATCGCCCCCTCGACGGGGACGATACAGGCGCACGCCACCTCGCCCAGGATCTCGTCCGGGAGCCCGACCACCGCGACGTCCAGCACGGCGGGGTGGGCGTGCAGCCGGTCTTCCACCTCGCGGGGGTACACGTTGAACCCTCCGCGGATGATCATCTCCTTGCGCCGGCCCAGGATGTGGAGGAAGCCCTCCTCGTCCAGCATCCCCAGGTCGCCGGTGGTGAAGAAGCCCTCGGGGGTGAGCACCTGGGCCGTCTCGCCGGGCTGGCGGTAGTAGCCCCGCATCACCCCCGGCCCGCGCACGGCGATCTCCCCCACCGACTCTTCGGGGAGAACGGTGCCGTCCACGTCCAGGATGGCGACCTCCGTGCCGTCCAGCGGGCGCCCCACCGTGGTGCGCTGCTTGGAGGCCGGGTCGGCCGGGCGGGTGACGCTCACCAGCGTCCCCGTCTCGGTGAGCCCGTACCCCACGCAGATCCCGGGCACCAGCTCCGCCCGGATGCGCGCCGCCACCTCTTCCATCACCGGCGCCCCGGCCACCACGCCCGTGCGCAGCGCCGACAGGTCGCGCTCGCCCCGCGAGGGCTCGCGCATCGCCAGCACGAAGGAGGTGGGGACGCCGTGGTACACCGTCACCCGCTCCCGCTCCAGCAGCCGCAGCGCCTCTTCCGGGTCCTCGCGCTCCTGCAGCACCAGCGACGCGCCCGCCGCCAGCGTGCCCAGCACCCCCATCCCCAGCCCGAAGGCGTTGAACAGGGAGCCCACCCCGGCCACCACGTCGTCCCCGTCCACCCCCACCACGTCGGCGGTGGCGGCCGCGGTCGCCAGCAGGTTGCGGTGCGTGAGGCTCACCCCCTTGGGCTTCCCCATGGTGCCGGAGGTGTACAGGATGGCGAACAGCTCGTCCGCCGTCCCGGGGTGGCGCGGGTACGGCCGCCCCTCGCCGCTGGAGACCAGGTCCTCGAACTGGTGGATCCGGTCGTCGTACCAGAGGTCTTCCTCCCCCACCGAGACCACGTACTGCAGGTCCGGCAGGGCGGAAAGGAAGCCCTCGTAGCGGGCCAGGTAGTCCACCCCGTCCCAGTTCTCGGCCGTCACCACCACGGCCGTCTCCGAGTGCCGCAGCATGTACTGCAGCTCCGGCGTGGTGAACTTGGGGTTGAGGGGCACGATGATGGCGCCCAGCTTGGCGGCCGCGAACACGGCCACCACGAACTCGGGCCAGCTGGGAAGGGTGAGGGCGACGCGGTCGCCCGCCTCCACCCCCAGCTCGTGGAGGGCTGCCGCGAGCGCGTCCGACTCCGCATCCACCTGCGCGTAGCTCAGCCGCCGGTCTCCGAAGGCCACGAAGGTCCGCTGCGGGTTCTCGCCGGCACGCAGCGCGAGGCTGTCTGCCACCGTGAGCTCACCGAAGCGGTCGCGTAGCGCCATGGATCCTCCGTGCGGGTGAATGCGGCCCCTGGGGCCAGAACGCGACAAACATACACGCCCGCCCCCGGTGGCGTCAAACTCCCGCCGTTCTTCTTCCTCTGTGCCTCTGTGTCTCTGTGTGAGGCGCTTTTCCGGCCGGCGCGCCACTACCCGCGGCGGCGCTCCTGGGGTATCTTCCGCCCCCGTTCGGATCGCCGCTCCCCGTACCGCAGGGCCGCGTTTGCAGCACCTCCCGCACTACCTCCGCGACCTCAATCCCGAGCAGCGCGAGGCCGCGCTGGCCACCGAGGGCCCCGTGCTCATCCTGGCCGGCGCCGGCTCGGGCAAGACGCGCACGCTGGTCTTCCGCATCGCCCACCTGCTGCGCACCGGCGTGGACCCGCGCAGCATCCTGGCCGTCACCTTCACCAACAAGGCGGCGCTGGAGATGAGGGAGCGCGTGGCCAAGATGGTGGGCAAGGAGGCCAAGGGCGTCCTCCTCTCCACCTTCCACTCGCTGGGCGCGCGGCTGCTGCGCGACCACGGCACCCGCATCGGCCTTCCCAAGGACTTCGCCATCTACCCCACCGGCGACCAGGCGCAGCTCGTCAAGCGCATCATCTCGGAAGAGGTGCACGTGGTGGCCACGGCCGGGGAAGACTCCTTCGATGCCAAGAAGGTGCTCTTCCAGATCGGCGACTGGAAGAACCGCATGGTGGACCCCGCCGGCGCCGCGCAGGAGGTGGCGTCGGGGCGGATGCGCGGCAACCGCACGGACGACTACGCCGTGCTCGCCGCGGCCGTCTACCCGCGCTACGAGGCCTCGCTGCGCGCCGCCGGCGCCTGCGACTTCGACGACCTCCTGCTGCTGCCGGTGAAGCTGCTGCGCGAAGACGCCGAGGTGCGCGAGAAGTGCTGGCGGCGCTGGCGGTACCTGATGATCGACGAGTACCAGGACACCAACGGGGCGCAGCTGGAGATGGCGCGGCTCCTCAGCGGCCCGCTCAAGAACCTGTGCGTGGTGGGCGACGACGACCAGTCCATCTATGCCTGGCGCGGCGCCGACGTGCGCAACATCCTGGACTTCGAGCGCCAGTTCCCGGGGTGCAAAGTGGTGGTGATGGAGGAGAACTACCGCTCCACGCAGCGCATCCTGGACGCGGCCAACGGCGTCATCGCGCACAACACCACCCGCCGCGAAAAGCGCCTGCGCACGGGGAACGGGCCGGGCCCCAAGGTGGATCTGTGGGAGTTCGCGGACAACGGCCAGCGCTCCGCCGAAGAGCAGGAGGCGGAGATGGTGGCGCGCGAGATCGGCGTGCGGCGCTGGCACGAGCAGCTCCGGTGGAGCGACTTCGCCGTCCTTTACCGCACCAACCTGCAGGCCAAGCCGGTGGAAGAAACGCTGCGCGCCGCCAACATCCCCTACCGGGTGATCGGCGGGCAGAGCTACTTCGACCGCAAGGAGGTGGCGGACGCGGTGGCCTACCTGCGCGTCATCATCAACCCGGCGGACGAGGGCTCGTTGCGCCGCATCGTCAACTACCCCACCCGCGGCATCGGGCGCACCACCCTGATGAAGCTGGTGGACGCTTCGCGCGAGGCCGGCCGCCCCCTCTGGGAGACGATGCGCCGGGTGGCGGAGGTGGATGGCGTGAGCCGCGCCCAGCGCGAGCCCGTGCGGCACTTCGTGGAGACGATCGAGGAGCTGCAGGTGGAGTACCGCGCCACGGAGGCCGCCATCGCCGCGGGCCAGGTGGAGGAGCGCACCCTGATGGGCTTCGTGAAGGAAGCCGTGAAGCGCCTGCGCCTGGAAGAGGCCGTGCGCGCCGACAACGCCAAGAGCGAGCGCGCCGCCGAGGTGCGCGTGGACATCCTGCGCGACTTCGTGGCCTCCATCGGGACCTACGAGGAGCGCACCTGGACGGCGCAGCCCCTCCCGGACGAGGAGGACGACTGGAATCCGCCCGCGCTGCGCGAGTTCCTGGAGCGCATCTCCCTCTCCGAGGAAGACGACCGCAAGGACAAGGAGGAAGACGATCCGGACCGCGTGACGCTGATGAGCATGCACGCGGCCAAGGGGCTGGAGTTCACCCACGTCTTCATCATCGGCCTGGAGGAAGACATCCTCCCGCATTCACGCAGCGTGCAGGCGGTGGCGGACGAGAGCGGCATCGACCCCATCGCCGAGGAGCGCCGCCTCTTCTACGTGGGGATCACCCGCGCGCGCCACCGCCTCACCCTGTCCGGCTGCGCCACCCGCCGCCAGCGCGGCGACTCCATCCCCCGCCAGCCCTCCCGCTTCCTCAAGGAGATCCCGGTGGAGCTGGTGGAGCACCGCTCCGGCCAGTCCCGCACCTCCCTCGCCCCCGAGGAAGCAAAGGAGATGAAGGAAAACTTCTTTGCGCGGATGAAGGAGATGCTGGGCCAGCAGTAGCTTCTTCTCTGTGCCTCTGTATCTCTGTGTCTCTGTGTCTCTGTGTGAGCCCCCGCTTCTCCGAGCCCGCGATGCCCGACCTCACCCTGACCCGCGAGCACGACGCGTCCGACGCGGAAGCCGTGCTCCTGCGCCTCCGCGACTTCAACGTCGCGCACGCGGGCGACCCGGCCTACGTGCCGCTCAGCCTGTTCCTGCGCGACGAGGGCGGCGCCGTCGCGGGCGGGCTGCTGGGGGATCTATACTACGGGTGGCTCTTCGTGCGCATCCTGTGGGTGGCGGACGAGCACCGGGGCGGGGGGCACGGCGAGCGCCTGGTGCGCGCCGCCGAAGAGGAGGCGCGGGCGCGCGGGTGCCACGCCATGTGGCTGGACACCTTCAGCTTCCAGGCGCCCGGCTTCTACCGCCGCCTCGGCTTCCAGGAGTTCGCCCGGCTGGACGAGTACCCGCCGGGGCACGCGCGCCACTTCCTCTGGAAGCCGCTCTGATCAGCGCTGCACCAGGCGCAGCTTGACCTCGCGCGCGATCCCCGCCTCCAGCAGCCCCGTGCTGGTGCACAGGAGGGCGCCGCCCCGTTCGCCGGTGGCCGTGGACGCCTGCACCCGCGTGCTCAGCCGGCTTGATTCCGCCAGCGGCGTGACGGTGGAGAGCACGGAGAAGCGCACGGGCTTGGTGTCCGCCATGGACCCGCCCAGCGGGTTGTCCGCGCACCGCACGTACTCGGAGACCAGCCGCGGCCCCAGGCGGCGCGTGGCGGTGAAGTAGGTGTTCCCCATCTTCCGCTCGCCCGCGCTCGCGCTCGCCACCTCGATCCCCAGCGACGCGTAGGCCTCGTCCAGGAGCGCGTACACCTCGTCCGCCGCCACCGGGATCACCTCCGACACGGCCGTCTCCGCTCGTGCGTCGGGCGTCTCGGCGAGCCACCGGTCCCCCGGCACCCGCGGCCCCGCGGCCGGCGCCGACTCCCCCGCCCCGCCCCCCGGCGACGCGCACGCCCCCACCAGCAGCAGCCCCCCCAGCAATATCACTCTCACGCTTCTCTCTGTGCCTCTGTGTCTCTGTGTGAGCCCGCGGTTCAGGTGCGCACGACCTGGAGCTGCACCGCGCGCGCGATGGCCGTCTCCAGGGCGCCCGTGGTGTTGCACGGCGTGGTGCCGCTCTGCTCCGCCGTCACGTACGCCGCCCGCACCACCGTACGCAGCTGGCTCGTGCTGCCCGAGGGCGTCACCGTGCTGACCACCGAGAGCCGCACGGGGTACGCGTCCGCGGCCGGCCCGCTGAGGCCGGAGGTTCCGCAGTCCAGGTACGCGGAGAGCGGCTGCCTCCCCAGGTTGCGCCGCACGCGGATCTGCGTGTTCCCCGCGGTGCGGTTGGGCGGGTCCGAGGTCACCACCTCCAGGCCCGCCGTCCTGTACGCCTCCGGCAGCGCGCGGAACACGTCGTCCGCCGTGCCCTGGATCTCCACGGCGCGCGCGCCTACGTCGGAGTAGGTGGTCACCGGCGTGGTGACCGTCTGCCCCGAGGCGGCGGTGGTCGTGACCATGGTGACGTTGCGCTCGGCCGACTCGGTGCCCGGCTCGCGCGTGCCCGCGCTGGCGCAGGCGGCGAGCGCGGCGAGGAGGGCGGCGGAAGACCAGATACGGGCCATGTGCGTCCTGGGGCCGGGGGAAAGAGGCGGGGCCGCGGCGGCCCGCCGGGGAAGACGATCTCACGGGCACGAAGAGAAACACGCCTCCGCGCCGGTCCTTCAGGAAGACGGAGGCTCGCCGCGCAGGCGGGCCAGGAGATTTTCCATGTCGGGCGGAAGCGGGGCCTCGAAGGCCAGCCGCTCGCCCGTGGCCGGGTGCTGGAACGAGAGCCTCCACGCGTGCAGCGCCTGCCTGCGGATCAGCGCGGGCGCCCCGCCGCCGTACGCGCGGTCGCCCAGCACCGGGTGGCCCAGGTGCGCCATGTGCACGCGGATCTGGTGCGTGCGCCCCGTGTCCAGCTCCAGCTCCACCAGCGTGGCGCCGGGGAGCCGCTCGCGCACCCGGAAACGGGTGCGGGCCTCGTCGCCGCCGGGGCGCACGGAGCGCAGGCTGGGGTTGTCGCGGTGCTTGCCGATGGGGGCGTCCACCGTCCCCTCGTCGTCGGGGAGCGCCCCGCGCACGATCGCCAGGTACTCGCGGCGCAGGGTGCGCTCGCGGAGCTGGCGGTCCAGGTGCTGGTTGGCGAAGCCGCTCTTCGCCACCATCAGCAGGCCGGAGGTGTCGCGGTCGATGCGGTGCACCGGGCGCACCCGCACGGCCAGCCCCTGCCGCTGGAAGTGGTGGGCGATGCCGTGGGCCAGCGTGCGCGTGTGCTCGGGCGAGGTGGGGTGCACCAGCACGGAAGCGGGCTTGTCCAGCACCAGCACGTCGCGGTCCTCGTGCACCACGCGCAGCTCCATCTCCACCGGCTCCACGCCGAAATCCTCGTGCTCCGCCAGGCGCGCGGCCACCACGTCGCCCGCGCGCACCTTGCGGGCCAGGAAGCCGGGCTTGCGGTTCACCAGGATGCCGCGCCCCCGGGTGAGCCGCTGGATCATGCGCCGCGAGATCCCCATCGTGCCGGTGAGGATCTGCTGCACGGTGCTCCCCGCCTCGCCGGGGAGCACCGTGTGCTCCGTCCAGCGCCGCGGAGGGGCGGCCGGGCGCTCCTCGCTCATCGCTCCGCCCTCAGCCGCGGCCTCCGGCGGCGAGCACCTGGGCCACCGTCTCGTCCGCCACCGGCGCGCCCCAGCGCCCGTCGCGGGCCGCGGGCACCCCCACGCCCTCGATCAGCGCGTACTCCACCCGCCCGTTGCGCGCCTTCTTGTCGCTGCGCGTCCACCCGATCACGTCCGTGGAGCTGAACTCCAGCGGGATCGACGTGGGTAGCCCCAGCCGCGTGAGCACCCTGCGCAGCCGCGCCGCCGTGCCCTGCGCCGTGATCCCGATGCGCTCCCCCAGCCGCGCCTCCTCCACCATCCCGATCGCCACCGCCTCGCCGTGCAGCAGCGAGTAGCCGCTCAGCGACTCGATGGCGTGGCCCAGCGTGTGGCCGAAGTTGAGGAGCTTGCGCGGGCCGGCCTCGCGCTCGTCGCGCTGCACGATCTCCGCCTTGATCTCCACCGACCTCACGATCAGCCTGCAGAGCGCCTCGGTGTCGCGCGCCAGCAGGCGGTGCGCGGACTCCTCGATCCACTCCAGGTACTCGGGGTCCGCGATGGCGCCGTGCTTCACCGCCTCCGCCAGCCCCGCCCGCAGGTGCTCCTCGGGCAGCGTCGACAGCAGGTCGGGGTCCACGATCACGCAGCGGGGCTGGTGGAAGGCCCCCATCAGGTTCTTCCCCGCCGGCGTGTCCACACCCGTCTTGCCGCCGACCGACGAGTCGATCATCGCCAGCAGCGAGGTGGGCACCTGCACCAGGGGGAGGCCGCGCATGTACGTGGCCGCCACGAAGCCGCCCAGGTCGCCCGGCACCCCGCCGCCGAAGGCCAGCACGGCGCAATCGCGCCCCAGCCCGGCCTCCATCATGGCGTCGCACACCAGCGCCCACGTCTCGCGCGTCTTGCGCGCCTCGCCGGCGGTGAAGGCGAAGACGTCCGTGCGGTACCCGGCCGCGTGGAGCATCCGCGACAGGCGCACGGCGTACAGCTCCGCCACGCGGTCGTCGGTGACCACGGCGTAGCGCTGCGCGGGGCAGAACTTGGAAAGGATGGTGGCGATGGACCCGAAGGTGCCCGTTCCCACCAGGATCTCGTATCCCTGCGGCCTGTCTGGAAGGCTGACCGCGATCCGCTGCTTCATCTCGTGTTCTCCGCTCGCTGCGAGGTGCGGCGGTCCAGCCCCACCCCCAGCACCGTTTCGTCCGCGATCCACCGGACCAGCGCGGCCGGATCGTTGTGCGTCTCCGCCGCCTTGCGCCGGATGGCGTGCGCGGCGCACCCCCGCTCCAGCAGCTCCGCCACGTGCGCCAGGTCCTCCCAGTCTCCCAGCCGCTCCGCGTGCCCGGAGAGCCGGTCCGCCAGCCGCCCGATGGCGTCGCGCGCCGGCTCCGTGCGCGGCGTGGGCGACCACAGGTCCACGAACTCGGCCTCCGTGCCGTCGCGCGAGGCGCGCCAGGCGTTCTCGCCCAGCAGCGCCTGCACCACGGGCGCGGGAAGCTCCGGCTCCCCCAGCGTGCCGTCCGCCACGCCGGCCACGATGGCCCGGGCCAGCGCCGCCGCGGCCACCGCGTCCTCCAGCCGGGGAGTGACGTCCGTGACGCGGAACTCCACGGTGGGATACTTGTGGTGCGGCCGCAGGTCCCAGTACACCCGCCCCGGCGCGTCGATGCACCCCGTCTCGCGCAGCCAGCCCAGCAGCTCCTCCAGCCCGGCCGTCCCCTCCAGGCGGGGCGGCGGGCCCGAGCGGGGCCAGCGGCGCCAGATCAGCGACCGGTATGACGCGTACCCCGTGTCCGCTCCCTGGTACCAGGGGGAGCTCGCGGTGAGCGCCAGCAGGTAGGGGAGGTACAGCCGGGCCACGTTGGCCACCCGCACGCGGTCCAGCCACGACGGCACGCCCACGTGCACGTGCATCCCGAAGATGGCCTGCGTTTCGGCCAGGGCGCGGTACTCGGCGCGGATCTCCTGGTACACCGGGTCGGCCGTGAAGGCGTACCCCTCGGCCGGGCTGAAGGGGTGCACCCCCGCCGCCATCACCCGCACCCCCGCCGCTTCCGCCGCCACCGCCGCCTGCAGCCGCAGCCGGGCCAGGTCTTCGCGCACGCAGCGGGTGCCCTCGCACACGCGGGTCTCCACCTCCACCGTGTGCTGCTGCATCTCCGCCTTCAGGTCGTCGCTCCAGTCGGCCGCGATGACGTAGCGGGAGCGGCCTCGCAGCTCCCCGGAGACCGGATCGACCAGCTGGTACTCTTCTTCGACGCCTACGGTGAGCTCTTCCGGCGAAGCGGTGCGGTGCGGCAAGGGACTGGTCACAGAGTTAGTGGGTCGCCCCGTCCGGGGCAAGTGGGGCCGGGGCGGCTTCGAAGCAACTCCCGCGCCGCATACGCGAAAGAGGCACGGAGATGACATCATCCCCGTGCCTCCGTGGGTCCGCGCGTGCCCGCCCTTCAGGAGCCGTGGCGCGTCCAGATCACGATGACCCCGCACGACGCGTCGCTGGCGTTGAACTCGGCCGGGAGCTGGGCCACGCTCGCGTACACCTCCATCGCCTCGATGCGCTCCGGCTCCACCAGGTCGTTCAGCGTGACCCCTCCGCTGTTCGGCGACCCCGCCGAGACGCGGGTGCCGTCCATGATGAAGATGGGCTGGCACATGTCGGCCGCGCCGGTCTGCGCCCGCGAGAACGCGCCGTTGGACTGCGCGCGGGTGAAGGTGACGTACTGGTTGCCGCTGCGGTCCCGGAAGAGCTGGATTCCCGGCACCTCGTCCAGGATGGTGATGAGCCGGTTCCCCCTCCGCTTCTCGAAGTGGTCGCGCTTGAGGAAGCGGCCGTGCCCCCGCTTCTCGCGGTCGTAGAAGCCGGACATCTCCAGCGACGCCACCCGGGGCGGTGCCTGGCGCCCGATCACGGTGAGCGGCGTCAGCGCGACCGGCTCCGTGGAGATCTTGAGCTCCACCTGCACGGCCTCGCCCGCCGCCATCGCCACCTCCTGCGAGGTAGCCGGCGCGTACCCCGTGCGCTCCACGCGCACCCGGTAGCTCCCCGGTCCGCGCAGCGCCAGCGAGAACCCGCCATCGGCCCGCGTGCGCGCCCGCACCGGCTGGCGCTGGTCCCCGCCCGTGGCGATGACACTGGCCTCCGGCACGGCCTCGCCCGAGGTGGCGTCCACCACGCGTCCGTGAATCGACTGCGCATCCAGCGCCACCGGCAGCGCGAGCGCAATCGCGACGAGGAACGAGAGCTTCATGTGTCTCCAGCGGCAGTAGGTGAAAACCGCACAAGGGGAGAACGTCGTGTGCAGCAAAGAAGCAACGCGCATCCCGGAAGTTCTGAGGCCCCAGTGCTAAACAGCAGTTACCAAACACCAGGCACTAGGCACTAGGCACTAGGCACTAGGCACTAGGCACTAGGCACTAGGCACTAGGCACTAGGCACTGAGCACTTACCCCCCCGGCCCTCAGCACTCCCCTAGATCCTCTGCTGCGTCCAGATCACCACCACCCCGCAGCCCCCCTCGTTCCCCGCGAAGCGCGCGGGGGTCTGGCTGGGCCCGCGGTACACCTCCATCGCCTCGATGGCGGCCACGTGGATGATGTCGTCGATGGCCTCGGGCCGGGTGAGCGGCTGCCCATCCACGAACACGGCCGGGAAACAGGCTCGCCCGTTGGCCGAGCGCCCCAGCGAGATCGACGGGCGTCCCTGCACCATGGAGCGCCGCACGCCCGGCAGCAGGGCGAGGACGTCCGACATGCGGTTGCGGTTCCCCCGCTGCACCTCTTCGCGGCGCATGAAGGTGCCGGGAGCCTGCCGCTCGCGCTCGTAGAACCCGGCCGCTTCCAGGTACCGGTTCCGCGGCGGCTCGGGGCGGCTGCGGATGGTGAGCGGCTCCAGGTCCACGGCGCCCGCGGAAAGGTGCAGGTCCACCTGCAGCGCTTCGTCCGCGCCCAGCGAGAAGCCGGGGCTGGTGACCTGGCGGTACCCGAGCCTCACGGCGCGCAGCCGGTACGCACCCGCCCCACGCACCTCCAGCCTGAAGTGCCCCGCGCTGTCCGCCACCGTGCGCGCCACCACCCGTCCCGAGCCGTTCAGGGCCGACACCGACACCTCGGAGATGGGCTGGTCGTTGGCGCGGTCCATCACCCGCCCTTCCACGGTCTGGGCGAACAGCGGGGCGGGAGACGCGAGGAGCGCTGCGAGTACGAACCGGCACAGGGAACGCATGGGTCTGCTCCGGGCCAGGGTCCGGGCCCGGGACGAGCGTCCCGGGTCGTGAGGGATGCGGACAGGAGGGAACGGCTCGCGCGCGTAACGCGCGGGCACACTCCAGAGTTAGCGGCAAACCGGCCTCGTTGCAAGACCTACGTGCCCGGCTGGCCGGGGAGGGGGCCCACCCGCTCCACCCGCTCCAGCCCCACGGCCCCGGCCAGCAGCTGGCGGGCCGTCTTCCCCGACACGGGGTGGCGCCAGTCCGGCGCGATCTCCGCCAGGGGATGCAGCACGAAGCCGCGCGCCGCCATCCGCGGGTGGGGCACCGTCAGCTCCGGCGTATCGATCACCAGGTCGCCGTACGCCAGCACGTCCACGTCGATCCTCCGCGGCGCATCGCGAAAGGTGCGCACCCGCCCCATCCGCGCCTCCACCTCCTGCACCGCGCGCAGCAGCTCCCCCGGTTCCAGGCGCGTGCTCCCCGCCACCACCAGGTTGAAGAAGTCCGGCTGTTCGCGGAACCCCACCGGCTCCGTGCGAAACACGGACGATACCACATCCACCTCCACCGCGCCGCGCAGCCCGGCCACCGCCGCCGCGAGCTGCGCCAGCGGATCGCCGAGGTTCGCCCCCAGCCCCAGGAACACCCGCGCCTCCGCCACTCTTCTCTCTTCCTCTGTGTCTCTGTGCCTCTGTGTGAGCCCCGCGGTTCGGATCCGCACGAAGGGGGTGCCGATACCCCGGCACCCCCTTCGTTTCCCACTACCTGCCTCGTGCTTCGCTCAGGCGGTTAGGCCTGGCTGGTCACGCACTGGGCCGGGTTGAAATTGGTGTTGTTCTGCTCGTCGAACGGAACCGGGTACGCCACGTCGGCACCGTAGTCGCCGCCGCGGAAGTGCCGCCCGGTGGGGAACACCGGGTCCTTGACCCCGTACACGCGGATCAGCCGGCGCAGGTCGCCCTGGCGGTGACCCGTGTTGTACAGCCACAGCGCGCGCTCCTGGAACAGGAGGTTGCGGCGCGCGGCGAACTGGGCTTCCGCGTTCATCGCATCCGTCGCCGGATCCGTGAGCGGCGCCAGCGTCGGCGCGGCGAACGTGGTGGTGCCGAATGCCTGGCGCTGGTCCGAGTAGAGAACCGGCAGCAGCGTCTGAAGCGAAGCACGCAGAGCGTTCAGCGTCGTGATCATGTCGGCCGGCCGGCCCGCCTGCAGAGCGGCCTCGGCCTCGATCAGGCGAGCCTCGACGCCCGACGCCAGCGGCACGTCGGAGTCGTTGGACGGGTAGTTGTTGTTGATCCAGCAGGTGATCGTGCCCGAGAAGCAGCGGTTGTTCAGGGCAGCGCGCCCCTGGTACGGCACTCGGGGGTCCATGAGCCCGCGGAACGCGATGCCTTCGGCACCCGGCGCCGACGTGGCCGGCAGAACCTGGAGCGTGGGCGGCGCATTCGGATTGGTGGTGGGGTTGGGGGACCCGGCGTCCGGACGGAAGGCCGCACCCGAGGCCGTCGCCCCTCCCTCGAGGTTGGAGATGCCGTAGCGCCCATTCCCCTGGAGCTGGAACATCGGGTTGTTCTCCGACCCCGCGTTGGACGAGTGCTCGATCTTGAACACGAAGTTGTTCGGCACGCCCGCGACCGCCGCGGCGGCCTCGGCGTAGAGCCCCAGGTTCAGGAGCGCACGCCCCTGTCCGACGGCCGCGAGCCGGCGGAACTGCGTGTTCGTGCTGGTGAACGAGATCGCCTCTTTGAAGCGGGCCACGGCGGTGTCGTTCATCGCCCGCGTCGACAGCGGCGTCCCACCCTTGATGTCCGTGGGATCGATCGTGCCGGTCTCCGGAACGGTGCTGAACGGCACCGCGCCGCACCACCCCTCGCTCAGGGTCACGTAAACGTACCCTTCGATCGCGCGAAGGCGCGCACGGTGGGCCGAATCGGCCGCCGCGGTCTCGGGCGTGGTGAACTGCTCCACCACCCGGAAGGCGCGGCGCGCGTTGAAGCGCGCCTGCTGCAGGCGGGAGAACGCGGCGTCGGAGATGTTCCCGAGCACCGGCGTCTGCAGGTTCCGCTTGTCCGCCGCCTCGCGGGTGGTGAACGTGTCCCCGAAGTACATCTCGTCGGAGATCACGGCGGACGACGACAGGAACGAGTCGTCGCCGAAGCCGCTGTAGCCACCCACGAACTGCCGGAAGGCGCCGTTGACCAGCGCCGGGATCGCGGCGGCGTTGGCCACTTCTTCGGGCCTAAGCTGCGCCGGATCCTCCACCGCAACCAGCTCGTCCGTGTCGCACGCGGCCATCGGCAGCGTGAGCGCACCGGCGAGGAGGAGGGCGGGAAGGGGCCGAAGCCCCTTCCGCTTGAAGTTGTATCGCGTCATATGGCTCAACCGTTAGAAGTTGAAGTCGAAGCGGATCTGGTACAGGCGCACCGGCGGCTGCGTGTTGAACTCGTTCTGGCTGAAGTTCGCGCCACCACCGCCCTCGTTGATCTCCGGATCGAGGCCCGTGTAGTCCGTCCACGTCTTCAGGTTGCGGCCCGAGAGCGAGACCGACGCACCGCGCAGCCCGGCGAAGCGGCCGGCAAGCGCCTCGGGAACGCCCAGGCGCACCGAGAGCTCGCGCCACTTGATGAAGTCCGCGTCCTGGATGTAGCCGTACGGCGTGGCGCCGATGAACTGCGCGCCGATGTAGGCCGCCTGCTCCTCCAGCGTGGCGTTCGGGTTGGCGAGGGCGCTGCACTGGCTGTAGAACGCGCTCGTCTGGCCCTGCGTGCGGCAGCGGAAGAACGTGGTGTAGTCGAGCTGCTTGTTCCCCGCGCGGCGCTCGAACAGCGTCGAGACCGTGAGGTTCTTGAACAGCGTCAGCTCGCCCGACAGGCCCTGCGTGTTGGTCGGCAGCGCCGGCCCGACCAGCGCGGCCTGCAGCGTGTCCAGGGTGAAGCCCTGCCCGCGGCGGGCGTCGCTGGCCTCGACGACCAGGAACTTCGACGAGTCCACCGTCACCTCAGTGCGCGACAGCTTCCCGTTGCCGTCGGCGTCGTTGTACTTGATCGGCAGCGCGTAGAAGGCACCCGTGGGGAAGCCCTCACGGTGGGCCTGCGCACCGCGGTTGAAGGAGATCGGGGCGATCCCCTCACCCAGCTCCTCGATCTCGTTGCGGAGCGTGGTGGCGGTAAGGCGCGCGTTGAAGCGGAAGTTGTCGCGCTCCAGGATGCGGGCCGAAAGCCCCAGCTCCTGGCCCCAGTTGCGAACGCTGCCCAGGTTCTCGAACACCGAGCCCGTGAGGCCCGCCGACGGCGGCAGGTTGCGCGCGATCAGCGCGTCCTCGGAACGGCGCGTGAAGTACGTGTAGTCGGCCGAGATGCGGTCGCCGAACAGGCCCAGGTCGAACCCGCCCTCGTACTCGGTGGTACGCTCGGGCTTCAGGTTCGGGTTGCCCGTGCTGGTGAGGATCAGCGACGGAAGCTCAAGGCTGCCGCTCTGCACCACGCGCGAGCCGAAGAACGTCTCCGCCTGCCCGAAACCGGGGCGCTGGCCCGACTGGCCGGCCGCCACGCGAAGGCGAAGCTGGTTCAGGAAGCCGAGCTCCGGGAAGAAGGGCTCGTCCGACACCACCCACGAAGCGTTGGCCGACGGGTAGTAGATCAGCCCCGACACCAGGCCGCTGTTGTTGTCCGCGCGGATGCTGCCGGCCACGAACAGGCGGTCGTTGATGGCGAACTCCTGGCGGGCGAAGGCACCCAGGGTGCGCGCGTCCGTGTAGCTCTCGCTGACCGAGAAGAGGCTGGTGGTGGCCGCGCAGGAGCGCGTGCCGGCCGGGATGCCCGCGCCGAAGCAGTTGATCTGCTCGAACAGCGCGCGCTGGAAGCTGCCGCCCAGCGTGGTGGTCGAGACGACGTTCGAGGTCAGGTCGAAGGTGCCGACCGCCGACGCGTTGGCCGTGTACTGGTAGTTGTTGGCGCGGTACGCGTCACGGAACCCGAGCAGGTACGTCTGCGACAGCGGGAAGTAGTTCGGCTCCGTCGTCTGCCGGTCGTACCGGGCGAAGAAGTCGAGGCCGGCGTTGCCGTTCAGGCGCAGCCACGAGAGCGGCGTGTAGTTGCCGTTCGCGCCCACGATGAAGCGGTCGATCGCCTGGTCCGCCGTCAGGCGGCGCTGGTCCGGGTAGTTGTACCCGAAGTACGAGCCCAGGCGCGAGCCCGGGTTGCCCACCGTGTCCGACTCCATCCCCTCGAGGTACTGGGCGGTGCCGAGCGACAGGTTGATGAGCGGGCTGAACACGCTGTTGTCGCTGGACAGGCGGTTCAGGTCGCTCTTCACGTACGAGCCGTTGATGGCGATGTTAGCCTGGCTCCCGACCTTGGCGTTCAGGTTGCTGCGCAGGCTGACGCGCTCCAGGTCGTTCGGGCGGAGCACGCCCGCCTCGGTCTGGCGGTCACCCGAGATGTAGTACGTCAGGGCCTCGCTGCCGCCCGAAACGCTCATGCCGACCTTGGAGGTCGAGCCGTCCTGGAACGGCGAGGTGCGCGGGTCCGTGAACGGGTTGAACGACGACGTGACGTTCTGCGTGCAGGCACCGGTGGTGCCGGCCGAGAGCGCCGCGAGGTAGTTCGGGCAGATCGCGTACGGCGCGCTGTTGCCGAAGATGTTGCGGGTGTTCAGGATCCCGCCGTTCGCCACGTCGTAGATCGGCTCCGTGCCGGTGCCGAACGACTGCAGCGCGATGTAGTTGGAGGGGTAGCGCGTCACGTCTTCCGAGCGGCCGCCCTCCACGTAGCCCTTCCACGCCGGACGGCCGGCGCGGCCGCGGCGGGTGGTGATCAGGATCACGCCGTTCGCCGCCGCGGTGCCGTAGATGGCGGAGGCGGCCGGCCCCTTGAGGATCTCCATGTTCTGGATGTCCTCGGGGTTGATGTCGTTCAGGCGCGAGTAGTCCTGCCCGCCCAGCGAGATGCCGCCGCGGCTCGTCGACGACAGCACGCCGTCGATGTACACGAGCGGGTCGTTGGAGAGCGAGAGGCTGTTGGCGCCGCGGATGCGGATGCGCTGGCCGGAGCCGGCCTGGCCGGTGGCGCCCTGAAGCGTCACGCCCGCCACGCGGCCCTGGAGCACGTCCGAGACCTGCGTGATGGGGCCCTTCTCCAGCTCGGCCACGTTCACCTGGCCGACGTTGGTGCCCACCTCGACCCGGCGCTGCGCCTGGCCGGTCACCGCGTTCACCACCACGCCCTCCAGGGCGATGGCGGAAGCGGCGAGGGAGAAGTTGGCGGTGGCCGTCTCGCCGGCCGCCACGGTCACGGGGCGGCTGCCCGCCGCGCGGCCGATCACGCTCACCGTGAGCGTGTACGAGCCGGGGGCCACGCCGGTGAGCCGGTAGCGGCCACCCGCGTCCGTCACCGTCTGCCGCGCCGTGCCCGCGATCCGCACCTGGGCGCCGCTGAGCGCCGCGCCGTTTTCCGCCGCGGTCACCTGGCCCGCGACTTCACCGCGTGCCTGCGCGCGCGCGGCTGCCGGCGAGAGGGCCGCCAGGCCCGCCAGTGCGATGAGCATCGTCGCGCTACGCGTACGAAGCTTCCTCATACTGATCCTCCTCATCGTTTGCTGATCCGGCCGCATGGACGGAAGTGTCCCGCGGCCCGCTCCTTCCTACACCGACCCGACGGCGTGCACACACCTCCTGTTAGAGTGGCGTAATGACTCGCGTGGACCCGTGCATCCCCCGGGGCAGGCAAGGGGGGTTCCCGATTCGAGCGGACGTTCGTATGACCGAGCACCGCGCCGCTTCGGGACTGCCTGCCCAGAGGGCCCAACCCGCCTATGTTGGAACAAGATTACTGATACATTAGCGCAGTATCAGAATGCCGTCAATCGGTGGCCGAAAAGAGGCAATATGGATATACAGATTCCGCCATAAATCGCCGCGATAATCACGTAAATCCAATCATCCCTTTCGTTTGCCACCGGGGGCTCCTTCAGCGCCAAACGACCCGCGCGAAGTGGCGCTTGCCCTTCTGCAGCACCTGCTCCCCGGCCGCCTTCGCGCGCGCGTCGCGGGCCGCCACCCTGTCGCCGTCCACCTGCACGGCGCCCTGCTCGATCTGGCGCTGCGCGTCCGCGTTGGAGGCGGCCAGGCCTACCCGCACCAGGAGCTTGGAGACCAGCACCTCACCGTTCTGCGCCGCCAGCGCCGGGTCGTCCGGCGACAGCTCGTGGACGGGGATGTCCTCCGGCACCTCGCGGCGCCTGAACACCTGGTCGAACCGGTCGCTGGCCGCGCGCGCCGCGCCGGCGCCATGGTAGAGCTCCACGATGCGGGCGGCCAGGGCGCGCTTGGAGGTGTACGGGTTTGCCTTCACCCCTTCCAGCGCCGCGCCCATCTCGGCCGCGGGGAGCCCCGACGCCAGCCGCCACCACTCCTCCAGCAGCGCGTCCGGGATGGAGAGCGTGCGCCCGTACTGCTGGTCGGGCTCGTCGGCGAGGCCCACGTAGTTGTCGTAGCTCTTCGACATCTTGTGGACCCCGTCCGTGCCGCGCAGCAGCGGCATCAGGAGGCACACCTGCGCTTCCTGGCCGTACCGTTCCTGGAGGTCGCGCGCCACCAGCAGGTTGAACTTCTGGTCCGACCCGCCCAGCTCCACGTCCGCCCTGAGCACCACCGAGTCGTACCCCTGCATGAGCGGGTACATGAACTCCACCACGGAGATGGGCCTTCCCTCGTTGAAGCGCTTGCTGAAGTCGTCGCGCTCCAGCATGCGGGCGACGGTGTACTTGGCCGTCAGCTCCAGCAGGTCCTTGAGCTGCAGCGGGCGCAGCCACGACGAGTTGTACTCGATGCGCGTGCGCTGCGGGTCCAGTACCAGGTGCACCTGCTCGGCGTAGGTGAGGCCGTTCTGGCGGACCTCTTCCTCGGTGAGGGGCGGGCGCTGTTCGTTGCGGCCGGTGGGGTCGCCGATCAGCGCCGTGTAGTCGCCCATCACGAACACCACGTCGTGCCCTAACTCTTGAAACGCCCGAAGCTTGCGTAATGAGACAGCGTGCCCCACGTGCAGGTCCGGCCGGGTGGGGTCGAAGCCCTGCTTCACCACCATGGGCCGCCCTTCGCGGACGGAGCGCTCCACCTTGCGCGCCAGCTCGGCCTCGGGCACGATCTCCAGCGTGTCGCGCCGGATCTCGTCCATCTGCTCGTTGACCGGTGCGAACCGGGGAGACGACATAAGTACGACGCGGGTCACATGGCGGATTGGTTGGGAAGAGCGGAGTGTATCCCGCCCGCCGCCCGCCCCGCAAGAGCATGCGGTATGAACTTTGTGCAACCATTGTACCCGCTACTGAGCGGCGCTCATTTGATGACATGCGAGGCGGAGAAGAATGACACACCCTGTATTCACGTTCGATACGACCCACCACGCCCTCTGGGCGGAGGAGGTGGCGCAGCAGGCGGGGATCCCCGTGGAGGTGATCCCGGCGCCCCCCGCCGCGAAGGCCCGCTGCAACCTGGCGGTCGCGTTGCTGCCGGAGGATGTGGAGCGCCTGTCGGACGAACTGCGGGCGCAGGGAGTGCCTTTCGGCGTCCACGGATGAACAGCAGGGCTCACACAGAGGCACAGAGACACGGAGGAAGGAGTTACACGAGGGCGGCCCAGCGCGTGAAGTACGATTCCATCCAGTCGTAGATGGTGGACATCCCCTCCTGCATGCGGCGCATGGCGGCGGCGCGCTCCTCGGGCGGCATCCCCAAGGCCTCGCGGATGCGGAGGGAGCACCCCTCGGGGTCGTACGGGTTCACCAGCACCGCTCCCTCCATCTCCTCCGCCGCGCCCGCGAACTCGGAAAGGACGAGCACGCCGCGCCCGTCCGTCTGGCTGGCCACGAACTCCTTGGCCACCAGGTTCATCCCGTCCTGCAGGGAAGAGACGATGCACAGGTCGGCCATGCGGTAGAGCACGGCCAGGCGCTCCGCGGGGAGCGACTGCTTGAGGAGGTGCACGGGGCGCCAGTCGGCCGTGCCGAAGCGCTCGTTGATCTCCCACACCTGCCGGTCCACCTTCTGGCTCAGTTCGTCGTACGCCTCGATGTCGCTGCGCGAGGGGACGGCCACCTGAACGAAGGTGAAGCGCTCGCGGAACTCGGGGTAGCGCTCCCACAGGAACTCCAGCGCCTTGAGCTTCTCGGGGAGCCCCTTGGAGTAGTCCATCCGGTCCACCCCCACGCCCACCATCCCGCCGCCGGGCGCGTAGCGGGCCCGCAGCCGCTCCATCTGCCCCTCCACCCCCGGCGCGTCCGCGGCCTGGCGGAACTGCTCCACGTCGATGGAGATCGGAAAGGCGCCCGCGTGGCAGACGTGCCCGTCCAGCGTGGCGGTGCGCGCCTCCCAGTCGATCTCGGCGCCCGCGATCTGCTGGGCGCAGCGCAGGAAGTTGTCCGCGAAGCCGGCCAGGTGGAAACCCATCAGGTCGTTGGCCAGCATCCCGCGCAGCAGGTCGCCGGCCTGCGGGCCCAGGCGGAAGATCTCATACGGGGGAAAGGGGATGTGCCAGAAGTGCGCGAGGGCCAGCTCCGGCCGGCGGCGGCGCACCAAGAGGGGGGCCAGCGCCAGGTGGTAGTCGTGGAACCAGACCACGGCGTCGCGGCCGCCCGCCTCCTCCAGCGTGGCCTCGGCGAAGCGCCGGTTGACGCGCCGGTAGCGCTCCCAGTGCCGTGCGCGGATGCGGGTGAGGGCCGGGCGCAGGTGGCAGAGGGGCCAGAGAAACTGGTTGCTGAACCCCAGGTAGTAGTGGGTGACGTCGTCCTGCGTCAGGCGCACGCGGCGCAGCGTGTAGGCGGGGCTTTCGGGCGGCACGCGCACGCGGCCCTCGGCGTCCACGGTGTCCGCGTCCGCCTCGCCGCTCCCCCACGCCACCCAGGTGCCGCCCAGCGCCTGCAGCAGCGGGTCGAGCGCCGAGGTGAGCCCGCCCGCGGGGCGCTGCACCTCGATCTCGCCCACCTCCTGGGCCCAGCGGTGCTCGTACGGCTCGCGGTTGGAAACCACCACCAGCCGCCGCCCGCCGAAAAGCGTACGGAAGAGGGGCCCCAGCTCGTCCGGCGCGATCGGCATGCGTCCCTTGGGGAAACGAGGAACACCGCGAGGCGGCAACGCCTGTGCCAGGGGAGAAGTGCCCAGTGCCCAGTGCCGAGTGCCCAGTAGTTGACCAGGCACTAGGCACTAGGCACTAGGCACTAGGCACTAGGCACTAGGCACCAGGCACCAGGCACCAGGCACTAGGCCCCAGGCACCAGGCACTACATATTTCCCTGTATCCCCGTGAGGTTGCGGTTGTCGCGGCGCGCGATGTACATTAACGCCTTCCCGGAGCGCGCCCGCGCGCGACGGGCGGCGAACCACACCAGGAGGCTTTCGGCATGGCCGACTCCAGCAAGACGGTGCTACTCGTTGAGGACAACGAGGACAACCGCACGGTCTACCGCACCATCCTCGAGCACTTCGGCTACCGGGTGATCGAGGCACGAAACGGCGAAGACGGCGTCCGCATGGCCCGCGAGGACCACCCGGACCTGATCCTGATGGACATCTCCATCCCGCTCATCGACGGGTGGGAAGCCACCAAGATCCTCAAGGGGGACCCGGCCACGGCCAGCATCCCCATCATCGCGCTCACCGCCCACGCGCTCGCCACCGACCGCGCCAAGGCGCAGGAAGTGGGGTGCGACGGGTACCTCGCCAAGCCCTGCGAGCCGCGCCGCGTGGTGGCCGAGGTGGAGCGCTTCATCGGCGCCGGGCGGGAGGCGAACGCTTGACGGAGCCCCCGGTCCGGGCGGACGACCCCGAGCGCACGCGCATCCTGGTGGTGGACGACGTTCCCGACAACGTCGACATCCTGGATGCGCGCCTTTCGTCGCGCGGGTACCTGGTGGTGACGGCCACCAACGGGCAGGAGGCGCTGGACCGGGTGCACGGCGAGGCGCCGCACCTGATCCTGTGCGACGTGATGATGCCGGTGATCGACGGCTTCGAGGTTTCGCGCCGCATCAAGAGCGACACTTCCCTCCCCTTCATCCCCATCATCCTGGTGACCGCCAAGGACACGGCGGAAGACATCGTGGAGGGGCTGGAGGCGGGGGCGGACGACTACATCTCCAAGCCGTACAACTTCAAGGAGCTGGAGGCGCGGGTGCGGGCCATGCTCCGCATCAAGCGCCTGCAGGACGAGCTGGACCAGAAGAACCGCGAGCTGGAGGTGGCCAACAAGCGCCTCCGCAAGCTGTCCATCACGGACGGGCTCACGGGGCTCTTCAACCACCGCCACGTGCACGAGCTTCTGCGCGACGAGTGGGAGCGCTCGCTGCGCAGCGGCGAGCCCGTGGGCGTGGCCATGCTGGACCTGGACCGCTTCAAGAGCATCAACGACACCTACGGCCACCCCACCGGCGACGTGGTGCTGTACGAGACGGCCCGCATCATCAGCGAGACGGCGCGCGAGATCGACATGGTGGGGCGCTACGGCGGCGAGGAGTTCATCGCCATCCTCCCAAACACGGACGAGGAAGCCGCCGCCCACTTCGCCGAGCGGGTGCGCGAGCGGGTGGAGGCGCACCTCTACCGCGACGAGGACAACGAGATCCGCATGACGGTGTCGTGCGGCGTCGCCTCGGCGCCGCTGGAAGGGATCGACTCGCCGGAAGCGCTCCTCAAGCAGGCCGACGAGGCCCTCTACTCCGCCAAGACCAGCGGCCGCAACCGCGTGATCCGCTCGTCCGAGGTCGCCGCAGCGGAATGACGCCGCCCGTCCCGCCGGAGGTGGCGGCGCGCGCCGCCGAGCTCCGCGAGCAGATCGAGCACGCCAACCACCTGTACTACGCCCTCGACGCGCCCACTCTGAGCGACCAGGAGTGGGACCGGCTCTTCCACGAGCTGAAGCGGCTGGAGGAGGAGCACCCACAGCTCCGCACCCCCGACTCCCCCACCCAGCGCGTAGGCGCCGAGCCGGCCAGCAAGCTCGAGAAGACCGAGCACCTGGCGCCCATGCTCTCCCTGGACAACGCCTTCTCCCCCGAGGAGCTGCGTGCCTGGGAGCAGCGCAACGCGCGCATGGCCGCCGAAGTGGTCACGGCCGGCTACGACGTGGAGCCCAAGATCGACGGCCTGGCCATCGCGCTGACCTACGAGGAGGGCGTGCTGGTGAAGGGCGCCACCCGCGGCAACGGCACCATCGGCGAGGACGTCACGCGCAACCTGCGCACGATCCGCGAGATCCCGCTGCGCCTGCGTGCGGGCGGCCCGCCCGCGCCCGCGCGCATGGAGGTGCGCGGCGAGGTGTACATGCCGCTCTCCGGCTTCGCGGAGATGAACGCGCGCCGCTCGGCCGAGGGGCTGAGCACCTTCGCCAACCCGCGCAACGCCGCCGCCGGCGCCGTCCGCCAGCTCGACCCCGGCGTCACCGCCACGCGCCCCCTGCGCTTCTTCGCCTACGCCGTGCAGCTGGATCCGCGCTCCACCGAGCGCCTTCCGGTGACCACGCAGACGGAGCTGCTGGCGGCGCTGCGCGATTGGGGACTCCCCGTGAACCCCCTCGCCGGCCACCGCGACGACATCGGCGGGGTGCTGGAGTACGTGGAGAAGTTTGAATCCACGCGCGGCACGCTGGACTACGAGGTGGACGGCGTGGTGGTGAAGGTGGAGCCTTTCCGGCTGCACGAGGAGCTGGGGGTGGTGGGCGGTCGCGAGCCGCGCTGGGCCACGGCCTACAAGTACGCGCCGGACCTGGCGGAGACCACGCTCAACTCCATCGAGATCAACGTGGGCCGCACGGGCGCGCTGAACCCGTACGCCGTGCTGGAGCCGGTGGAGATCGGCGGGGTGGTGGTGAAGCTCGCCACGCTCCACAACGAGGAAGACATCCAGCGCAAGGACATCCGCGTCGGCGACCGCGTGATCGTGAAGCGCGCCGGGGAGGTGATCCCGCAGGTGGTGGGCCCCGTGGTGGCCGAGGGTCAGGCGCGCGCCGAGCCCTTCGTGATGCCGGACCGCTGCCCCGCGTGCGGCACCCCGGTGGAGAAGCCGGAGGGCGAGGCGATGGTCTTCTGCCCCAACTCCGCCTGCCCGGCGCGGATCTACTGGGGGGTCGTGCACTTCGCCTCGCGCTCGGCCATGGACATCCGCGGGCTGGGCGAGGAGCGCATCCGCGTCTTCCTGGAGCGCGGCCTGCTCCACGACGTCGCGGACATCTACGCGCTGACGGAGGAGCATCTCCTGGCGCTGGAGGGCTTCAAGGAGAAGTCCGCCCGCAACCTGCTGGACGGGATCGCGGCGTCGAAGGAGCGCGGGCTGAGCCACGTGCTCTTCGGCCTGGGCGTGCGCCACGTGGGCGAGCACGCGGCCGAGCTGCTGGCGCGCCACTACGGCAGCATCGACGGCATCCTGGACGCATCGGTGGACGAGCTGGTGGCCGTGCACGGCATCGGCCGCAGCACCGCCGAGGCGCTGCACGCGTGGGCGGCCATCGAGGGGAACCGCGCCGTCGTCCGGAAGCTCAGGGATGCCGGCGTGGTCCTTACGGCGGCGCGCGGCGAGCCCGCCAGCGGCATCTTCACCGGCCACACCTTCGTCATCACCGGCACCCTCCCCACCCTGACGCGCGGCGAGGCCACGGAGTTCGTGGAGAGCCGCGGCGGCCGCGTGACGGGGAGCGTCACCAGGAAGACGAGCTTCCTGGTGGTGGGCGAGGACGCCGGCTCCAAGCTGGCCAAGGCGCAGGAGCTCGGCGTCCCCCAGCTCACGGAAGAGCAGCTCCAAGCGCTCCCCGACCAGCTCGCCGCCGACCAGGCCGCCGCCGCCGAGCGCGCCGCGGCCGGCGAGGCGGAGCCCGAGAAGCCGAAGCGCGCCAAGAAGCCGAAGAAGGCCGAGCCCGTCCCAAGCGAATAAGTGTTCTCTCGGTATCTCCCTGTCTCTGTGTCTCTGTGTCTCTGTGTGAGCCCCATCCTTTCCCCCGCCACACCCGACCTCCCATGAACACCACCGCCCGCTTCGTCCACGTCCCCGCCGAGCTGTTCTCGAGCGTGCGGAGGGCCCTGGTCCGCGACCGCGAGCCGCTGGAAGCCGTGACCCTCCTGCGCGAGGTGGGCTTCGAGCTGGGGAGCGCGGTGGACTCCGGCCTGCGCCAGCACGTGAGCGGCGGCGGCGGCGTGGACCCGTACGCCCTGGAGCCGGACCGCTTCTGGCGTTCGGCCAGCGGCTACTTCCAGGAGCTGGGATGGGGCCGCCTGGAGCACCAGCGCGTGCACCCCGGGGTGGGCGCGCTGGACCTGGTGGAGTGGATCGAGAACGGCGCGGACGGCGGGCCGCAGGGCTCGCACATCTCCACGGGGATCTTCACCGACCTGCTGGGGCGCATCGCCGGGGGCGCGGTGGTGGTGATGGAGGTGCCGGTGGATGCCGGCCGCACGCGCCTCCTGTTCGGCGCGGGCGAGACGCTGGGGGCGGTGTACCAGTCGCTGAGCACCGGGGCGTCGCTGGACCAGGCGCTCGCGAGCCTCGGCTGAGGGGCGCGCACGGAGACAGGGAGAGCATGCCTCGCATCATCGCGCTGGACTACGGCGAGCGCCGCATCGGCGTCGCGGTGTCGGACCCCACGGGGACGATCGCGACGCCGCTTCCCACGCTGGAGCGGCGCGCCGGGAAGCGTCCGCCATGGCCGGAGATCCAGCGGATCGTACAGGAATACGAAGTGGCGGAGGCCGTGGTGGGGCTGCCCCTGGAGCTGAGCGGAGAGGAGAGCGCGTGGACGGCGGAAGTGCGCGCGTTCGGCGCGGAGGTGGCGCGCCGCACCGGCCTCCCCGTGCACTGGATGGACGAGCGGATGACCTCCATCATCGCCGAGCGCAACGTGCGCGGCAGCGGGCTCAAGAAGACGCAGCGCGAGGAAAAAGGGCGCATCGACGCCGCCGCCGCCGCGCTGATCCTGGAGAGCTTCCTCAACCTGCGCCGCAACCAGGCCCGGCAGTCCGAGACATGACCCGATGCATACGCGCCTTCGCGGCGCTTGTCGTACTGGCGGCCGCGGCGTGCGGCGGCGGCGGTCCTTCCGGGCCGCCGGTGCGCTTTACCGTGCCCCCCTCCAGCGGCCTTTCCGCCGTCGCGGACACGCTGGCCGCGCGCGACATCGTCCCCTCCGCGTCGCGCTTCAAGATCTACGCGCGCACCCGGGGCGCGGCGGCGCGCATCCAGCCGGGCGTGTACGAGGTGCAGCGCGGCACCGCCTTTTCCGAGATCCTGCGCAAGCTGACCACGGGCGACGTGGTCAGGACGCGCGTCGTGATCCCGGAAGGGTGGACGATCCAGCAGATCGCGCCCCGCCTCGCCACCGCCGCCGGCATCCCCGCCGACAGCGCGCTGAAGCTGCTGCAGGGCGAGGACGCGGCGAAGCGCCGCAAGGTGCCCGGGCCCACGCTGGAGGGCTACCTGTACCCCGCCACCTACGTATTCCCCCTGGGCACCTCCGTGGACCGCATGGTGGACCAGATGGTGGGCCGCTACCGCCGCGCCTGGACCCCGGCGATGCGGGCGCGCGCGCAGGCCCTGGGGATGGACGAGCGGGAGGTGGTGACGCTGGCCTCCATCGTGGAGCGCGAGGCCAAGGTGTGGAGCGAGCGGCCGACCATCGCCGCCGTCTACCACAACCGGCTCAGGGTGGGGATGCGCCTGCAGGCCGACCCCACGGTGCAGTACGCGCTGGGCGGCAACCGCGCGCGCCTGCTGTACCGCGACATCGACTCGGTGGCGGACAACCCGTACAACACGTACCGCCACGCGGGCCTCCCGCCGGGCCCCATCGCCTCCCCCAGCACGGGCGCCATCCAGGCCACGCTGAACCCGGCCGCGGGCGACTACCTGTACTTCGTGGCGCGCCCCAACGGCACGCACGTCTTCACGCGCACCCTGGCCGAGCACAACGCCGCCAAGCGCGCCTCCCAGGCCGAGGCGCGCGCCGCCCGGTGAGCCTCGCCGCGCGCCTGTCGCTGATCGTCGTGACGGACCCGGCCCTCCCCGCGGGCCGCACGCTGGTGGAAGTGGTCCGCGACGCCCTCCGCGGCGGTGCCCCGGCCATCCAGCTCCGCGCCAAGCACGCCTCCGCCCGCGAGACGGCCCTCCTCGCCCGCGCCCTGCTGGCCGAGACGCGCGCGGCCGGCGCCCTCCTCTTCGTCAACGACCGCGTGGACGTGGCCCTCGCCGCCGGCGCCGACGGAGCGCACCTGGGCGACGAGGACCTCCCCCTGGCCGCCGCGCGCCGCATCGTCCCCCCCGGTTTCCTCCTGGGCATGTCCGCCGACAGCGTGGACCTCGCCCTCCGGGCCCAGCGCGACGGCGCCGACTACCTGGGCGTGGGCCCCGTCTACGGCACCGCCAGCAAGGCCGACGCGGGCGCCCCCATCGGCACCGCGCGCATCGCCGAAGTGGCCGCCGCGGTCCGCATCCCCATCGTGGGCATCGGCGGCATCGACCCCCGCAACGCCGCCCCGGTCATCGCCGCCGGCGCCGCGGGAGTCGCCGTCATCAGCGCCGTCATGCACGTCCCCGACCCCGAATCCGCCGCCCGCGAACTGCTTTACTCACACAGAGACACAGAGGCACAGAGATGAACTACCCTCTGTGCCTCTGTGTCTCCGTGTGACCCAATCAGTCCCGGATCCTGCTCTCCAGGTTGTACTTCGAAAGCATGCGGTGGATCGTCTTGCGGTCGATGCCGGCCGTGCGCGCCGCCTGCGAGATGTTGCCGTTGTGCCGCTTCAGCAGGTCCTGCAGGTATTCCTTCTCGAACACGGTGATGGCGTCCGTCTTGGCGTCGTGGAAGGGCTGGTCCGCGTTGAAGATGGACATCGGCCGCGCCCCGCCCGCGGAGGCACGCTGCGAAAGCTCCTCCGGCATGTCGTCCGGGCCGATCTCCTGCCCGGGGAGGCACATGGACACGATGCGCTCCACCACGTTCTGCAGCTCGCGCACGTTTCCCGGGAAGTCGTACTCGGCCAGCTCGCGCAGCGCCTCGGCCGAGAAGCGCAGGTTGTCGCGGTCGTACTCCTGCGCGAAACGCCGCAGGAAGTGCTGCGCCAGCGCGGGGATGTCTTCCTTCCGCTGCCGGAGCGCCGGGAGGCGGATGGGGACCACGTTGAGACGGTAGAGGAGGTCCTGCCGCAGGGCGCCGTCGCGCACCGCCTGCTCCGGATCGCGGTTGGTGGCCGACACCCAGCGCACGTCGATGGGGATCTCGGACTCGCCGCCCACGCGGCGGATGCGGCGCTCCTGGATCACCCGGAGGAGCTTGGCCTGCAGCTCCATGCTCATCTCCGAGATCTCGTCCATGAAGAACGTGCCCCCGCTCGCCACCTCCAGCAGCCCGCGCCGCTGCACGTCCGCCCCGGTGAAGGCGCCCTTCTCGTGCCCGAACAGCTCCGATTCGAGCAGATGATCGGGGAGGGCCGCGCAGTTGATGGCCATAAACGGCCGCGGCGAGCGCCTGCTGTTGGTGTGGATGGCCCGCGCGATCAGCTCCTTGCCCGTCCCGCTCTCGCCGGAGATGAAGACGCTGGCGTCGGTGGGCGCCACCCGGCTCACCACCGAGAACACCTTCTGGATGGCGTCGCTGGTGCCTACGATGTTCTCGAAGCTGTACTGGCGCTTGAGCTGGTCGCGGAGCTGCGCGTTGTCGCGAACCAGCCGCACCTGCTGCGCCGCCCGGCCGATCAGGATGCGGAGCTGCGTGGCCGTGAAGGGCTTGGGGATGTAGTCGTACGCGCCGGCGCGGATCGCCTCCACGCTGGAGTCCACGGTGGCGAAGCCGGTGATCATTACCACCAGCGTCTCCGGCGCCTGCTTCTTGATCTCCTTGAGCAGCGCCAGCCCGTCCATGTCGGGGAGCATGAGGTCCGTCAGCACCACGTCCGGGTGGTGCCGCCGCACCACGTCCAGCGCGTTGCGGCCGCGGCCCTCGCTGTAGACGGCGTACCCCTCGCTGGAGAGGATCTGGCTGCAGCTTTTGACCAGCAGCTCCTCGTCGTCAACGATGAGGACGCTGACCGGAAGAGCGTTGTCGGAAGTGTCGCTCATCGAAGAAGCCGGAGGGGAGTGCGCAGCTGTGGTGCGGCGAGACGGTCTAATTGCGGTGGTAGCAGTATACTCGCCCCGTGGGTTGGATGCAACGCACAGGGCGCTTTTTGCGGCGGAACCGGCGCATCGGGAGCGCCCGGCCGCCAGGCCGACACGGCTTCGCGGTGGCGCAAAGTGGGTGCGAGCGTACGTAGCGGCGGAGGCGGCCGCGGCGGCCGCCCTCGCGCAAACGCTTCGCAGGACGCATGATTAGCACGATCGCGCGCTGCGGGGACCATTCGCGCAGCCACCTCGGGGCACTCTCCGCCCCGCCGTGTTCCGAAACGAAGCTACATGGCCGAAGTCCGGACTGACCCCTCCCCCGCACCCGCGCGCCCCGCACCCCAGCCGCCCGAGATCCACGCGCTGGCGGCACCGGAGCTGGAGCGCTTCCTCCAGCGCCAGAAGGCCGGCAGCGGCCTCCTGAAGATCGACCTGGAGGCGGAGCTCTGCCAGATCCTGGAGCGCGCGTGCGAGCTGGTGCCCTCGGAGGCGGGCTCCGTCCTGCTGGACGACCCGCTCCGCAAGGTGGACGACCGGGCGGCCAACGACCTGTTCGTGGTCGCCTCCTTCGGCGCGCGGGCCGAGTCGCTCCCGGGAACGGTGGTCGCGGCGGGCGAGGGGCTGCCGGGCGCGGTGTACACCAGCGGGCGCCCGCACCTGTCGGACGCGGGGTGCGCGCGCAGCGCCGTGGCGGTGCCCATCACCATCGGCAGCACGGTGTGCGGGGTGATGGAGCTCTGCAACCGGCAGGGGGGCGGCGCCTTCACCGCGCACGACCTGGCGATGCTGGAGATCTTCGCCGGCTACACCTCGTCCACGCTGCAGAACGCGCTGGACGCCAAGCGCGCCAACGAGCTGGCCAAGCGCGACGACCTGAGCGGCCTCTACAACGACCGGTGGATGCACGTCTGCATCAGCGACATGATCGCCGAGACGGACGCCGCGCGGGGCGAGTGCGTGCTGATCTTCATGGACCTGGACCACTTCAAGAGCGTCAACGACCGCTACGGCCATCTCGCCGGCAGCCGCGTCCTGCGCGAAGTGGGCTACCTCCTGCGCCGCGTGGTGGACTGGGAGAGCGCCATCCTCTGCCGCTACGGCGGCGACGAGTTCGTGATCGGCCTCCCCGCGACCCCGCTGGCCGAGGGCGCGGCCATCGCCGAGCGCGTACGCGCCGCCATCGCGGACGCTACGTACCTGGACCGCGAGTACGGCCCCGACCTCCCCCCGCTCTTCCTCCGCGGTGTGATCACCGCCTCGCTCGGCATCGCGGCGTACCACCCCGGCAAGTGGAGCGGCACCGTCCACGACCGGGAATCCTTTCTCCTCCGCCACGCCGATTCCGCCATGTACGCAGCCAAGGCGCAGGGGAAGAACCGGGTGGCTTGCGGGTGAACTGATTGGCTCACACAGAGACACAGAGACACAGAGAAGAGCAACAACAAAGCCCCCCGACGCTCATTGCTGAGCATCGGGGGGCTGAATTGTAGGCCGGCAGCGCCGTACTCTCCCACCGGGTGGCCCCGGCAGTACCATCCGCGCGAGTGGGGCTTAACTTCCGAGTTCGGGATGGGATCGGGTGATCCC
>CADCTW010000252.1 GCA_902805735.1 uncultured Gemmatimonadota bacterium | reverse complement strand
GTTGAGGAAGACGAGGTATTCGCCCTCGATCTTCTCCACGATCAGGTCCGGGATGATGTAGTTGTCGCCGCCGCTGGCGTACTTCAGGCCGGGCTTCGGGTCCAGCTTGGCCACCTCGTCCGCCGCGTTCTGCACGTCGCGCGGGGTGATGGAGAGCTCCTTGGAGATCTCGCTCCAGCGGTGGTTGATGAGCTGGTCGAAGTACTGCTCCACGATGCGGAAGGCCAGGCTCTCCTCCAGCCGGCGCCGGATCTCGTCCAGCGGCGGATCGCCCTCGCCCGTCTCGTGCACCAGCTCCTGCACCACGCAGTCGCGAAGCTGAAGCAGGATGCACTCGCGCAGGTCGCGCGCGGCGATCCCCGGCGGGTCGAAGCCCTGCACCACGCGCAGCATCCCCTCCACCTCTTCCATGGTGTAGGGACGGGTGGAGCCCCACTCGCCGCTCTCGCGCACGAAGTCGTTGAGCGAGTCCACGATGTCCTGCAGCGTGCAGGTGAGGTAGCCTTCATCGGAGATGTTGCCGATGATCTCCTCGCCCAGCAGCAGCTCGCGCTCGCTGAGGCGCAGCAGGGTGAGCTGGTCGTGCATGTAGAGAAGATCCATCGCCTGGTACAGGCGAGGGTTGATCTTCATCTCCTGCTTGAGGGTCGTTCCCTGATAGAGACCGGTCTTCATACCGCTTCGTCCTGTTGGGGATTCCGTTCGCGTGGAACGTGCTTCACTCTGATGCCGGGCCGAAGTTCTTGAGTGCCTGGTGCCTGGTGCCTAGTGCCTGGTGCCTAGTGCCTAGTGCCGGAGTAAACGCATTTCAGCCACTGGGCACTCGGCACTGGGCACTGGGCACTGTCTTTTCACAACTGCGGCTCGGGGCCGTCGAAGAACGCCGGCGGCTCGCTGCCGGGGTCGTACGGATTGGGGTACCGCTCCCGCATGCGGGCGGCGAGGGTGGGGCCCAGGTACAGGTCCGCCACCTCGTCGCTCCACACCAGCTCGCTCACCGTGCCGGACACGCGCACCCGCCCTTCGTACATGATGTAGGCGCGGTCCACGATGTCCAGCGTCTGCTCCACGTTGTGGTCGGAGATCAGCACTCCGATGCCGCGGCGGCGCAGGTCGGCCACGATCTGCTGGATGTCGTGCACCGCGATGGGGTCCACCCCGGCGAAGGGCTCGTCCAGCAGCATGAACTTGGGGTCGCCCACCAGCGCCCGGGTGATCTCCAGCCGCCGCCGCTCGCCACCGGAGAGCGAGTACGCGTAGCTCTTGCGCACGTGCTTGATGCTGAGCTCGTCCAGCAGCCGCTCCAGCCGGCGCCGCTGCTCCGCCCGGGGGATGCCCAGCGT
The DNA here is from genome assembly GCA_902805735.1 of uncultured Gemmatimonadota bacterium. Taxonomy (GTDB): domain Bacteria; phylum Gemmatimonadota; class Gemmatimonadetes; order Longimicrobiales; family Longimicrobiaceae; genus Longimicrobium. The sequence goes on along the minus strand of CADCTW010000252.1, from coordinate 1,009 downwards.
CTGCAGGATGGCGAGGACGTTCTCCTCCACCGTCAGCTTGCGGAAGATGGAGGGCTCCTGCGCCAGGTAGCCGATCCCCGCGCGCGCCCGCTTGAACATGGGCACGCCCGTGAGCTTCCGGTCGCCGATGAACACCTCGCCCCGGTCGGGCGAGATGAGGCCCACCATCATGTAGAACGAGGTAGTCTTCCCCGCCCCGTTGGGCCCCAGCAGCCCCACGATCTCGCCCTGCGTCACGTGGACGTCCACCTCGTTGACCACGCGCCGCTTGCGGTACGACTTCACCAGCCCGTTGGCCCGCAGCGTCAGCCCGCCGGGAATGGCCCCGCGGCGCACCGGCGTCTCCACGGCGGCGAGCACGCCCTCGGAGGTGGCCTGGCCGGCGAGCACCTCTTCCTCGGTGGCATCTTCGGACACCATCGCGGCCTGCGCCAGGATGGACTCGTCTTCCTGGCGCCCCAGGATGCGGCCGATGTGGTAGTCCACCAGGGCCAGCGCCTGCGCGCGCTCGGCGCCGATCTCCTGGATCACCCAGGGCGTCAGGCGCAGCGCCGCCCACTTCCCCTCCACCAGCGGCTCGCCGTCGAAGCCCAGCAGCTCGATCACCTCGTCCGCGCGCAGCCGGGTCACCACCTGCTCCTCCAGGTAGCGCTCCGTCTCGCCGTCGGAGAAGGAGCCGAGCTCCGCGTGCGCCTCCGTGTGGCCGCGGCCGGGGCCGTACCAGCGCCGGTACTCCTCGCGCATCCGCGTCAACCACTCGGCGCGTTCCACGTCCCGCACCCCGTCGTCGCGCGCCACCAGCGCGCGCAGTGCGATCAGGGTAGATACATCCGTGGGGTGCACTTCCGCCACCAGCGCTGCCAGCCGGCCTTGCATCACGGGCGAGTCTCCCCTTGCGGCGTGTTCCCGGCGGGCGGCGTGGCCGGACGCGCCGTGGGCAGGCGCGTGCCGCGCCCGGGAGTGCCCGTGGGCGCCGGCCGGGGCTGCTGCGCCGTGCCCGACGCCTGCG
>CADCTW010000251.1 GCA_902805735.1 uncultured Gemmatimonadota bacterium | reverse complement strand
GCCCCGCGGGCGCTGGTCGCGCGCGCGCTGCGCGAGGCGGCCGCCCGTGCGCCGGACCAGGACGCCGCGCTCGCCGCCGTCGCCTCAGGGTGGCTGCGGCGCTTCGTGGAGGAGTTCCCGGAGTATGGCCCCGGCGCGCGGCGCTCGCCGCTGCTGGGCGGGCGCGCGGGGGTGGTGACGGAGCACGAGGCGGGGCGGCTGGAGCCCGCGTACGGGCACTTCGGGTTCCGCCGCGAGCCCTTCCTCCTCCCTGACCGGCACCACTGGGCGGGGGCGGCCACGGCGGGGCTGGGAGCGCGCGCCGCCGCGATCCTGGCGCGGGTGGAGGCGGGAACGGAGGGCGTGGAGGTGCCGCAGTGGGACGCTTCCGCGGCGCTGGGGGCGTGGTCGCTGGCGGTGGGCCGCGAGCCGGTGGGGTACGGCCCCGCGCGCGGCGGGGGAGTGGTGGTGAGCGGCGCCACCTCCATGACCCGGGTGCAGGTGCAGACGCTGCGGCCGGTGCGGCTTCCCTCCCTGCTGCGCCACCTGGGCGGCACCACCTTCCACAGCTCGCTCGCGCGACTCCCCGGCTCGCGCCATCCGGGCGAGCCCTGGTTCTGGACGGCGCGCGTGGGATTCGAGCCGCACCCCCGCGTGCAGCTGGGGATCAACCGCGCGTCGGTCTTCGGTGGAGACAGCATCGACACGCCGGTGACGGTGGAGAACGTGGCGAAGATGTTCGTGGGGATCCTCTCCCGGAACTTCGAGAACCAGGTGATCGCCGCCGACGCCCGCTGGCGTCTCCCCACGGAGGGCGTGCTCCCCGCCACCGTGTACTTCGAGTGGGGCTCCGAAGACGCGTCCGGCGCCTGGTGGCGCGTACCCGGGCACACCTTCGGCCTGCTGCTGCCACGCCTGGGGAGCGCGTGGGCTGGAGGCGCCGAGGTCACCCGCTTCGCCCCGCACTGCTGCGGGAACCCGCCCTGGTACATGCACGCCGCCCACCCCGGCGGCTGGGTGCACCGGGGGCGGCCGCTGGGCCACCCGCTGGGCGGCGAGGGGTGGGAGGCGATGGCGTACGGCCAGGGCGAGCTGCTGGACGCGCGCCTGCGGGTGGAGGGGCGCGCCTTCGCGCGCCGGCGCACGCACGAGGGGCTCGCGCGCGAGCAGCGCGCCGCCAACCTGTACGCTCCCGCCCGCGCGGGGAGCCTCGGGGGGAGTCTGGACGCCGCGTGGCGGCTGGCCCCCCGCATCGACGCCCGCGTGTCGCTGTACCGCGACGCGGGCGGCGGGTGGCGCGAGCAGTCGCTGCGCGCCGACCTTTCGTACCTGTTCTGAGCCATGCCCAGCTTTCCGAGCCACCGCCCCCGACGCCTGCGCCGCAGCGAGACCATCCGCTCGCTGGTGCGCGAGACCTCGCTCCTGCCGTCGGACCTGATCCTCCCGCTCTTCGTGGTCCCGGGGGAGGGGGTGCGCCGCCCCGTCGCCTCCATGGCCGGGGTGGAGCAGACCTCCGCCGACGAGCTGCTGCGCGACGCGGAAGAGGCGCTGCGCCTGGGGATCGGCGGCGTGCTGCTCTTCGGCATCCCGGAGCACAAGGACGAGGCGGGGAGCAGCGGGTACGGCGGCGACAACATCGTTTCGCGCGCGGTTCGGCGCATCAAGGCCGAGCTTCCCGGGCTGCTGGTGATGACCGACGTGTGCCTGTGCGAGTACACCAGCCACGGGCACTGCGGGGTGATCCGCGACGGCGACGTGGACAACGACGCCACCGTGCCCCTGCTGGCCCGCATGGCCGTGGCGCACGCGGCCGCGGGGGCGGACGTGGTGGCCCCCTCGGACATGATGGACGGGCGGGTAGGCGCGATCCGCAAGGCGCTGGACGACGCGGGGCACACGGAGACGGCGATCCTCTCGTACGCGGCCAAGTACGCCTCCGCCTTCTACGGCCCCTTCCGCGACGTGGCGGAGAGCGCTCCCACGTTCGGCGACCGGCGCACGGCGCAGATGGACCCCGGCAACGTGCTGGAGGCGCTGCGCGAGGCCCGGCTGGACGTGGACGAGGGGGCGGACATCCTCATGGTGAAGCCCGCGCTGGCGTACCTGGACGTCATCCACCGCGTCAAGGCGGAGACGGGGTACCCCGTGTGCGCCTACCACGTCTCCGGCGAGTACGCCATGATCGTGGCGGCGGCGGAGCGCGGGTGGATCGACGGGGACCGCGCCCAGGTGGAGGCGCTCACGGCCATCAAGCGCGCCGGGGCGGACATGGTGATCAGCTACTACGCGCGGCAGTTCGCCAGGAGGTCCGGCGGCTAGCCGCTGTCACACTGCAGCGGGGACGGGCGTTGTTGCACCGTCCCCGGGCGGCGCGCTCTCTGTGGCCCTGTTCGTGCTAGGCGCAGCCGGTGGTGACGCTTGCGGCCGTTCGCGCGTCTACGTCGCGTGGCGTGGGTGGGCTCACATCCTCCAGTGATCAGGGAATTTACACGGATGGCGAACGATACGTCTGTACTTGCGCCTGCCTACGTGAGGGTTGCCCGCACGGGGGCGGACGCGAGCCGTACGAGCGGGGGGGGGATCATGGCGGTGGACGTGCGCGTGCGGCGTGAGATCGCCCACCGCAGGCTGGCGATCTCGCTCCTCCGGCAGCTCATGCGCGTGCTGACGCTCCACCTGGCGGACGGCCTGCTGGTGGCGGCGGGGTTCTGGGCGGTGGCGAACGTGTGGGGCACGTGGGGCGTGGTGCAGCCGTACCTGCCGGTGGTGGTCGCCAGCTTCCTCCTGAGCTTGAACGCATTCTCCGCCTACGCGCCGGGTGACGCGCGGCGCGACGGGCGGCGGCTGGCATCGGCTTCCGGGCTTGCCGCGGTTCTCCTGCTGTGCCTCTCGGCCTTCCCCCCGGAAATCCCCTTCACGCCGCAGCTGCTCTCGGCCGTGGGGGCTGCGTGCTTCGTGGGGCTGGCGCTGGGGCGGAAGGGGATCGACCTCCTGGTGCGCCAGGCTTACGTCCGGGGCTTCGGGCTGCGCAAGGCGCTCGTGATCGGCGGGCTGGACGAGGTGGGAGCCGCGCTGCGCGACGTGCGCGATCCCCGCACCACCGACCAGTACGTGGTGGGGCACCTCACCACCCGCGAGCGGCCGGACCCGGCTTCGCTCGGGGACCTGGGCGAGCTGGAGCGCGTGCTGGACGAGATGGAGCTGCAGGAGGTGCTGGTCGCCACCACGCTCCCGCCCGACGAGCTGCGCTCGGTGGTGCTGGCGTGCTTCGACCGCGGAGTGAAGGTGTACGTGATCCCCGGCGTGGGCGACGGGCGCGAGTTCTACGCCGAGGCCACGCGGATGGGCGACTGCCCGATCGTCCACCTGCACCCGGCGCGGCTGCAGCTTCCCTCGCTGCTGGTGAAGCGCTCGGTGGACGTGGTGCTGGCGCTGGTGGCCGTGGTGGTGGCGTCGCCGCTCTTCCTCCTCATCTCGCTGGCCATCAAGGCGGAGAGCACGGGGCCGGTCTTCTTCAAGCAGCAGCGGGTGGGGCTGGGCGGGCGCCGCTTCACGATGTGGAAGTTCCGCAGCATGGCGGTGGACGCCGAGGCCCGCGAGGTGGAGCTGGCACACCTCAACATCTACGGCAACGGCACCTTCAAGCTGCGCCACGACCCCCGCGTGACGCGCATGGGCAAGATCCTGCGCCGCACCTCGCTGGACGAGCTCCCGCAGCTCTTCAACGTGCTGCTGGGCGACATGAGCATCGTGGGTCCGCGACCGGCGCTGGTGAACGACATCAGCCGCTACGAGCCGCACCACTTCGACCGGCTCAGCGTGGTTCCGGGGATCACCGGGCCCTGGCAGGTGAACGGGCGGAACCTGATCACGGACTTCGACGAGATCCTGCGGATGGAGCGCAGCTACATCGCGGAGTGGTCGCTCTGGCTGGACGTGCGCATCATGCTGCGCACCCTGGTGGTGGTGCTGCGCGGCGAGGGGGCGTACTGAGGCGGAGCAGAGGGCGTGCGCCGGCGGCGGGCCGCCGGGCTCGCCTCCCGGAGCACCTTTTCATGGATACGTGTGACGAAGTGAAGTCCTGGTTCTCTGCGTTCCGCGGCGCGAGGCTCTGCTCGTGACGGGGCCCCTTCGCGCTGCGGAGTCCCCGGCGGACGACGCGATCCTCCGCGAGCTGATGCACATCCGCCAGACGGATCCAAGCACGGCCGACCTGCTCCAGTTCCGCAGCATGGTGACCGCGGCGCAGTACCGGAACCTGTACCGGCTGACCCGCCGCCTGGTCCCCGCCGGGAGCGAGGTGCTGGACTGGGGGTGCGGCAACGGGCACTTCTCGTACGCGCTGCAGCGCATGGGGTACCGGGTGCACGGCTTCGCCTTCGAAGACTTCGCGCTGCGCCGCCACCTGGGGAGCGAGTACGACTTCACGCGCGGCGAGCCGGACGAGCCCGTGCGCCTTCCCTATCCGGACAACCGCTTCGAGGCCGTTTTCTCGGTGGGGGTGCTGGAGCACGTGCGCGAGTTTGGAGGCGACGAGGCGGGGAGCCTGCGCGAGATCCGCCGCCTGCTGCGGCCCGGAGGCCACTTCGTGTGCTACCACTTCCCCAACCGGCACAGCCTGGTGGAAAGGGTGAACGGGGCCACGGGCCGCGGCACGCACCAGTACCGCTACACCGCCGCGGACGTGCGCCGCCTTTGCCGGGAAAGCGGGCTGGAGCTGGTCAAGGTGCGGCGGTACGCGGCGCTCCCGCGCAACGTGTTCGGCCGGCTCCCCGCGCCCCTGAGCTCGTGGGGCTCGCTGGCGCGCGCCTACGACGCCGCGGACGCGGTGCTCGGCGGCGTTCTCTCGCCGCTCTGCCAGAACTACATGTTCCTGGCGCGGAACCCCGGCTGAGCGCATCCCGCCGCCGGGGGACCACGCGGGAAGAGCCGGCCGTGCAGGGCGCGCGAGCCGCCGCGCGGGGGGCGAAAGTTGGAGGTGGAGAGCCGGCCGTACGCGCCGGCATCTTCATATCTACCGGGGAAACTCCCGTGTGGCTGCCCTTGCCCGCCACCGGGACGATTCCCGCCGAGCCGATCCGTCACCGCCGCGGTGGGTCTTCCGGCGCGCCGCGCAGGGCCCCGCACCGGCACCGATCGTGCTGATTGCCCCGTGCGATACGGTCGGGGTGCGGGAACCAGGAACGGCCGGCGTACCGCGGACGCAGTGCGGATTCCTCCACGCGGGCAACTTCTCCAGAACGGTCGTATCCGATGGACATGAAAGAAACGAGCGGCACTCTCGCGCAACGCGCCGGACCCGGCCAGACGGGGCCGTTCGCGCCCCGGCGCACGTCGGCGTGGCCGCTCCGGCGGGCCGCGGGCAGCATCGCCATGCTGGTGCCGGGCGGTGAAGGGGCGTGCTGAGATGAAGCTGGCGCTGGTCACCGACTGGATGGACACCTACGGCGGGGGCGAGCGGGTACTGCACGAGCTGCACCGCATGTTTCCCGACGCCCCCATCTACACGGCGGTCTACGACGGCCGCAAGACGCTGCCGGCGCTGCGGGCCGCGAAGGTGGTCACCTCCTTCATCCAGCGCATCCCGCTGGTGCGCCGCAGCCACATGGCGTTCCTCCCGCTGATGCCGATGGCGTTCGAGGAGTTCGACTTCTCCGCCTTCGACGTCGTGATCTCGGTGAGCTCCGCCTGCGCCAAGGGGGTCGTGACCCGGCCGGGCACGCTGCACATCTGCTATTGCCACACCCCCTGCCGCTACGTCTGGGACCTGTACCCGGAGTACACGCGGGGCAAGCTGCTGCGCCCCTTCTTCGCGCCGGTCGCGCACTGGCTGCGCATCTGGGACCGGGTGTCGAGCGACCGGGTGGACCACTTCATCGCCAACTCGCGCGAGGTGGCCGGGCGCATCCGCCGCCACTACCGGCGCGATTCCGAGGTGGTCTACCCTCCGGTGGACACGGACGCCATCCGCCCGAACGGCCTGCCCCCCGAGGACTTCTACCTCGTGGTGTCGCGGCTGGTGGGGTACAAGCGCGTGGAGCTGGCGGTGCAGGCGGCCACCCGACTGGGCCGGCGCCTGGTCGTGGTCGGGCGCGGGCCGGAGATGAAGCGCCTGCGCGCGCTGGCGGGGCCCACCGTGGAGCTCCGCGGCTGGGCGGAGGACGACGAGGTGGCGTCGCTGTACGCGCGGTGCAGGGGCTTCATCTTCCCCGGGCTGGAAGACTTCGGGATCGCGCCGGTGGAGGCGCAGGCCGCGGGGCGTCCGGTGGTGGCCTACGCGCGCGGCGGCGCGCTGGAGACGGTGGTGGACGGGGTGACCGGGGTGTTCTTCGAGGAGCAGACGGTGGACTCACTGGTGGAAGCCATGCTGCGCCTGGAGGCGATGGAGGTCGACCCGGCGCTCTGCCGCCGGAACGCCGAGCGCTTCGGCCGGGATGAGTTCTGCCGCCGGGTCCGCGCCGCCGTGGAGCGCGAGCGGAGCCGCTCGCTGGCCGCGCGTCCCGAGCGCCCGCTGCTGCTGGAGTCGGTGGGTGCCGGCTGACGCGGCGCGCCGCCCCGCCCGGCCCACCGCCGCCGGCCCGGCGGCCGTGGAACCCCGCTCGCTCCTGGTGGACGCGCGCGGGCTTTGGCTCTCGGGAATCGGCCGCTACACGCGCGAGGTGCTCGCGCGCGTTCTGCGCGACCCGCGCTTCGGCCGGGTGGCGCTGCTGGGCCGGCCGGACGAGCTGCACGGCTTCCTGGAAGGGCTGGGCGGGGAGACGCGGGCGGAGGTGGTGCCGTTCGCGCACCACTACTACAGCGCGGCCGCGCAGCTCCGCTGGCGCGCCCTGGGCGCGCGCGGGGCGCTTGCCGCCGACGTGGGCTTCTTCCCCCATTACGACGTGCCGCTGGGCGGGCCGCTGCCTCCGTCGCTGGTGACGGTGCACGACCTGGCCCATTTTCGTCTTGCCGGGCTCTTCCCGGCGTGGAAGCGGGCACTCGCCGGGGTGGTGCTGCGCCGGGCCGTGAGCCGGGCGCGGCGGGTGGTGACGATCTCGCGCTTCACGCACGACGACCTGGCGGCGCGCTTTCCTGCCGCCGCCCGCAAGCTGGAGGTGGTCGCGCAGGGCGTGGGCGGCGACTTCGCGGCGCGCGTGCCATCCGACGCCGCGCTCCGGCAGGCTGAATCGCTCGCGCCCTTTCTGCTGGTGGTGGGAAACCGGAAGCCGCACAAGAACCTGGAGGCATCGCTCCGGGTGCTGGCGCGCCTGCGCGCCGAGCAGCCGGCGCTGCGCCTGGTGGCCGCGGGCAAGCACCAGGCGGGCGACGAGCCGCTCAGCACCCGCGCCCGCGCGCTGGGGTTGGAGGATGCGGTGGTGGACCTCGGCGGGATGGACGACGACGTGCTGCGCGCGCTGTACGGGCGCGCGGAATGTCTCCTCTTCCCTTCGTACTTCGAGGGGTTCGGGCTGCCCCTGCTGGAGGCGATGGCGTGCGGCCTCCCCGTGGTGGCCTCCAACCGCGCCTCGATCCCGGAAGCGGTGGGGGACGCGGGGCTGATGGTGGATGCGGACGACTGGGACGCGATGGCGGGCGCCGTGCGCAGCCTGCGCGCCGGGCCGCTGCGCGAAGAGATGGTGGAGCGCGGCCTCCGCCGCGCCGCGCTCCTGACCTGGGACGCCACCGCGGCCCGCACCGCGGACCTCCTGCTGGAGGTGGCCGGGCAGGCGCCGGCGCGGCGGCACGTACGGACGGGGAGATGATGATGGGCCGCTTTCACGAGCGAAGCGCGGCGTGGCTCGTCCGCCAGGCCGGCGAGGACCCGCGCGCCGGCGCGGCGGAGGAGGCCGTATGACGGGCGCGGAGCGGCGGCCAGAGGCGGTTTGCGTGGCGCTCTGCACCTACGACGGCGCGAGCTTCGTCGCGGAGCAGCTGGAGAGCATCGCCGCGCAGACCAGGCTCCCGGACCGGCTGGTGGTGGTGGACGACGCGTCCGGCGACGACACGGTTTCCGTCGTCCGCCGCTTCGCGGAGAGCGCTCCCTTCCCGGTGGAAGTGCACGTCAACGCGCGCAACCTGGGGTACGCGGCCAACTTTGCGCGCGCCGCGGGGCTCTGCCGTGGCGAGGTGGTGGTGCTCTGCGACCAGGACGACGTGTGGGTGCCCGCGAAGCTGGAGCGCCTGCTCGGGGCCCTCGACGCGGACCCCGCGGCGGGCGCCGCGTTCAGCGACGCGGAGCTGGTGGATGCCGCCCTTCGTCCGCTCCACGGCCGCCTGTGGGAGGCGGTGAACTTCTTCCCGGGCGAGCTGCGCGACTGGAACGCGGGGTACGGGTTCGAGCGGCTGATGCGCGGCAACGTGGTGACCGGCGCGACACTCGCCTTCCGTGCACCATTCCTCGAAAGCGTGCTCCCCCTGCCGCCGGGGGTGGACCACGATGCCTGGATCGCGCTGGTGATCGCCGCCACCTCGCGCCTGGTGCCTGTGGCGGAGCCGCTGGTCCTCTACCGCCAGCACGGCGGAAACCAGATCGGCGCGCGCAGGCTGGGGCCCGCCGCGCGCCTGCGGCGATCGCGCCGGCAGGGGGAGTTCATGCTGGGGCGCAAGCGGATCCTGTGCGCCGCGGCGCTGGAGCGGCTCCAATCGCTCCCCGGGGTTCCGGAGGAGCGCCTGCTGCTGCTGCGCGAGGCGCTGGAGCACCTCGACGCGCGCGCGTCGCTCCCGCGGCGGCGGCTGCTCCGCGTGCCGGCCGTGCTGCGCGAGCTGCGGGCCGGGTGCTACGCGCGGCAGGGGTCGGGATGGCGGAGCGCCGCGCGCGACCTGCTGGTGTGAGGCCCTGTGCGCGCATGGGGAACGGCATCGCGGCCGGTACGGGAACCGCCGCTCCGCTAGCTCCTTTGGGGGCGGGACGTGCGCGGATACGCTGACACGGACTGCCTGCGCGCCGTTCCTGAACCTCCAAAAGGCGCCGGCGGGCACCGGAAGGCATCCGGGACGTGACCGGGCGCAGGTACGGCTCGTCCTTGAGGCGGAGCGGCCCACCCGCCGCCGCGGCGCCCGCGTGGTGGCGCCGCGGGGAGGAACAGGGCGGCGCTTTGCCGGCGGTGCCGTGCGTGCCCCCGCGGGGCCGCGGTGACGCGGCTGGGCGTGACAGCCCGGCGTTTTGACTGGCACGCGCGCGGGGCGTACATTGCGCCCTTTGCGAGCCCCTACCGGTGACCGATGCGAGTCTTGAAGTCTTTGCTGAACGCGGTGAATCCCGAGCTGTCCCGCCACCTGCTCCAGCAGTACTTTTTCCTGCTGGAGCGGGAGGTGGTGGGGGAATGCGACACCCTGCTGGACGTGGGCTGCGGGAGGGACTCTCCCGTCCGCCACTTCTCGCGCCGCCTCACGAAAGTGGTCGGCGTGGACAGGCACGTGCCCTACCTGGAGGAGAGCCGCGCCGCCGGCATCCACCACGAATACCGCCAGGCCGACGTGCTGGAGATCGGCGACGCGTTTGCACCGAAGTCGTTCGACTGCGTGGTGGCGCTGGACCTGATCGAGCACCTTCCCAAGGACGACGGGCTGCGCCTGATCGCGCTGATGGAGCGGATCGCGCGCAAAAAGGTGATCATCTTCACCCCCAACGGCTTCCTGGAGCAGCGCGCGTACGACGACAACTCGCTGCAGGAGCACCTTTCCGGGTGGGAGCCGGCGGAGATGCGCGCCCTGGGCTACCGGGTTACGGGGGTCAACGGATGGCGCCCCCTGCGCGGCGAAAGAGGGATGATCCGCCACCGGCCCGAGTGGATCTGGCGCAAAGTGGCGCTCGCCACCCTGCTGGCGACGGAGCCGCGGCCGGAGCACGCGTTCCAGATGCTGTGCGTGAAAGAGCTTACGCGGTAGGCCAGCGCGCACCCCGTACGCAGGACCATCACCCGGGACGCCCCGGGGCCAGGAGCTTCGATGAGAGCGCTTTGCTTCTATCTTCCGCAGTACCACCCGATCCCGGAAAACGACGAGTGGTGGGGGCCCGGGTTCACCGAGTGGACCAACGTCGCGCAGGCGCGTCCACGCTTTCGGGGCCACTACCAGCCGCACATCCCGGCCGACCTGGGCTTCTACGACCTGCGGCTGGAGGAGACGCGGATCGCGCAGGCCGAGCTCGCGAAGGAATACGGCGTCGGGGGGTTTTGCTACTACCACTACTGGTTCGAAGGGCGGCAGCTGCTGGAGCGCCCCTTCGACGAGGTGCTCGCGTCGGGGAAGCCTGACTTCCCGTTCTGCCTCTGCTGGGCCAACGGCCACTGGACCCGGCGCTGGGACGGGATGGACAGCGAGGTGCTGATGCGCCAGGACTACACGTTCTATGACGCCGCCGAGCACATGGAGTGGCTGGTCCGCGCTTTCCGCGACCGGCGCTACGTGCGCGTGGGCGGGCGGCCGCTCTTCCTGGTGTACCAGCCGGAGGCGCTGGTGAACCGCGCCGCGCTGATCCGCACCTGGCGCGAGACGGCGGCCCGGCTGGGCGAGCCCGAGCTGTTCCTGTGCGCCGTGAAGAGCCCCGGCGACCGCACCACCTACGCGGAGGCGCTCGCCGACGGGTTCGACGCCATGACCGAGTTTGCCCCCACCGGCCGCATGGCGGCGGTGGAGGGGCGGCTGGGGGCGCTGCGCACCTTTGCGCGGCGCGCCGCGCGGCGGCTGAAGGTGGAGCTGCTGGCGCCGGTCCGCGCGCGCCTGCACGTGTTCAGCTACCGCGAGCTGGCCGAGGAATCGATGCGGCGCGTTCCCGAAGGTGAGCGGGTGTTCCCCTGCGTGATGCCGAGCTGGGACAACACCGCGCGCCGCCGCACGGGCGCCACCATCATCCAGAACGACGACGCGGGGCTCTACGGGCGCTGGCTGGAGCACGCCTGCCGGCGCGTGGCGGGGAACCCGGCGGACGAGCGGATCGTCTTCATCAACGCGTGGAACGAGTGGGCGGAGGGATGCCACCTGGAGCCCGACCTGCGCAACGGCCGGCGCTTCCTGGAGGCCACGCGCGATGCGCTGGCCCCGTACGCGCAGGCCCCCGCGCGGCGCGCCCCCTCCGCGCCGCGCGCGGCGGGAGTGGCATGACGCGGTGAGCGTACCGCGGGCCGCGCGACGGCGCTACTCCAGGGGCGTGCCCGGCGCGCCGCGCGGCCCGTGGGCGTGGCGGCGATGAAGGTGTGCGTGGTGCTGGTGAACTGGAAGGGGTGGGCGGACACCCTGGAGTGCCTGGAAAGCCTGCTGCGCTGCGAGCCCGGCGGCTTCACGGTGGTGGTGTGCGACAACGCCTCGGGCGACGGCTCGCTGCAGCGCATCCGCGACTGGGCCGAGGGGCGCCTGGAGGTGGCGGTCGACCCCGCCAGCCCCCTCCGCCCCCTCTCCTTTCCCCCGCTCCCCAAGCCGGTCCCCTGCGCGGAGTACGGCCGCGACGGCGCGGAGCGCGGCGGCGCCCCGGGCGATCCGCGGCTGGTGCTGGTGGACACGGGGGAGAACCTGGGGTTCGCGGGCGGCAACAACGTGGGGATCCGCTACGCGCTGGCCCGCGGCGGCTTCGACTACCTCTGGCTCCTCAACAACGACACGGTGGTGCGCCCCGACGCGCTGCGCCGCCTGGTGGAGGAGGCGGAGCGGAACCCGCGCGCGGGGATCATCGGCTCCACCCTCCTGTATTACGACCGGCCGGACACCGTGCAGACGCTGGGCGGCGGCACCTACAACTGGTGGCTGGGCCTTCCCCGCCACATCGGGGCGGAGGAGGCGGCGGGCACGCCGCGCGCGGCCGAGGCGCGGAGCGCCATGAGCTACGTGGTGGGCGCGTCGATGCTGGTGCGCGCGTCGTTCGTGCGGGAGGTGGGGCTGCTCAGCGAGGAGTACTTCCTGTACTTCGAAGAGCTGGACTGGGCGGCGCGGGCGCGCGGGCGCTACACGCTGGGGTACGCCCCGGAGTCCGTGGTGTACCACCGGGAGGGAAGCTCCACGGGGGGCAAGGCGGCGGGGGCGAAGAGCCGGGTGGCGGACTACCACTTCTACCGCAACCGCGTGCGCTTCACCCGCAAGTTCGCGCCGGCGCTGCTCCCGGCCGTGCACCTTTCACTCCTGCTGCCCATGGCCCGCCGCGCCCGCCGCGGCGAGTGGGACCGCGTGCGGATGCTCGCGAAGCTCTGGTTCACCGCTTGATCACCATGCGCACTCCAACCGCGGGGCTCACACGGGGAGACACCGGGGAGTGTTTCTCTCGATGAGAGACGCGCTGCTCGTGTTCTGGATCGCCACCATGGGGGCGGACCGGGTGGACCTGCTGGGAGGGCGCGGGCCCATCACCCTCCCCCCGTACCTGGTGCTGATGCCCCTGGTGCTGGCGCTGGAGCTGCCGTCGCTCATCGCGGCGCGGCGGGTGGAGTTCCGCCGCGAGGGGCAGGTGTACCTGCTGCTCGCCACCGTGCTGGGGTCGATGGCGCTCGCCTCCGCCGTGGGCAGCAGCGAGCCGGGGCTCTCGGCCAAGCGGGCCATGCTCCTCGTCTTCCAGCTCTACGCGCTGCTGCTGGTGGCGGTGATCCTGACGAACCGGCCGGACCCGCCGGCCATCCTGGTGCGCGGGGCGTGGCTGGGGCTGGCGGTCAGCTTCGCGTTCAACGTGCTGCAGGTCGCCACCTGGGTCAGGAACCCGACGGCGCTGCCGGGCGGCGTGATCAACCTGGTGCCGGGGCAGTTCGGGATGCTGATGCCGCGCCCCGGCGGGCAGACGGTCGATCCCAACCGCGGCGGGATGATCTTCGCGCTCTACCTCTTCATCCTCTACCGCTTTGGCCGGCCGTCGCGTGCCCGCCGCTTCTACACGGCGGGCACCGTCCTTTCGCTGATCATCACCCTGTCTCGCTCCGCCGCGCTGGGCGCCATGGGGATGCTGGGCACCGCCATGCTGGAGCGCCGCCGGCTGCGCATCACCCACGGCCGCGTGCTGGGGGCGATCGCCACCGTCGTGGCGGGAACGCTGGCCGTCCTCGTCGTCCCGGGCGCCGCCGAGGTGCTGGGCGTGGCGCTGAACCTGCTCGGCGAGCGGTATTCCACCCGCGACAGCGGCAACAGCCTGCACTTCCAGCTGATCGAGCGGGCCTTCGAGGTGGCGGGGCGGAGCTGGAAGAACGCGCTGTTCGGGATCGGGTACGGCAACTCGGCCACGGTGCTCACCGACCTGCTGCCGGGTACCCGCTACGCGAACTTCCACTCCATGTACGGCACGCTGCTGGCCGAGATGGGTATCATCGCGTTCACGGCCGGGCTGGTGATGATGATCTACCCCGCCGTCCGCGCGAATCCCTGGCGGCCGGTGGCGGTGGGCTTCCTGCTCTTCAACATCTTCTACCAGCTCGTGTCGGAGCCGTCGTTCTGGCTGGTGCTTTCGATGGGATGGCTGGGCGTGGGCGCGGTGCCGAAGGAGCCGCCGGCGCCTCCGCGCGCGCCGCCGCTCCCCACCCACGCCAACGCGGCCGCGGGCTGACGAACCTTTTTCGAGGGATGCACATGATGACCAGGAAGCCCCGTCCGTTCCTCGCCGCGCTCTCCATGGTGGCGCTGCTCGCGGCCGGATGCGCGGAGATCGTGAAGCCGCAGTACCGATTCTCGGAGGTGCGCGTGCGCACCACCGACCAGTGGGAGGTCGGCATCGAGGGATCGACGGTGGTGCTCTACACCGGGAGCCGCGAGATGGGGCGCGGCGTCACCAACGTGCTGGGGGAGTACGTCTTCAGGGAGGTGGCGTCCGGCTCGTACGGCGTGGGCATCAACCCGCCGCGCAACTACGGCGTCGGCGCCGGCCAGGTCGCCTACGTGGACACGCTGCACATCGAGCAGGGCAGCCGCCGCGAGGTGTCGTTCATCCTGTACTACACCGGCAACAACAAGTAAGGGCGCACACAAAGACACAGAGGCACGGAGAAGATGTTCTTTCTCCGTGCCTCTGTGTCTGCGTGTGGGTTTTATACCGATTCCTCAGCTGCATTGTGCAAAGTGGGCACGAATGAGGTAGTCGAAGCCGGTGATCGAACGGAGTGTGTCCGGAGAGTAGGTGCATAGGGTGGTCGCGACGCGCTGCTTCAAGTCGGCGAGGTTGGACGGCAGGTCAGAGCCGAGCCACTTCCGCAGATCCTGCCAGAGCCGCTCCACCGGGTTCAACTCGGGGCTGTAGGCGGGGAGCCGGAGCAGGATGACGTTGTCGGGCACACGGAGGCATTTAGCGAGGTGTGCGGGAGCGCCATCCATCAGGAGCACGTTGGCGCCTTCGGGGAACGCGCTGGAGAACTCGTCGAGGAAGACTTGGAAGCAGGCGGAGTCGAGTGCAGGCATTTCGAGGAACAGGCTTTCGCCCGTGGCGGGTTCCACAGCTCCGTACAGCCAGTAGTACTCGTACCGTGGAAGCATCGACTGAACGGGTTTGACGCCGCGGGATGTCAGCCTGCGCCGGGTGGAGCCCTCGTGAAGCCCGAGCCGTGCTTCGTCCTGAACGAACAGGCGAACGGGCGCTGCGGAGAACGCATTGATTGCGTCCAGTCTGCGCTTCAGCAGACCGGCGAAGCCCGCGGCCTCAGCATCGTTTTTTTTACATGGGCAGGCCGCGCCCGCTTCAGCTTGGCACCGAGCTGCCTGCGAATGACGCCGTGCACGGTTGAGTATGGCACGGAGAGATCGAACTCCTGTTCAAGCCAGCGGCGCGCTTCGGTGTAGCTCTCGAACCCCTCAGAGTCCAGCCGGGCTTTGAGCGCGGCGAGCACCCGCTTGGGGAGCGCACGCGGTTCAGGGCGGACCCCGCCAGGCGCGATTTGGACCAACCGATCAACACCACCCGCGCAGTAAAGGTCGAGCCAGTTGCGGATGGTGTTGCGGTGCACAGCGAAGTGCTCGGCAGCTTCCAGTCGCGTGCGGACCTTTCCGGAACGGATCAGGACGAGCAGATGGATACGTCGGCGAATCTGTGCGTTGCGCACCGCACGGAGTTGGGATTCGAGCTCCTCGAGAGGCTCGTGAATATCAGGTAAGTCTCTGTACATCTTCAGTTTCGGCCAGGGTTGCCGAAGGTAAACCGAAGATGCACAAAAGTTCACAGTGTTTGGTATTAGATCTTGATGGTGGCGCGCTCGTCCTCGAGGGTGGCGAAGCGGTGCTCCCACTGGCGCATCATGCGCACGAAGGAGTGGGCCACGTCGGGGTCGAACTCGGTGCCGGCGCGCTCTTCGATGTACTTGAGCACGGCGCCGGAGGACCAGGCGGCGCGGTAGGGGCGGTGCGTGCGCAGGGCGTCGTACACGTCGCAGACGTGGGCGAGGCGGCTGGCGGAGTGGCAGGTGCGGCAGTAGTGGAGGGACGGGTAGCCGCCGCCGTCGTGCATCAGGTGGTGCTCGTAGGCCACCACCGCCGCCATGTCCAGGCTCTTCTCGCTGTCCAGGATGATGCGCGCGCCCTCCACCGGGTGGGCGTTGATGATGGCGCGCTCCTCGGGGGTCAGCTTGCCGGGCTTGTTGAGGATGTCGGCCGGGATCCTCACCTTGCCGATGTCGTGGAGGAGCCCCGCCACGCCGAAGGAGCGGATGTCGCCGCCCGGGTAGCCCAGGAACTCGGCCATCGCCATGGTGAGCACCGCCACGTTCATGGAATGCGTGGTGGTGTACTCGTCGTGGTTGCGCAGGCGCAGGAGCGGCAGGATGATCTGGCTGTCGCCGTGCATCGCCACGGAAAGGGAGCGCACCACCGCCTCCGCTTCCGCCAGCGGAACGGGGCGGTTGCGCTCCACTTCGTCGTGCATCCACCGGATCGCCTGCACCTCGTCCACCAGCGAGTAGTCCAGCGCCGCTGTGGGGGTGGCCGTGTCGTCAGCCTCGCCACGGATGCCCACGGAGCCGAAGCGGATGCGCGTGCGGCGGAGCTGGTGGATCTCCGGCGAGTCCACGACGGAAAGGGTGAGGCGGGCGAGGATCTCTTCCAGGAGCCCCTCCAGCTCCTCGCGCGTCACCTCTTCGTCCAATTCCAATCGCTGCACGCCGGCGCCCACCAGCCTGGCGCTCCACTCCCACCCGCGCAGCTCGCGCAGCGGCTCGCTGCCGTGCACCACCTCGTCGCCCAGAAAGGTGAAGTACTGGCGGGCGGATACGGCCTGCAGGTCGGCCAGGGCGGCGTAGGCGGCGTCCACCGCGCGCTCGCGGGCGGGGTGGCCGTCGCGGTACAGCGACATGGTGGCCAGCGCCTGCGCGAAGCCGGTGAGGAAGCGCGACGCGTCGCTCATCGGGTTTCCGCGCGGGTGAGGGCGGCGCGGATCACTTCGGGGTCGGTGGAGCGCAGGGCGGCCGCCAGGAAGGGTGCGGCGGAAGGGTGGCCGGGCCACCCGGTGGCCAGCGCGGCGAGGGCGGCGAGCATCTCGGGGGTGGGGACGGCCAGGCGCGGCTTGCGCAGCCAGCTCTGCCCGCCGTCCACCAGGCGCACCAGCATCTGCACGGCGGGGGCTTCGCGCGAGGCTCCCAGCACGCGAATGGCCAGCAGGCGCAGCTCGGGGTCCGTGGCGGCGTCCACGGCGCGGTGGGAGACGAGGGGGAGCACGGCGGGCGGGCACTCGGCCGCGCACTCGGCCAGGGCGATGCGGTTCACCTGTTCGTCGCTGTCCACGAGGGCGATGGCCAGGGCACGGGCGCGCTCGGCCGGGAGGCGGAAGGCGAGGCGGGCGGCTTCGCGGCGCACGCGGGCGTCGTCGTGCCGCAGGAAGGGGGCGGGGGAGAAGTCCGCCGGCCAGGGCTCCGCCTCGTGCAGCACCGCCAGCAGGTTGCGGACGACGTACCACCGCCCGTCGCCCAGGCGGCGCACGGCGTCGGCGGCGGCGCGCGCGCCCATCCGCCCCAGCCGCGCCAGCGCCGCGCGGCGCACCACCCGCAGCTCCGAGTCGATCATCTCGTCCATCAGCGGCTCCAGCGCCGCGTCGCCCATGCGCTCCAGCAGGCGGTCCAGCGCCGCGCTTCCCTCCGGCCCCGCGGCGAGCAGCGCGTGCACGCTGTCACGCGTGGCGAGGAAGTCCCACGCGGCGGCGGCGAAGCGCGACCCCCGCGGCGCGTCTTCCAGCAGGGCGATAAGCACGGGGAGCTCGCCGGCGGCCGCCATGCGCGCGAGCGCGGTCCACACGGTGGTGCCGGCGGCGTCCACCTCCAGCGCCGTGCGGATGATGCGGCTGGGCTCCGGGTCGTTGGGCCCCGGCAGGACGCCCGCCACGCCCACGGCGCTCCGCGCGAGGTCGTCCAGCGTGACGGAATAGGTGCCGGGGTTGGGATCCGGGAGGCTCCACCCCGAGATCAGGAGCTGCACCTGGTCGCGGAGCGCGCTCTCGGCCACGGCGCGCACGGGGCCGCCGGAGCGCTCCGCGTGCGAGGCCAGCTTGGCCAGGAGGCGCAGGAGCGAGTGCGAGATGTTCTGCTCGCTGGCCTCCGCGGCCGCTTGCACCAGGCGCACCACCGCCTCGGCCGCGAAGCCGTGCGACGCGTCCAGCAGGAAGCGGCGGCGCTGCGTGTCGTCGCCGCCCATCTCCACCAGGCGGCGCAGCGTCTCCGGCTTCAGCCCGCCGATCATCTGCCCCAGCCGCCGCCGCACCTCGGCCGAGCCGCGCTCGTCGCCGTGGCGCAGCTCGTTGGCGAGCTGAAGCAGGTAGCCCACGATCACCTGGTCGTAGGCCACCTCGTGCGCCTGCTGGTTGATGGCGTCGGCCACCGCCGCGGGCTCCGGCGCGCCCTCAGCGTCCGTCTCCACGGCCGCGCGGGCCAGCCCGATCCAGAGCCGCGCCGCCCGCGGGTCTTCGGGGGCCCCGGCCTCGCCGTCGCCGGAGAGCTCGAGCTGGGCGTACGAGAGCGGGTGCAGGCGGATGGCCCCCCACGACACCGCCTCGCCGCCGGCTCCCAGCGCGGGCCCGCTCACCTCCGCTTCCGAGGAAAGCAGGGTGAGGAAGGCCCGCACGTCCTCCGCGCTCGCGCCGCGGCCCAGCGTGACGGCGCCCACGCGGTGCCGGTGGAGGCGCCCCGCCAGCCCGCTGAGCACGGGATTCCCGGACTCGGTTGCCACCCCCTCGATGACGAGCTGCTGCCGGGCCACCCCGAATGCCACGGAGTCGCGGTCCAGCAGCAGCCCTTCCAGGCGGCGCATCACCGCGTCGGCGCTGCGCACCAGGAAGGGATGCCCGGCCGGGTACACGCCATGGCTCTGGAGAGCGATGGCGAGCTCGATCAGGAAGTTCGCGAGCTCCCGCGGGAGCGCAACCCGCTCTGGGGACGATTGCATCCGGCAGGGAAGGGGAGGGGAACCTCGTGCGACCGCGGATTTACCCGACGGCCGCACGATTGTTCAAACAGCGGGGCTCACACAGAGGCACAGAGACACGGAGAGAGGCGTCAGCGCCCCACGATCTGCATGCCGGCATCGGGGTAGCGCTGGCCGGCGGCGGCGCCGTGGGGCGCGACCTCGTCGATGCGCGCGAGGTCTGCCGGGGTCAGCTCCACCTGGAGGCTGCCGACGTTTTCTTCCAGGTACCTGCGCCGTTTGGTGCCGGGGATGGGGACCATGTCGTCGCCCTGCGCGAGCACCCAGGCGAGGGCGAGCTGCGCGGGGGTGCACTCCTTGGAGCGCGCGATCTCTTCGATGCGCGCCACCAGGTCCAGGTTCTTTGCGAAGTTCTCGCCCTGGAAGCGCGGGGAGTGGCGGCGGTAGTCGTCCTCCGCGAGGTCGTCCGGGGTGCGGATGGCGCCCGTTAGGAAGCCCCGGCCCAGCGGGCTGTACGGCACGAACCCGATCCCCAGCTCGCGCACCGTGGGGAGGATCTCGTCTTCCGGGTCGCGGCTCCAGAGCGAGTACTCCGTCTGCAGCGCGGTGATGGGGTGCTCGGCGTGCGCGCGGCGGATGGTCTCCGGGCCCGCCTCGGAGAGCCCCAGGAAGCGCACCTTGCCGTCTTCCACCAGCCGCCCCATGGCCCCGACCGTCTCCTCAATGGGGACGTTGGGGTCCACGCGATGCTGGTAGTAGAGGTCCACGTGGTCCACCCCCAGCCGCTGCAGGCTGGCCTCGCACGACCGGCGTACGTACTCCGGCCGGCCGTTGACGCCGCGCGCCTGCGGGTCCTCCGAGCGGACGATGCCGAACTTGGTCGCGAGCACCACCCGGTCGCGCTTCCCCGCGATCGCGCGCCCCACCAGCTCCTCGTTGGTGTACGGCCCGTAGATGTCCGCCGTGTCCAGAAAGGTGACTCCCAGCTCCAGCGCCCGGTCGATGGTCGCCAGCGACTCCGCCTCGTCGCGCCCCGCGTAGAACTCGGACATCCCCATGCACCCCAGCCCCAGCGCCGACACCCGCAGCCCGCCGATCGTCCGTTCCTCCATCCTCTCCCCCTTTTCACGTGAGATGCGACACGTTACTGCCCCCGGGCCTCCCGGGTAAGGGTTCTCTGTGCCTCTGTGCCTCTGTGCCTCTGTGCCTCTGTGTGATGCCCCTGCTTTTCATCTTTTCACGAATCCCTTGACATTCCGGATCAAGTGCTGAATCTTCAGCACGTGTTGTTTTTTCCGCACTTCCCGAAACGGGCCGCATGGAAACGTCGACGCTGAGCCGCCGTGAGCGCCAGATCATGGACATCGTCTTCCGCCGCGGCCGCGCCACCGCCGCGGAAGTGCTGGACGACCTCCCGGATCCGCCCACGTACTCGGCCGTGCGCGCCGCCCTCCGCCTGCTGGAGGAGAAGGGGCAGCTCAAGCACGAGATGGATGGGAAGCGCTACGTCTACCTCCCCACCACGCCCCGCAGCCGCGCCCGCACCAACGCGCTCCACCACCTCCTGCGCACCTTCTTCAACGGGAGCCCGGAGCAGGTGGTCAACGCGCTGATCGAGGACGCCCGCCCCTCGCCCGCGGAGCTGGAGCGTCTCGCCAAGCTGATCGACCAGGCCCGCCGCGAGGAGGAACAGTCATGACCCCGCTCGCCCTTTCCGCCATCGCCGGCGTGGTGATCCGCACCACGGCCGTGCTCCTGCTGGCCCTGGCCGCCACCTCGCTCCTGCGCCGCGCATCCGCCGCCACCCGCCACCTGGTGTGGACGGTGGCGCTCGCGGGCGTGCTCGTCCTTCCCTTCCTGGGCCGCGTGGTGCCGGAGTGGCGCGTGGTTCCGGTGCCGGCGGAGCTCGCCGTGCAGGCGCCGCGGGTGGAGCCCGTCGCGCCCTCGCGGGACGCGGCCCCGGTGGCGCGGGAGGTGCTCCCGGTGGCCGAGCCCGTCCGCGCCGCGCCGGTGTCGCGCATCCCCTGGATGACGTGGGCGCTGGGGATCTGGGCGGCGGGGGGAGCGATTCTGCTGCTGCGGCTGCTGGCGGGCGTAGCGCGCATCTGGTGGGTGGAGCGGCGCTCGGCGGAGCTGGCGGACGCGCGCTGGACCTCGCTCACCGACGGGCTCGCGCGCAGGCTGCGGCTGGGGCGGATGGTCACGCTGCTGCGCGGCGAACACGCCACCGTGCCCATGACGTGGGGCGTGATGCGCCCGGTGGTGCTCCTTCCCGCGGGGGCGGACGGGTGGAGCGAGGAGCGGCGGACGGTGGTGCTGGCGCACGAGCTGGCGCACATCCGCCGCTGGGACGCGCTCACGCAGTGGATCGCGCACCTGGCCGTGGCGGTGCACTGGTACAACCCGCTGGTGTGGGCCGCCGCCCGCCGCCTGCGCCAGGAGCGCGAGCAGGCGTGCGACGACGCCGTGCTGGCCCTGGGCGCGCGGCCGGCCGTGTACGCGGACCACCTGCTGGACATCGTCCGCTCGCTGGGCGCCTCCTCCGGCCCCGCCGCCGCCCTGGCCATGGCCCGCCGCTCCCAGTTCGAGGGGCGCCTGCTGGCCATCCTGGACGCCGCCGTGCCGCGCAGCGGCGTGGGCCGCGCGGTGGCGCTCGCCACCCTGGCGGGCGGCGCGCTGTGCATCCTCCCGCTGGCCGCGCTCAGCCCCGCCCAGCCGCGCCTGGACGAGCCGCTCACGGTGAAGGCGCAGGTGACCGCCCCCGTGCTGCGCATGGCCGGCGCGCAGGTGCCTCCCGCGAGCGCGCTGGTGCCCGCGGCAGCCGACGCGGCGCTCGACGACCGGCTCGCGGACCCGGCCTCGCCGCTGTCCGCCGCATCGCAGCCGTCCTCGCCGTCCTCGCCGTCCTCGCCGTCCTCGCCGTCCTCGCCGTCCTCGCCGTCCTCGCCGTCCTCGCCGTCCTCGCCGTCTCAGCCGTCGGCCGGGTCCAGGCCGTCGGAGCCGTCGCTGCCGTCCGTCCCCTCGCTCGCCGCCGCCGCGTCCGTGCCCGCGTCCACACTGGCGGAGATGATGAGCGCGGCGCACTCGGGCGGCGGGGCCGACCTGTACGCCGAGATCATCCGCCTGGCCGCGGAGATCCAGTCGTCCACCGAGCGGCGGCTGGTGCTGCAGGACCTGCTGAAGCGCCCCGACCTGCGCCGCGACCACGTGGTGGCCATCATCCAGGCCACGCACACCATGAGCTCGGACACGGACCGCCGGCTGCTGCTCACGCCGGCGCTCGCCCACCGCGCGCTCGGCGGCGACGTGCCGCCGGCTCTTACGGTCGCGCTCGAGCGCTTCACGTCGTCCACGGACCAGCGCCTCGTGCTCACAGAGGTGCTGGAGCGCATGCGTCCCGGCCCCACCGCGCTCGCCGCGATCCTGCGCGCGACGGCGGCGATGGATTCGGATACGGACAAGCGCCTGGTGCTGGTCTCCGCCGCCGAGCGCCACAACGTACAGGGCGCCGCCCGCGCCGGGTACATGGACGCCGTCCGCTCGATGTCGTCCGACAGCGATCGCCGCATGGCCCTCGCGGCGCTGCTGGGCCCCGAGGCGCGCGACGACACGCCCGCGGCGGGCCGCTCCGCGACGCCGCTGCCGCCCAGCGGCGAAAGGGGATGGGACACGGAGCTGGTGAGCACGGAGTCCGGCTCCCAGCGCCGCTACCTGCGGCTGCGGATGCGGAGCGTGGTGCTCGGCCGCGACCCGCTGCAGCTGCGCACCATCGGCTCGGACGGCGTCCTGATCCTCGAGGAGTCCGCCGCCGGCCGCATGCGCGTCATCCGCGGCGACCGCGTCACCGACGGCTCCATGCGCTTCACGCAGCGGATCGACGGCCAACTCCGCCCGTTTGACGAGGCGGCGCGCTCGTGGATGATCGCTACGCTGGAGCGGATGCTGAAGTAAACGGCGGGGTTCACCGGGCGGGTCACGTCCGCCCGCCGAAGACGCGAGCGGGCACCGGCGGGCACCGGCGGGCAACAGCGGGCACCAGCGGGCACCAGCGGGCACCAGCGGGCAACAGCGGCCAACAGCGGCCAACAGCGGGCGCGAGCGGGCAACAGCGGGCGCGAGCGATTGAAATCGCCGCTGGAGAAACACGAAGTCCGCCTTCGCGGACTGCTGCCCCCGGCTCAGGCGCAACCGTACAGTCCTCGCAGAGGACTTCGCGTAGTCCCAGCGGCGATTTCAATCGCTCCTGAGGCGGGCGCTCACAACGACAATCGCTCCTGGGAGCGGGCGCTCACAAAGACAATCGCTCCTGGGAGCGGGCGCTCACAAAGACAATCGCTCCTGGGCGCGGGCGCTCACAAAGACAATCGCTCCTGGGCGCGGGCGCTCACACAGAGACACAGAGACGAGTTGGCTCGGCCGCAAATGCTGATTTTTCAACACTTCACCTGACATCCGGAGGACGCGAATGACCAGTCTCCTGCGCCGCGGCGCCCCGCTCCTGTTCGCCCTCGCCCTTTTCGCGGCTCCGGCCGCGGGGCAGAGGAACGTGCGGATCGACAGCGGGAACACGAGCCGGTGGACCCACTCCACGGTCGACGGTGGGCACCGGCTGGAGATTCGCGGGACCGGGCGGGTGGAGTTCAACGACGCGGGCGACTGGGTTACGGACCTCTCTCCGGACGGGCGCATGACGGTGGAGGAGGAAGGGCGCGGGCCCGAGCGCCGCGCCGAGTTCCGTCCCGCGGGGGACGGGGTGCGCCTGACGTATACGGTGGATGGCCGGGAGCGGGCGATGGACGCGGAGGGGCAGGCGTGGCTCCGCCGCGTGATCGGCCACGCGGTGCGCGAGAGCGGGCTGGGTGCGGAGGGGCGCGTGGCCCGCATCCGCTCGCGGCGCGGGGTGGGCGGGGTGCTGGACGAGATCGGCCGCATCCGCAGCGACGTGGGGAGGCGGATGTACTTCAACGCGCTCTTCTCCGGCGCGCCGCTCGGCGAGGGCGAGTACGTGCGGGCCATGCGCGAAGCCGCCCGCATCGGCTCGGACGTGGAGAAGCGGCTGGTGCTGAGCCGGGCGGTGCGCGACGCGGATGGCGGCGCGCGGCTGGCCGCCCTGCTGGGCACCACGGGGATGATCGGCTCCGACGTGGAGACGCGGCTCGTGCTCAACGAGGTCGCCACGCGCCACGACCTGGAAGACGCGGCCGCGCGCACCGCCTTCTTCGTGGCGGTGGACCGCATGGACTCCAGCGTGGAGCGGCGCCTCGTCCTCACCCCCGTGCTGCGCCGCGGCACCCCGTCGCGCCCGGTGATCCTGGCCGCACTGCGCTCGGCCGGCCGCATCGAATCGGACGTGGAGAAGCGCCTGGTGCTCACGCAGCTTCCCGCCTCGCGCCTGGACGACGAGGGGATCTCGCGCGCCTTCATGGACGCGGTGCGCACCATCCGGTCGGAAACCGAGCGCGCGCTGGTGCTGCGCCACCTCACCCGCGGTGCCCGATGAAATCGCTCCTGGTCCTCGCCTGCGCGGCACTCGCGCTCGCCCCCGGCGCGTCCGCGCAGACCCAGGCCGACAGCGCGCGCGCACTGCGGGACAGTGCGCGCACCCAGCGCGACAGCGTGCGCCCGCAGCAGCGCAAGCAGGCGCGGGCGGTGCGCGTCGTGGGCGCCGCTCCGGTGCTGGACGGGCGGCTGGACGACGCGGCTTGGGCGGCGGCGCCCATCCTCAGCGACTTCGTCCAGAAGCAGCCGAAGGAGGGCGCGGAGCCCACGGAGCGCACCGAAGTCCGCTTCGTGTACGACGCGGACGCGCTGTACGTGGGCGCGCGCATGTACAAAAAGAACCCGGCATCCATCCAGGCCCCCGTCAGCCGCCGCGACGACGGCAACCAGGCGGAGCACCTGTGGATCTCGCTGGACACGTACCTGGACCGGCGCACCGCCTACAGCTTCGGCGTGACGGCTGCGGGAACGCGCATCGACTGGTACCACCCCAGCGACGACGAGAACGACACCGACGTGTCGTTCGACCCCGTGTGGACCGCCCGCTCCGCCCGCGACTCGCTGGGCTGGACGGCGGAGATGCGCATCCCATTCTCGCAGC
The DNA here is from genome assembly GCA_902805735.1 of uncultured Gemmatimonadota bacterium. GTDB lineage: Bacteria > Gemmatimonadota > Gemmatimonadetes > Longimicrobiales > Longimicrobiaceae > Longimicrobium. The sequence goes on along the minus strand of CADCTW010000251.1, from coordinate 6,739 downwards.
TCCGCTTCGCCGCGGGGAGCGCGCAGACGTGGGGGCTGAACATCGACCGCTGGGACCCGGCGACCAAGGAAGACGTTTTCTGGATCCCCATCCCCAGCCAGGAGCGCGCGTGGGCCTCGCGCTTCGGCGACCTGACCGGGATCGAGGGGGTGCGCCCCTCGCGCCGCGTGGAGCTGATGCCGTACGTGGCGGCGGGCGGGACCTTCCACGCCGCCCCCGGCAGCGGCAACCCGTTCGACGACGGGAGCACGCTGGACGCGCGCGTGGGCGGCGACGTGAAGATGGGGCTGGGGCCCAGCCTGACGCTGGAAGCCACCGTCAACCCCGACTTCGGGCAGGTGGAAGCGGACCCGGCGGAGGTCAACCTTTCCGCCTTCGAAACCTTCTTCGCGGAGCGGCGCCCCTTCTTCATCGAAGGGAGCCAGCTCCTGGAAGGCCGCGGCCCCACGTACTTCTACTCCCGCCGCATCGGCGCCGCGCCGTCGGGCGGCGCGGACGGCGACTACGTGGACTTCCCGGGCACCAGCACCATCCTGGGCGCGGGGAAGCTGACGGGCCGCCTGCGCAACGGCACCTCCATCGGCGCGCTGGCGGCGGTGACGGGGGCGGAGCACGCGCGCACCTTCAGCGCCGAAGACGGCCGCATCCAGCGCATCCCCGTGGCGCCGGTCACCGCGTTCGGGGTGATGCGGGCGCAGCGGCAGTTCGGCGCCGCGCAGTCCACGGCGGGCGTGAGCTTCACCGGCACCGCGCGCGACCTGGACGCCGGCGAGCCGCTGGGGCAGCTTCTCCACCGGCAGGCATTCGCGGGCGGCGCAGACTGGAACCTGCGCTTCCGCGGGGGCGAGTATTCCGTGAACGGGTACCTGGGCTTCAGCCACGTGGCCGGCGACACGGCGGCGCTCCTCAACACGCAGCTCTCCAGCGCCCGCTACTTCAACCGCCCGGACGCGGACCACCTGACGCTGGACCCGCGGCGCACGGGGCTCGCCGGGTGGACGGGCTCGCTGGGCGCGGCGCGCAACAGCGGCCGCCACTGGCTGTGGGACGCGTCGCTGAGCGCCACCTCCCCCGGCTTCGAGGTCAACGACGCGGGCGCCCAGGGCACGGCGGACGACGTCTTCGGCTTCGCGCGCGTGCGCTACCGCGAGACGAAGCCCGGGCCCCTGCTGCGCAGCTACTCCGTCTCCCTCTCCACCGAGAACCTGTGGAACTTCGGCGGGGTGCGGAACTTTTCCGCGCTGCGCAGCGACACGCGGCTCACCTTCAAGAACTACTGGGAGACGCTGCTCACCGGGTGGGTGGACCTGCGCTCGCGCAGCGACGACCTCACGCGCGGGGGCCCGCTGATGGGCACGGGGCAGGCGTGGGTCACCATCGTGGACGTGTTCAACAACTCCGCGTCGCGCACCCGGCTGCGGGGGCGCGTCTACTACGGCGAGAGCGAGCTGGGGGAGCGCACCTACCGCCTCCTCTCCAGCTACTCCATCCGCCCCAGCCCGCGCTGGCGCTTCTCGGTAACGCCCAACTACCTGCGCAGCACCAACCCGCGCCAGTACGTCACCACGCGGGCGGGGGGAAGGGAAGAGACGTTCGGAAGGCGCTACGTCTTCTCCACCATCGACCGCAGCACCTTCACCACCCAGTTCCGCCTCACCTATTCGTTCACCCCCGACCTGTCGCTGGAGGGCTACGCCGAGCCGTTCGCCGCCAGCGGGAGCTACAAGGGCTTCGGCGAGCTCCCCGCGCCCGGCAGCCGCGAGCTGCGCCGCTACGGCACCGACGGCACACAGGTGGACACCCTCACCGACGGCACGCTGCGCGTGACGGACGGCACCCAGCAGTTCAGCCTGTCCCCGCGCGACTTCAACGTGCGCTCCTTCCGCAGCAACGCGGTGCTGCGCTGGGAGTGGCGCCCCGGCAGCACCCTGTTCGCCGTGTGGCAGCAGGACCGCTTCGCCCGCGAGCGCCAGGGCAGCATCGTGGGCCCCCGCGACCTCCTGGAGACCCTGGACGCCGCCGGCGACAACATCCTCGCCCTCAAGATCAGCTACTGGCTCCCCCTGCGTTAGCTCACACAGAGACACAGAGGCACAGAGATAAGTTCTCTGTGCCTCTGTGTCTCTGTGTGAGCCCCGCTGTTCCCGGGCTTGACACGACCCCTTGATCCCCCTACATTTTCCGGTCTGTCGCGCAACTTTTTCGGTTCGCGGCGGCGGGGGCCTGCGGCCTTCGCCAGTGTTTTTGCGTTTTCGTCTACCCCTGGCTTTCAAGTATGCCGACGATTAACCAGCTGGTCCGCAAGGGGCGCCAGACGCTCATCAACAAGAGCAAGTCGCCCGCCATGCGGAACAACCCGCAGAAGCGCGGGGTCTGCACGCGCGTGTACACCACGACCCCGAAGAAGCCCAACTCGGCCCTCCGGAAGGTCGCGCGCGTCCGGCTGACGAACGGCTTCGAGGTGACGGCGTACATCCCGGGCGAGGGGCACAACCTGCAGGAGCACAGCATCGTGCTCATCCGCGGTGGCCGTGTGAAGGACCTCCCGGGCGTTCGCTACCACATCATCCGCGGCACCCTTGACGCTTCCGGCGTCAACGATCGCCGCCAGGGCCGTTCCAAGTACGGCGCCAAGAAGCCCAAGGCGGGTGCCGCCGCGGGCAAGGGCGCTCCGGTCAAGGGCAAGGGAGGGAAGCGCTAATGAGTCGCCGCAACCGCGCTGTAAAGCGCCCGATCATTCCGGATCCCGTCTTCGGGAGCGAGTCGGTCACCAAGTTCGTCAACACCCTCATGCGCGACGGCAAGAAGTCGACGGCCGAGGGGATCTTCTACGACGCGATGAAGATCGCCGAGGAGCGCTCCGGTCAGCCGGGGGAGACGATCTTCAAGGCCGCGCTGAACAACGCCAAGCCGGTGCTCGAGGTGAAGAGCCGCCGGGTGGGCGGCGCCACCTACCAGGTGCCGGTGGAAGTCCGCCCGGAGCGCCGCACCGCTCTCGCCATGCGCTGGCTGGTGGGCTATGCCCGCGCCCGCGGCGAGAAGACGATGGCCGACCGGCTCGCCGCCGAGCTTCTTGCCGCGTCGCGCAACGAGGGCGCTACGATCAAGAAGAAGGACGACACGCACCGCATGGCGGACGCCAACAAGGCCTTCGCGCACTACCGCTGGTAGCCTTCACGCTGGTCAACCAACACGGTGTCAGGATCCGCGGCGGCGCGGCGGGCGGAACGATCCGTCCCCGCGCCCCGCGCTTCTGCGTAACTGGATAAAAGAACCATGGCCCGCACCACTACGCTGGACAAATATCGCAACATCGGCATCATGGCGCACATCGATGCCGGCAAGACCACGACGACCGAGCGCATCCTGTACTACACGGGCCGCACGCACAAGATCGGCGAGGTGCACGAAGGTGCGGCGACCATGGACTGGATGGAGCAGGAGCAGGAGCGCGGCATCACCATCACGTCCGCCGCCACCACCTGCCAGTGGGATCGCTTCGGCAACACGTACCGCATCAACATCATCGACACCCCGGGGCACGTGGACTTCACCGTGGAGGTGGAGCGCTCGCTCCGCGTGCTCGATGGTGCCGTCTGCGTGTTCGACGCGGTGGCCGGCGTGGAGCCGCAGTCGGAGACGGTGTGGCGCCAGGCGGACAAGTACGGCGTGCCGCGCATCTGCTTCGTCAACAAGATGGACCGCACGGGCGCCAACTTCGAGCGCTGCGTGGGGATGATCCGCGACCGGCTGGGCGCCAAGCCCTACCCGGTGCACCTCCCCATCGGCGACGGCGAGAATTTCGTGGGGATCATCGACGTGATCCGCCGCGTGGAGCTGCTGTACGACGACACCACCAAGGGGAAGGAGTGGCGTGAGGCCCCGGTGCGCGCCGAGATGCACGACGCCGTCGAGGCCGCCCGCTTCGCCCTGGTGGAAGGCGCGGTGGAGCACGACGAGGACCTGATGAGCCGCTACCTGGAAGGCGAGGAGATCAGCGAGACGGAGCTGATCCGCGCCATCCGCAACGCCACCATCGCGGGCGCCATGACGCCGGTGCTCACCGGCTCGGCGTTCAAGAACAAGGGCGTGCAGCAGCTGCTGGACTGCGTGGTCGACTTCCTCCCCGCGCCGGTGGACATCCCGGCCATCAAGGGGACGGACCCGGAGAACGACGACGCGCCCATCGAGCGCCACGCTTCGGACGACGAGCCCTTCTCGGCTCTGGCGTTCAAGATCGCGACCGACCCGTTCGTGGGTAAGCTGACCTTCTTCCGCGTGTACTCGGGCGTCATCGCCAGCGGCGCGCACGTGCTCAACAGCACCAAGGGCAAGCGCGAGCGCTTCGGCCGCATCCTGCAGATGCACGCCAACAAGCGCGAGGAGATCCCCGAGGTGCGCGCCGGCGACATCGCCGCCGCCATCGGGCTCAAGGACACCACCACGGGGAACACGCTGTGCGACCCGGAGAACGCGGTGGTGCTGGAGTCGATGACCTTCCCGACCCCGGTGATCTCGGTGGCCATCGAGCCGAAGACCAAGGTCGACCAGGACAAGATGGGTGAGGCGCTTCGCCGCCTGGCGGACGAGGACCCCACCTTCAAGGTGCACACGGACGTCGAGACCGGGCAGACCATCATCTCCGGGATGGGCGAGCTCCACCTGGAGATCCTGGTGGACCGCATGCTCCGCGAGTTCAAGGTGGAGGCCAACGTGGGCCGGCCGCAGGTGGCCTACCGCGAGACCATCCGCAAGCGGGTGGAGAAGGTCGAGGGCAAGTTCGTCCGCCAGACCGGTGGTTCCGGCCAATACGGCCACGTGGTGATCAACATGATGCCGGCCGAGCCGGGCCAGGGCTTCGTGTTCGAGGACAAGATCGTGGGCGGCGTGATCCCCCGCGAGTTCATCAAGCCCTCGGAGCAGGGTCTCCGCGAGGCGATGGACACCGGCGTCCTCGCCGGCTACCCGATGGTGGACGTCAAGGTGGAGCTGGTGTTCGGCTCGTACCACGACGTGGACTCGTCGGAAATCGCCTTCAAGATCGCCGGCTCCATGGCCTTCAAGGAAGCCGCCCGCAAGGCGGGCCCGGTGCTCCTTGAGCCGGTGATGAGCGTGGAAGTCGTGACCCCGTCCGACTACATGGGAGACGTGATCGGCGACCTTTCGGCGCGCCGCGGCAAGATCCAGGGGATGGACCAGCGCGGCGAGGCCCAGGTGATCAACGCCATGGTGCCGCTGTCGGAGATGTTCGGCTACTCCACCAACCTGCGCTCCATGTCGCAGGGGCGCGCCGTGTACTCCATGCAGTTCGCGCAGTACGAGGAAGTGCCCAAGGCCAAGGCCGAGGAGATCGTGGCCAAGGTCCGGGGCTAAAAAGAAGGGTCACACAGAGACACGGAGCCACAGAGAAAAGAGGGTTTTTCTCTGTGGCTCCGTGTCTCTGTGTGAGACCTTGACCTTTGCGGTAAACACTGCTATTCTTCTCGTCTTGCCTGGTTCCGGAACACCTTGCCGCAGCGCGTGAGGCGGCGAGGTTTGCTGTTCTTGGGACCCGGTTCGCGGCCGAGGCGGTTCGCCAGCTCCCACGAGGGGCGGAATCCAATCAGCCATCTACAACTCATCAGGTACAGGGATTCAAACCAATGGCCAAGGCCAAGTTTGAGCGGAACAAGCCGCACGTGAACGTGGGCACCATCGGCCACGTGGACCACGGCAAGACCACGCTCACGGCGGCGATCACGCGCATCCAGGCGGCGCAGGGGCTGGCGGACTTCATCAGCTTCGACAACATCGACAAGGCGCCGGAAGAGCGCGCGCGCGGGATCACGATCTCCACCGCGCACGTGGAGTACCAGACGGCGGCGCGGCACTACGCGCACGTGGACTGCCCGGGGCACGCCGACTACGTGAAGAACATGATCACCGGAGCCGCGCAGATGGACGGCGCGATCCTGGTGGTGTCTGCCGCGGACGGCCCGATGCCGCAGACGCGCGAGCACATCCTGCTGGCGCGCCAGGTGAACGTGCCGTACATCGTCGTCTTCCTGAACAAGGTGGACATGGTGGACGACCCGGAGCTGCTGGAGCTGGTGGAGCTGGAAGTCCGTGAGCTGCTCTCCGAGTACGAGTACCCGGGCGACGAGATCCCCATCATCATGGGCTCGGGGCTGAAGGCGCTGGAGTCGGGCGATCCGAACAGCGAGTGGGGGCAGAAGATCACCGAGCTGATGAACGCGGTGGACAGCTACATCCCGGAGCCGGTCCGCGAGACGGACAAGCCGTTCCTGATGCCGGTGGAGGACGTGTTCTCCATCACGGGGCGCGGCACGGTGGCGACGGGGCGCATCGAGCGCGGGATCATCAAGGTGGGCGAGACGGTGGAGCTCGTGGGGATGAACTCCGAGAAGAGCACCACGGTGACCGGCGTGGAGATGTTCCGCAAGCTGCTGGACGAGGGGCAGGCGGGCGACAACGTCGGGCTCCTGCTTCGCGGCGTGGCCAAGGACGAGATCGAGCGCGGGATGGTGCTGGCGAAGCCCAAGACCATCACGCCGCACACCAAGTTCAAGGCCGAGGTGTACGTGCTGACCAAGGAAGAGGGCGGGCGCCACACGCCGTTCTTCAACGGGTACCGCCCGCAGTTCTACTTCCGCACGACGGACGTGACCGGCTCGGCCGCGCTGCCGGAGGGCGTGGAGATGGTGATGCCGGGCGACAACGTGCAGATGGTGGTGGAGCT
>CADCTW010000250.1 GCA_902805735.1 uncultured Gemmatimonadota bacterium | reverse complement strand
GCTCCGCGTACGTCAGCGTCTCGTCCGCGGAGACGAGGGCGGCGGCGCCGGGCGTGCGCTCCACCTGCGCCTCGAACAGCTCGTGGACGAACGAGCCGCGCGGGTACTCCGCCTCCGTCGCGTTCCACTCGTGCAGCACCCGCCGGCGCTCGTCGGCCGGGAGCATCGGCAGGCGCTCCACGGGCAGCCGCTCGTCCGCCACCATACCCGCGAGCACCGTGCGGAAGTAGCCGAGGAAGCGCTCCACCGTGGCCGCGTCGAAGAGCGCCGTGGTGTACTCCACGCCGCCGGTGATGCGGCCGCCGGTCTCCTGCAGGCCCAGCGACAGGTCGAACTTGGCCGTGACGTGCGCCTCCGAGCCGACCGGGCCCGGCACCAGCCCGGGAAGCTGCAGCGTTCCCCTGGGCGCGTTCTGCCAGGTGAACATCACCTGGAAGAGGGGCGAATGCGCCAGGCTGCGCGCCGGCTGCGCCAGCTCCACCACCTGCTCGAAGGGGATGTCCTGGTGCCGTTGCGCCTCCAGCGCCCGCGCCTTCACCCGCTCCAGGAGCTCGGCCACCGTGGGCGCGCCCGAGAGGTCCACCCGCAGGGCAAGCGTGTTGACGAAGAAGCCGATCAGCCCCTCGATCTCCGCCTGGCCGCGGTTGGCCGTGGGCGTGCCGATCACCACGTCCTCCTGCCCCGACAGGCGCGCGAGCACCGCGGCCCACCCCGCCAGCAGCGTCATGAAGAGCGTGGTGCCGTGCCGCTGGCCCAGCGCCCTGAGCCCCGCCGTCAGCTCGGCGTCCAGCTCCAGCCCGGCGTACGCGCCGCGCGTGTCCTGCGCGGCCGGGCGGGGACGATCCGCCGGCAGCTCCAGGAGTTCCGGCGCGCCGGCCAGCGCCGTCTTCCAGTACTCCGCCTGCTCGCGCAGCACCTCGCCCTCCACCCAGCGACGCTGCCAGACGGCGTAGTCGGCGTATTGGATGGGGAGCGGCGGGAGCGGATCGGCTTCGCCGCGGAGGAAGGCGCCGTACAGCGCGCTCACCTCGCCCACGAGCACGCCCATGGACCAGCCGTCGGAGACGATGTGGTGCATGGTGACCAGCAGCACGTGGTCGCCCTCGCCCATCCGCACCAGGCGCCCGCGGACCAGCGGCCCGCGCTCCAGGTCGAAGGGCGCGGCGGACTCCTCGGCCACGACGCGGCGCAGCTCCGCCTCCGCGCCGGGATTCCCGGAAAGGTCGTGATGGAGGAGGAGGAAGCCGCCCGCCCCCGCCGGAGCGATGCGCTGCACCGGCTCGCCATCCACCTGCACGAAGACGGTGCGCAGCGCCTCGTGCCGCTCCACCACCCGGTCCAGCGCGCGATGAAGCGCCCCCGCGTCCAGCTCGCCGCGCAGCCGCAGGCGCTGGGCGACGTGGTACGCCCGTCCCCCGGCGCCCAGCTGCTCCAGGAACCAGAGCCGCCGCTGCGCAAAGGAAAGCGCGACGCGGTCTCCCCGCTCGGCCGGGCGGACCTGGGGAACGCCCGTGCGGGCCGCCGCCGCCAGCCCGCGCGCGAAGTCGGCCAGAACGGGGCGCACGAACAGGTCGCCCACGGCCGCCTCCACGCCCAGCGCCAGGCGAACCCGCGAAACCACCTGCACCGCGCCCAGCGAGTGGCCGCCCAGCCCGAAGAAGTCGTCCCACCGACCCACCCGCTCCACGCCCAGCACCTCGGCCCAGATGGCGGCCACCGCCAGCTCGGCGTCACCCAGCGGGGCCTCGTAGCCGCGCCGGGCGAGCGCATCGCCCTCGGGCGCGGGGAGCGCGCGGCGGTCCAGCTTGCCGTTCGGGGTGAGCGGGAACTCGTCCAGCCGCACGAACGCGCCGGGCACCATGTACTCCGGGAGCCGCGCGGAGAGGTGCTCGCGCAGCGCCTCGGCGTCCGCCGCCTCGCCCACGACGTACGCCACCAGCCGCGGGTCTCCGGGAACGTCTTCGCGGGCGAGAACCACCGCCTGGCGCACCTCCGGATGCTCCGCCAGCCGCGCCTCGATCTCGCCCGGCTCCACGCGGAAGCCGCGGATCTTGACCTGGAGGTCGGTGCGGCCCAGGAACTCGATGGTCCCGTCGGCCAGCCAGCGCGCCAGGTCGCCCGTGCGGTACATGCGCCCGCCGTGGAATAGGTCCTCTACGAAGCGCTCGGCCGTCAGCTCCGGCCGGTCCAGGTAGCCACGCGCCACCCCCGCCCCGCCGATGTACATCTCCCCCGCCACCCCGGGCGGCACCGGCTCGCCGCTGCCGTCCAGCAGGTAGACGCGCGCGTTGGCGATGGGGCGCCCGACGTGGAGCTTCCCGGACGCGCCCACGGCGCCCGAGGTGGCGACCACCGTCGTCTCGGTGGGGCCGTAGTTGTTCACCAGCGTGAACCCGGGACCCTCGGCCGGCGCGCGGCGCAGGCGGTCGCCGCCCGTTAGCAGGGTGCGCAGGCCCGCCGGGGCGGCCCCGCGCTCAAGGGCGAGCTCCGCCAGCGGGGTGGGAAGGAAGCTGACGTCCAGCGCCTGGCCGGCCCACCACTCCAGCAGCGCTTCGGGGTCACGGGTGCCGTGCGGCAGCGCCAGGGTGGCTCCGGCGCAGAGCGCCGGCCAGATCTCCCACGCCGCGGCGTCGAACCCGACCCCCGCCACGCTGGAGGCCCGCTCGCCCGGCGCGAGCGCGAAGGCGTCGGCGTGCCAGTGCACCAGGTTGGCGAGGTTGCGGTGCTCCACCATCACGCCCTTGGGCGTGCCCGTGGAGCCGGAGGTGTAGATCACATACGCCAGGTGGTGCGGCCGGAGCCCCTCCGGCCGCGGGTCCGCCGCCGGCTGGTGCGCCCAGGCGGACTCACCCGCCTCCACGTCGAACACCGGGAGACCCGTGGCGAATTCGGCCGCCGGCGAGGCGAGCAGCGCCACCGGCGCGCTGTCCGCCAGCATGTAGCGCAGCCGCTCCGCGGGGTACGCGGGGTCCAGCGGCACGTACGCGCCGCCCGCCTTGAGTGTGGCGAGAAGGGCCACGATCAGGGCGGGGCCACGCTCCATGCACACGGCCACTCGCGCGTCGGGCCCCACCCCGTGCGCGCGCAGGTGGTGCGCCAGCCGGTTGGCGCGGGCGTTCAGCGCGGCGTAGCTCAGCGAGGCGTCGCCGTGGTCCACCGCCGGGGCGTCCGGCTGCCGCCGCGCACGCTCCTCGAACAGCGCGTGGATGCAAACGTCGTTGGCGTACGGCGCGGCCGTGTCGTTCCACGGCTCCAGCACGCGCGCGAGCTCGTCGCCGGGCAGGAGCGGGATGCGGCTCACCGGCTGCGCGTCGTCCGCGGCCATCGCCGCCAGCACCGCGCGGAGGTAGCCCAGGTGGCGCTCCACGGTGCCGGAGTCGAACAGCGCCGTCGCGTACTCCATCGCCCCCACGATCCTGCCCCCCGACTCGCCCAGGGTGAGGGACAGGTCGAACTTGGCCGTGACGGCGGAGGGCGCGCCCACCGGCGCCAGCGCGAGCCCTTCCAGCGCGGCGCTCTCGCGCGGCGTGTTCTGCCAGGCGAGCGTCACCTGGAAGAGCGGCGTGTGCGCCAGGGTGCGCACCGGCTGCACCAGGTCCACCACCTGCTCGAAGGGGATGTCCTGGCGCTGCTGCGCGCCCAGCGTGCTTTCCCGCACCCGGGCCAGGAGCTCCGCCACCGTGGGCGCGCCCGAAAGGTCCATGCGCAGCGCCAGGGTGTTGACGAAGAAGCCGATCAGCCCCTCGATCTCCGCCCGCCCCCGGTTGGCCGTGGGCGTGCCGATCACCACGTCTTCCTGGGCAGAGAGGCGGCCCAGCACCGCGGCCCACCCCGCCAGCACGGTCATGAAGAGCGTCGTTCCATGGCGCCGGCTGAGCGCCGCCAGCGCCGCGGTCAGCTCCTCGTCCAGCTCCAGCGGGATGGCGGCGCCCGCGTAATCCTGCCGCGCGGGGCGTACGCGGTCGGCCGGCAGCTCCAGCAGCTCGGGCGCGCCGGCCAGCGCCGCCTTCCAGTACTCCGCCTGCTCGCGGAGCACCTCGCCCTCCACCCAGCGCCGCTGCCAGACGGCGTAGTCCGGGTACTGGATGCCCAGCGGCGGGAGGGGATCGGCCTCGCCGCGGCGGAACGCGCCGTACAGGGCGCCGAGCTCGTGGACCAGGACGCCCATGGACCACCCGTCGGAGACGATGTGGTGCATGGTGACCAGGAGCACGTGCTCGTGCTCGTCCAGCCGGACGAGCTGCCCGCGGATCAGCGGTCCGGCCGCCAGGTCGAAGGGCGCGCCCGTCTCTCCGGCCGCGATCCGGCGCAGCTCCGCCTCGGCGCCGGGATGGCCGCGCAGGTCGTGGTCCGCCAGGGGGAACCCGCCCGCCTCCGCCGACCGGACGTGCTGCACCGGCTGGCCCTCCACCTGCGCGAAGACGGTGCGCAGCGACTCGTGCCGCTCCACGACGCGGTCCAGCGCGCGGCCCAGCGCCTCGCGGTGCAGCTCGCCCCGCAGGCGCAGCCGCACCGGGATGTGATACGCCCTCCCGCCGCCTCCCAGCTGGTCCAGGAACCAGAGCCGCTGCTGCGCGAACGAGAGCGGCAGCGGCTCCCCGCGGTCCGCCGGCTCGATGGCGGGGAGCTGCGAGGCGGGGGTGGCGCCCAGCCCGCCCGCGAAGTCGGCCAGCACGGGCCGGGTGAACAGGTCGCGCAGCGCCACCTCCACGCCCAGCACCTGCCGCACGCGCGAGATCACCCGCACCGCCAGCAGCGAGTGCCCGCCCAGGTCGAAGAAGTGGTCCCACCGCCCCACCCGCTCCGTCCCCAGCACTTCCGACCAGATCGCGGCCAGCGCGGCTTCCACCTCGCCCGCGGGCGCCTCGTAGCCGCGCGTCCCGAACGCGTCGCCGTCGGGCGCGGGGAGCGCCCGGCGATCCACCTTGCCGTTGGGGGTCAGCGGAAGCCGCTCCAGCCGCACGAAGGCGGCGGGGACCATGTACGACGGAAGGTGCGCCGCGAGATGCTCGTGCAGCGACTCGGCCGCGGCCGCCCCGGTGTAGTACGCCGCCAGGCGCTGGTCGCCCGGTGCGTCCTCGCGCGCCAGCACCACGGTTTCGCCCGCATCCGGGTGCTCCGCCAGCCGGGCCTCGATCTCCCCCAGCTCGATGCGGAAGCCGCGCACCTTCACCTGGAGGTCGGCGCGTCCCAGGAACTCCACCGTCCCGTCCGCCAGCCACCGCGCCAGGTCGCCCGTGCGGTACATGCGCGCCCCCGGCCGCCCCGCGAAGGGATCGGCCAGGAAGCGCTCCGCCGTCAGCCCGGGCCGGTTCAGGTACCCGAGCGCCACCCCGTCGCCGCCGATGTACAGCTCCCCCGTGACGCCGGTGGGCACCGGCTGGCCGCGCGCGTCCAGCACGTAGACGCGCGTGTTGGAGATGGGCCGCCCCAGAGGGATGCTCTGCGCGCCCTCGGCTACGCTGCCCACGCGGTGCGTCGCCGCGAAGGTGGTCGTCTCTGTGGGGCCGTAGCAGTGGACCAGGGAGCCCGGACCGCCCTGCGCCAGCACGCGCGCGAAGGAAGCCGGATCCGCCCGCTCTCCGCCGGCCATCAGGTAGCGCACCCGGGAAAGCGCCTCCGGGATGCTCGCCGCGTACTGGTTGAAGACGGCCGTGGTGAGGAACATCGCCGTGACGCCCTGCTCCTCCAGCAGCCGGGCCAGTGCCGGCGGGTCGAGCAGCACGTCCTGCGCTACGACCACGATCCGCCCGCCGTTGAGGAGCGGGCCCCACACCTCCATGGTCGTGGCGTCGAACGCCGGGTTGGCGGCGAACGCCACGCCGTCCTCCGGCCGGAAGTCCGCGTAGCCGTTGTTCAGCACCAGGCGCGTGATGGCCCGGTGCGGCACCATCACCCCCTTGGGCTGGCCGGTGGAGCCGGAGGTGTACATCACGTACGCCGGCGCCTCCCCCGGCAGCCGCAGCCCCGGGTTCCGCTCGTCGCCGGGCGGGAGCGCATCCGTGTCGATGCGTGGGGCGGGAAGGTCCTGGACCGCGTCGCCCGCGCGGCTCAGCACGGCCGCCGACCCGCTGTCCGCCACCATGAAGGCGATGCGCGCCGCGGGGAAGGTGGGGTCGATGGGGACGTACGCCGCGCCCGCCTTGAGCACCGCGAGCTCGGCCACCACCAGCCCGGCCGAGCGCGGCAGGAGGACGGCGACCCGCGCGCCCGGCGCCACGCCGCGCTCACGGAGGTGGTGGGCCAGGCGGTTGGCGCGGCGGTTGAGCTCCGCGTAGCTGATCCGCTCGTCGCCGGAGACCAGCGCGGGGGCGTGCGGGGTGAGCTCCGCCCGCGCCTCGAAGATCTCGTGCACGCACGACTCGCGCGGGAACTCGGCGGCGGTCGCGTTCCACCCTTCCACCACCTGTGCGCGCTCCGCGTCCGGGAGGAGCGCCAGGCGCCCCACGTGCGCGTGCTCGTCGCCGGCCATCTGTTCCAGCGCCCGGCGCAGGTAGCCGAGGTACCGCTCGATGGTGCCGCGGTCGTAGAGGGCGGTGGCGTACCCCACGCCGCCCACGATGCGCCCGCCCGACTCCTGCAGCGAGAGCGTCAGGTCGAACTTCGCCGTCGCGCCGGCCTCGCCCTGCAGGGCGCCCAGCGTGAGGCCCGGCAGCTCCGGCCGGTGGCCGGGCGTGTTCTGCCAGGCGAACACCGCCTGGAAGAGGGGCGTGTGCGCCATGCTGCGCGCCGGCTGCGCCAGCTCCACCACCTGCTCGAAGGGGATGTCCTGGTGCTGCTGCGCTTCCAGCACCCGCGCCTTCACCTGCGCCAGCAGCTCCGCCACCGTGGGCGTGCCGGCGAGGTCGAAGCGAAGCGCGAGGGTGTTGACGAAGAAGCCGATCAGCCCCTCGATCTCCGCCCGCCCCCGGTTGGCCGTGGGCGTGCCGATCACCACGTCGTCCTGCCCGGAGAGCCGGGCCAGCACCGCCGCCCACCCGGCGAGCACCGTCATGAATAGCGTGGCGCCGTGCCGGCGGGCCAGCGCGTGCAGCCCGGCCGTCAGCTCCTCGTCCAGCTCCAGCGTGACGCTGTCGCCCGCCAGCTCCTGCCGCGCAGGGCGCGGCCGGTCGGCCGGCAGTTCCAGCAGCGCGGGGGCGCCGGCGAGGGTGCGCTTCCAGTACGCGGCCTGCTCCCGCAGCACGCCGCCCTCCATCCAGCGGCGCTGCCACGCGGCGTAGTCCGCGTACTGCACCGGGAGCGCGGGAAGCGGGTCGGGCTCGCCGCGGCGGAAGGCGCCGTAGAGCACGCCCAGCTCGTGCACCAGGATCCCCGTCGACCAGCCGTCGGTCACGATGTGGTGCAGGGTGACCAGGAGCACGTGGTCGTCCGCGGCCAGGCGCACCAGGCGCGCGCGCACCAGCGGCCCCCGCGCCAGGTCGAACGGCGCGGCGGAATCCGCCGCGATGATCCGGCGCAGCTCCGCCTCGGCGTCCGGATGGCCGCCCAGATCGTGCTCCTCCAGCGCGAGACGGCTCTCATCCACCGGCTGCACCCGCTGCACCGGCTCCCCGTCCACCTGCACGAACACTGTGCGCAACGCCTGGTGCCGCTCCACGATGCGGTCCAGCGCACCGCGCAGCGCCGCGCGGTCCAGCTCGCCCTTCAGGCGCAGCCGGGAGGGGACGTGATACGTGGCGCCCAGCCCGCCCATCTGCTCCAGGAACCAGAGTCGCTGCTGCGCGAACGACAGCGGCAGCGGCTCGCCCCGGTCCGCCGGCTCGATGGCCGGAAGCTCCGCCCGCGCGGCCGCCTCCACCCCGCGCGCGAAATCCGCCAGCACCGGCCGGGCGAACAGGTCGCCCAGCGCGACGTCCACCTGCAGCACGTGCCGCACGCGCGAGATCACGCGCACGGCCAGCAGCGAGTGCCCGCCCAGGTCGAAGAAGTGGTCCCACCGCCCCACCCGCTCCACACCCAGCACCTCCGCCCAGATCTCCGCCACCGCTTCTTCCGTACCGGCCAGCGGCGCCTCGTACTCCCTCGCGGCGAACGCGTCGCCCTCCGCCGCGGGGAGCGCCTTGCGGTCCAGCTTTCCGTTGGGAGTGAGGGGAAGCCTCTCCAGCCGCACGTACGCCGCCGGCACCATGTACTCCGGGAGGTGTTCCGCCAGGTGCGCCCGCAGCACCTCGGCTCCGACCGCCTCGCCGGCCACGTAGTACCCCACCAGGCGGCTGTCGCGGGCCAGCACCACGGCTTCGCGCACCTCCGGATGCTCCGCCAGCCGCGCCTCGATCTCCCCCAGCTCCACCCGGTAGCCGCGGATCTTCACCTGGAAGTCGTTGCGCCCCAGGTACTCCATCGTCCCGTCCGCGCCCCACCGCGCCAGGTCGCCCGTGCGGTACATGCGCGCGCCGGGCTCGCTGGAGAACGCATCGGGTACGAAGCGCTCCGCCGTCAGCCCCGCCCGGCCCAGGTAGCCCAGGGCCACCTGCGCCCCGCCCACGTACAGCTCTCCCGCCACTCCCACCGGCGCCGGCTCGCCGCGCGCGTCCAGCACGTACACGCGCGTGTTGTCGATCGGCACGCCGATGGGCACCGCCGCGCCGCGATCCCCATCCGGGTCGAAGCGGTGCACCATGCACCCCACCGTCGCCTCGGTGGGGCCGTACTCGTTGTGGATCTCCAGCCGCCCCGCCGAGGCTTCCACCATCGCCCGCGCCAGCGGCGCCTTGAGCTCCTCGCCGCCCACCACCAGCCGTCGGATGCGGCGCGGCGCGGGGCCGGCCTGCGCCAGCAGCACCAGGTGCGCGGGAGTGAGCTTCACCACGTCCACGCGGTCGTCCGTCCACACGCGCAGGATGGGCGCGTCACCGCTTTCCGCGCGCCCATACACCACCACGGAGCCGCCGCTGATGAGCGGCACGTAGATGGAGGTCACCGTCAGGTCGAACGCCAGCGAGGAGTACAGCGCGAAGGCGAGCGGCCCCTCCGGCGCATAACGCGCGCGTGCCCACGTCGCGTAGTGGGTCAGCCCCTGGTGCGGGACCACGACCCCCTTGGGCCGTCCCGTGGAGCCGGAGGTGTAGATGACGTACGCCGCGTCCTCCGGCCGCACGCCCACGTCCCCGCAGTTGGAGCGCGGCTCCCCGGCCCACGGCGCCGCCGGGCCGTCCAGCTCCAGCGCCGGCAGGGCGGCGTCGGTGAAGGCGCCGGCCAGCGCCGCCTGCGTCAGCAGCACCCGCGGCGCGCTGTCGTGCAGCATCTCGCGGAGCCGGTCCGCGGGGTGCGAGGGGTCGAGCGGCACGTAGGCGCCGCCCGCCTTGAGCACGGCCAGGAGCGCCGCCACCATCCCGGCGCCGTGCTCCAGGCACAGAGCCACGCGCGCGCCCGGGCCCACGCCCAGCCCGCGCAGGTGG
>CADCTW010000249.1 GCA_902805735.1 uncultured Gemmatimonadota bacterium | reverse complement strand
CCTGGTTGGCCAGCAGCCGGTTTTCGTAGCCGATCAACCGGTACGCCCGCACGCGCGCGGGATTGAACTCCACCTGCAGCTTGACGTCTTTGGCCACGGTCAGTAGCGTGCCGCCCATCTCGGTCACCAGCACCTTGCGCGCCTCCAGCAGGTTGTCGATGTACGCGTAGTTGCCGTTCCCGCGGTCGGCGAGCTGCTCCATCTTGCTGTCCTTCAGGTTCCCGCGGCCGAAGCCCAGCACCGTGAGGAAGGTGCCCTGCTGGCGCTTTTCCTCGATCAGGCGCACCATCTCCGCGTCGCTGGAGACGCCCACGTTGAAGTCGCCGTCCGTCGTCAGGATCACGCGGTTGTTGCCGCCCCGGACGTGGTGGCGGCGCGCGACGTCGTACGCCAGGCGCAGCCCCGCCCCGCCCGCCGTGGAGCCGCCCGACTCCAGGCGTTCGATGGCGTCCAGGATCGTCCCCCGCTCATTTCCAGGCGTGGAGGGGAGCACCAGCCCCGCCGCCCCCGCGTACACCACGATCGCCACCCGGTCCTGCGCGCGAAGCTGCTGGACCAGGAGGCGCAGCGAGCGCTTCACCAGCGGCAGCCGGTCGGCGGACGACATGGAGCCGGAGACGTCGATCAGGAAGACGAGATTGGCGGCGGGCGCGTCGCGCATCTCCACCGGGGCCGTGTGCAGGCCGATGCGCACCAGCCGGTGCCCCGCGCGCCAGGGCGCGTCCGCCACCTCCGTGGCCACCGCGATGGGGTGGCCGCCGGTCCGCTCGGGGTATTCGTACGGGAAGTAGTTGATCATCTCCTCGATGCGCACCGCGTCCCTGGGCGGCCGGCGTCCCTCCATCAGGAAGCGCCGCACGTTGGCGTAGGAGGCGCGATCCACATCCACCGAAAAGGTGGACAGCGGCTCGTGCTGCACGGCGCGGAAGGCGTTCTCGTCGATCACGTTGTACGATTCGGTGTTCCACTCCGGCCGCGGGGCGTGCACGGCCGCCCCCAGGGCCTGGCGCGCGCGCGCGACCGCCGCGGCGTTCACCACGAGCCCTTCCAGGTGCAGCGCGGCGGCGGCGAGCGCGAAGTCCACCCGCACCGTGTCACCGTCGATGCGCACGGCCCGGCTGGCGGTCGCATGGCCGATCACCGAAGCGGTGAGGGTCACCCGCCTCCCGCGGGCGGCCTGGACCAGGAGGCGGTAGCTTCCATCGGGGCCCGTCAGCGCGCCCGTGGCGCTTCCCTCCAGCCGTACCGTCGCGCCGGCGATGGGGTGCGCGGTGGCTGCCGTGGTCACGCGCCCGGTGAAGACCACGGCGTCCGTGGCGGCCGGCGGCGACGCCAGGGTGGCGCCCGCCAGCGTGAGCAGCAATCCTGCGCTTCCTACGAGGGCTTTGGTCATGGCGAGCTCCGCGCATCCGGTGGGAGTGAGAGCGCGGCGAGGGAGCCGCGCTCCCCCACTAGGACGACGCGCCAGGCGGCGCTTGCACATGCATGGGGACGATGTGCAAGATGCCCTGGGAAGCGCGTCATACATCGCCAGGGCCGCCCATCCACCCGAACGCCGCTCGCCGGCCGCGCCGTGATCGCAGACTGGGGTGAGATCTACCGGAGCACCCACCGCGACCTGGTCCGCTTCCTATACCGAAAGGTATGGGACGCGGAGCGCGCGGCGGACCTGGCGCAGGAGGCGTTCGCCCGCGCCCTGGGACGCGAGCCGGAGAACCCGCGCGCCTGGCTCTTCCACGTGGCCGCCAACCTGGCCCGCGACGAGGCGCGCACGGTGATCCGGCGCAAGAAGCACCTGGCGCTCCTCAAGAACGAGGCGGAGCACGAGGCGCGCGCGGCGCCCTCCCCGGCGGCGGAGCTGGAACAGGGGGAGGAGGTGGCGAAGGTGAGGCAGGCGCTGGAAAGGCTGAGCGAGCGCGACCGCGAGGTCCTGCTGCTGTGGGACGCGGGGCTGAGCTATCCCGAGATCGCGGCGCAGACGGGGCTCGCGCGGGGAGCCATCGGCACCACCCTGGCCCGCGCGCGCCGTCGGCTGGTAGAGGCACACACGCTCCTGGAAGGAACGCATGCAGCACGTGGATGAGGGCCGTCTGCACGCCTGGCTCGACGGCGAGCTGCCGGACGACGAGCGGTGGGTGGAGCGGCACCTGGAGGATTGCGAGGCGTGCCGCGCCCGCGCCGCCGAAGAGCGGCGCATCCGCGACGCGGCCTCCTCCATCCTGGGCCGCGCCGATCCGGGCGAGGTCGCGCCCCGCCGCATCGTGCCGCTCCCCGCCGCGCGCCGCCGCCGCCCCTGGGTCGTCGTGGGGTGGGCGGCAAGCGTGCTGCTGGCGCTGGGCGTCGGGTGGATGGCACGCCCCGCGGAGCGCCAGCCCGTCGCCATC
>CADCTW010000248.1 GCA_902805735.1 uncultured Gemmatimonadota bacterium | reverse complement strand
CCGGCCGCCGAAGCCAGGGACTCCGCTCCCCGCGCGCCCCGCGTGGCGCCGGCGCGCACCGAGGAGACGCGCAGGGCCGCCGAGGCGAGCAGCTTCGCCACGGGCCCGGCGGTTCGCTTCTTCGCCCCGGCGGACGGCGCGGTGATCGCCACCAACCGCCTCTTCGTGGGCGTGAAGGGCGAGCCCGGGGCGGCGGTGCGCCTGTTCGACGGCGACTCGGCCATCGCCGAGACCACGCTTCGCCCGGACGGCGTGGCGGACTTCATCGGCGTGCAGGTGGGCGCCGGTCCGCACCGCCTGCGCGTGGAGATGAAGAACTCGTGGGGGCAGCAGCGCGCCGACACCCTGGCGCTGCACGTATCCGGCGCCGCCGAGCGCTTCGAGGTCGTCGGCGTGCCCACCCTGCACGCGGGCGCCCCGCGGGCGGACACGGTGCGGGTGCGGGTGCTGGACACGTGGGGCGTGCCCGCGGGCGGCCGCGTGGCGGTGACGGTGGAGAGCACCGGCGCCCACGCGCTGGGCGCGGACCAGGACGCCGGCTCGGCCGGGCAGCAGCTGCGCGCGGACAGCGCCGGCTGGCTGCGGGTGCCGCTCCGCCCCGGCCACGTGGTGGGGCCGGGCGAGCTGCGGCTGGCCGCCGGCAAGGCGCTGGTGCGCATCCCGCTGCGCGTGCTCCCCACCACCCGCCCGCTGATCGCCACCGGCGTGGGGCAGGTGGGGGTGGGCGCCGCCCCCGGCGCGTTCGGCGCGGTGACGGTGCGCGGCTCCGTCGGCCGCGAAACCACGGTGAGCGTGTCGTTCGACTCGCGCCGGGGCCAGGAGGGCGACGACTTCTTCGGCCGCGGCTACGACCCGGGCGACGAGTCGCGCTACCCCACCCTGGGCGACGGGAGCGAGCGGCGCGTCCTTTCCTCCTCCACCCAGAAGATCTCGGCGCGCGTGGAGCGCGGCTTCGACTGGGTGCAGATGGGCGACGTGGAGACGGGCGACTTCGGCGGCGACCCGCGGCTGGGGACGTACGGCCGCGCGCTGACCGGCGTGACCGGGCGCGTATCCACCGGCGCGGTGACCTGGCGCGGCTTCGGCAGCGTGACGGACCAGGTGCTCGCCCAGCGCCAGGTGCGCGGCAACGGCACCTCCGGCCCGTACCGCTTCGGCGGCTCAGTGCGGCCGGGGACGGACCGGGTGGCCATCGAGGTGCGCGCCCGTGAGAACGCGGCCCGCGTGATCTCGCGCCTGGAGCTGTCGCGCTGGCACGACTACCAGATCGACTACGCCACGGGCGAGGTGCTCCTGCAGCGCCCCGTGCCCACCACCGACCTGGCGGGGAACCCCGTGTTCGTGGTGGCGATGATGGAAAGCCGCTCGGGGGGCGAGGCCCGCTTCGTGGGCGGCGCGCGGATGGAGGTGGATGCCGCCCGCGTGCTGCGCCTGGGCGGCGCCGTGGGCGACACGCTGGCCTTGTCGCTGATGGGCGTGCGCGACGGCGGCGAGCCCACCTCGGGCTTCGGCGGGCAGGACCTGCTGGGCACGGGGCTGCGCCTGCGCCGCGGCGGCCTGGCGCTGCGCGGCGAGATGCTGCGCTCGCAGCGGCCCGACTCGGTTGCCTGGGCCGGGCGCGCCGAGGCTTCCTGGGCCTTCTTCCGCGACCGCGCGCGCCTCGGGGCGGAGTGGCTGAAGGTGGGCGCCGGCTTCGCGCCGGGCACCGACCCGCGCCTCAGCGCAGGCGTGCAGGAGCTGCGAGCCATCGCCGAGCTGAGGGTGGCCGACGGCAACACCCTCAACCTGACGCACGACCGCCAGCGCTTCGACGGGTACGGGATGGAGCGCGCCAGCACCATGCTGCGCAGCAACAACCGCCTGGCGGGCCGCGCGCTGGTGACGGAAGCGGGGATGACGAGCGACGACGACGGGAGCGGCACCGCCTCCTCCGCCCTCGGCAAGATGACGCTTTCCGTGACGCCGCGCGCCGACGTGTTCGTGGAGGGAACGCGCGTCCTTTCCGACCACCGCCCGCTGCGCGAGGGCGCGCTGCCGTCGCGGCCGGACCAGATGGGCGTGGGCGCTTCGTACCGCGTCTTCGGCAACACCCGGGTGGAGGGCTCGCACCGCTGGGTCACCACCCGCGGCGACTCGGCGGGGAGCTACGGCCTGAGCTCGGTGAACGTGCGCACCGACGCCATCCTGGGCGGGCAGATGTGGGGCGGCCTGGAGCGCGCGGACGCCGAGCGCGCTTCGCACTCCGCCGTCCTGGGCTGGAACCAGCGCCTGAGCCTGGCCGGCGGATGGTCTCTGAACGTACTGGGCGAGCGCCACTTCGGCCTCAACCGCGCGGCCCTGCTGGACCCCACGCGCGCCCTCCCCTTCGCGCAGACGGAGCGCGACCGCTGGTCGGCCGGCGCGGGGGTCGAGTACCTCCCCACCGACAGCGCCCTGCGCTTCTCGGCACGGAGCGAGGTGCACGGCGGCGTGGAGGCCCAGGGCTACCGCATCGACGTGGCGGGCGACCTTCCCATCGGCGCCTCGGCGGCGCTGCTGACGCGGCACGACTGGTGGCAGGACAACCGCAACACGGGGCAGGGGATGCAGCTCGCCCGCCGCGACCGCTCGCTCCTGGGCCTGGCCATGCGCCCCGCGCAGCACAACGACCTGAACGTGCTGGCCAAGGTGGAGTGGCGGAACACCATCAACCCCTTCCTGGCCGCGGGCGGGCTCGGCTCCTCCACCGTGCAGGACCGCCGGCTGATCGGCGCCGCGGACGCGCTGTGGGCCACGCGCCCCGGCACCGAGATCGGCGCGCGCTACGCCGTGCGCTGGTCCTCGCGCGGCGACAGCACGTCGGCGCTGGGGACGGTGTCGAACCTGGCGCACTTCGGCGGCGCGCGGCTGCAGCAGAGCCTGCGCGGCCCGCTCTCGGCGCGGGTGGATGGGCGCCTGCTGCTGGACGCCACGGGGCGCGAGAGCCGATGGAACCTGGCTCCCGCGCTGGTGGCGGCGCTGGGCGAGCGGGTGGAGGTGGAAGGCGGCTACCGGTTCGGCAACCTGAGCGACCCCGACTTCGCGCAGCAGGGTGGGCGCGGCTTCTACGCCACGATGGGCATCCGCTTCACGGAAAGCGTGCTGTCGAGCGCGGCAGACTTCTGGCGCGAGCGAATCGCGCGCGACCAGTAAACATGCAAAGGCCCCCGATGATGTTGACCCCGGACCCGAAGCGCCCCCTGGTGGCGCTGGCGGATGACGACGAGATCCACGCCGAGGTGGTGAGCGTTTGGCTGGACCACCACGGCTTCGACGTGGTGAAGTTCGGCACGGGCGACGAGCTCCTGGCCTGGGCCCAGGCCATCGCCGACCGCCTTCCCGACGCGGTGCTGCTGGACGTGGAGATGCCCGGCCTGGACGGCTTCGAGGTCCATGCCGAGCTGCGCCGCCTCCCCAGCTTCAGCGCCACGCCCACCGCCTTCGTGAGCGGGATGCCGCCCGAGTCGCTGCTGAGCCGCGCCCGCGCCGCCGGCGCCACCGCCGCGCTCAACAAGGACGAGCACCTGCTCCCCAAGCTCAGCGCCTGGCTCGCTTCCACGGTCTAAGAAAAAGGGCTCACACAGAGACACAGAGGCACAGAGATGAAGTTGCCTCTGTGCCTCTGTGCCTCTGTGTCTCTGTGTGAGCCTTCAGTTCACGGGCTCGGCCGTTCGCAGGGGCGCGCCGCTGCTCTCGCGTCCGGGGCGGCCGAGCTGGCCGCGGCTGTTGTCCCCCCAGCAGTAGATCCGCTCGTCCTGGCCGACTGCACAGGTGTGCCCGGTACCGAGGGAGCCGATCCGGTAATGGTACTGGTTGCTCGCGGCGCTCACGGAACGGAACCGTGTGCTCCCCACCACCGCCTCCGGGGCGGCGGAGGAAGCCGTTTTGCTCGTGCCCAGCTCTCCGTTGGCGTTGTTCCCCCAGCAGTATGCCTGCCCGTCGGCGGTCACCGCGCACGCGTGGGCGCTCCCGACGTCCATCGACTCGAACCGCAGTCCCGCCGCGCGCGGCTGGGGACTCCGCACGCCCTCGCCCCAGCAGTAGAGCGAACCAGCCACGTCCAGGCCGCAGGTGTTGACCGCGCCCGTCTGGATGGTCCGGAACGCGAGATTCCCGGCCACCCGGACCGGCGCAGCGGCGGTCTGCGCCGTGTCTCCCGTGCCCAGCTGCCCCCGGGAGTTGTTGCCCCAGCAGTGCCCCTGCGCCGTGTGGGTGACGGCGCACCCATGGCTCAGCATCACCGTCGGGCGGCTCCCTCCCTCACCGAAGATGTAGCTGCCCACGCTCACCTCCCGGAACGCCTCCGTTCCCGGCGCCGTCGAGAGCGGCGTGGGCGACGAGGGCGTGTACCCCCAGCATACGGTGCCCCCCTGCGAGGTAACCCCGCACGTAACGCCACTGAAGTGCGGCGCGACGGCGGCGAAGCGGGTTTCCGGAAACATCGGCGTGGGCCCCCGGACCACGCCCCCCGTGACGCCGCCCCAGCAGTGAAGCGCACCCTCCAGGTCCACCGCGCATGTCGTATACCCCGCGTGGATGCTGCGGAACCGCCTGTCACTCAGCACCTTGCGAGGCACCTCCACGGGCACGGTGTCGGCGTATCCAAGGCCGATCTGGCCGATGGAGTTGTTCCCCCAGCAATACGCCTCCCCCTCCCTGGTGAGCGCGCAGGTGGACGCGGGCCCCGCGCTCACGCTGGAGAAGCGGGGCTCCCTCTCCCCCGACGTGGGATCCCCGTCGCAGGCGGCCAGGAGGACGACCGCCAGGGTGGCGGAACGCAGCTTTCGCAGGTGTGACATGCGTGGCCTGATCGAAAAGGTGGGAGAGCCTGAAGCCTGGCGCGCACCCGCGCACCCGTGTTGGTTGGATGGAACCGCTTCGGGGTAGCCGTGGGCGGCAGACACTGGAGCCGCCAGTCGTGACAACGTGCGAACCGCCTGGTTCTGACTTCCGAGACCGTCTCCGTATGAGCCTCATCCTATGCCGAGCAGCGTGATCAGCGTCGCGCTCACGGTGATCAGCACCAGCAGCGAGCCCGTCACCGCGAGCACCACGCGTCCGCCGACTCTGCCCAGGACGCGCACGTCCACGCCGAGGCCGAGCGCCGCCATGGCGGCCACGGTCATCCAGCGGGAGACCTCGCGAACCGGGGCCGCCACGTCGGGGGGGATGGCGCCCAGGGAGCGGGCGGCGGCCAGGACCAGGAAGCCCACGATGAACCAGGGGATGAACGAGCCGGTCGCCAGCTTCTGCTCGCCCACCTTGCGGGCGCGGATGGCGAAGAAGACGACCACCGGGCCCAGCAGGAGCACGCGGACCAGCTTCACCAGCGTCCCCACCTCGCCGCTGAGGGCGCTGACGGGGAAGGTGGCGGCCAGCACCTGGGGTACGGCGTACACCGTCATCCCCGCGAGGGCGCCGTACTGGTAGTGGGTCAGGTCGAGGAGCGGTACCAGCAGCGGCAGGGTGAGGACGACGATCACCCCCAGCACGGCGGTGAAAGCGATGGACGAGGCCACGTCCTCCTTTTCCGCGCCGATCACGGGGGCGACGGCGGCGATGGCGGAGTTGCCGCAGATGGCGTTGCCGCAGGCGATCAGGGTGCTGAGGCGCGGGTTGAGGCCCAGCGCCCGCCCCAGCGCGTAGCCGCACACCAGCCCCGAGAGCACCACCGCCAGGATGGCGATCACCAGCGGAGCGCCCGCCCGCAGGAGGAGAGGGAGGTCCACCGAGGCGCCCAGGAGGACGATGGCGGCCTCCAGCACCTGCTTGGCCGTGAACTTGATCCCCGGCTCCCACCTGGGGCCGGGCTGCCACGCCAGCCGCACGCCCATCCCCAGGAGAATGGCCAGGACCAGCGCTTCCACCACGGCGTGGGTGAGAAAGCGCGTTTCCACCGCCTGCAGCGCGGCGGCCGCGGCGGCGAGCAGGGCGGCGAGGGCGATGCCGGGGGCGTGCGCGGCGATCCAGGAGCGGTTCTGCGTCACGGGCAGGGTGGAGGAGGGAGAACAGGCACGGACATTGTAGACGGCCGGGTGACGTGGCCCGCGCGGCGCCGCGCACGACGACGACAGGAGCATACATGCTGACCGAAGAACAGCGCACCACCGTGGAGCGCCTCCTCATCCGCGAGCGCGAGCAGATGCTCGACGCCATCGGCCATCACGACGCCAACGTGCAGGACCTGCGCGAGCGGTCCGGCGAGCTGAGCGTCTACCGCTTCCACCCCGCCGACGTGGGGACGGAAAGCCAGGAGCAGGAAAAGGACTTCATGATCACCAGCATGGAGGGCGGCCGGCTCTACGCCATCGACGACGCCCTCCGCCGCCTCTACGACAGCCCGGAGAACTTCGGCCGCTGCTCGCAGTGCGGCAAGGACATCGAGTGGACGCGCCTCGAGGTGATCCCCGAAACCACCCTGTGCGCCGAGCACGCCATCGCCGCCGACGAAGCCAGCGGCGCCGCCGACGCCGCGGACCCGCGGGAAGCGTCGCGCGCCGGGGAGAACGACTGACGGACGGGAGAGATGGGTGCGAGCTGACGGAGGGCCCTCACCCCCCGACCCCCTCCCCCAAACTGCTGGGGGAGGGGGCGCATCTTCAGTATCTGCCCGCGCCGCGGCATCCACGGTGCCCGGGCGCGGCTGGGTGGTCGGAATGCGCCCCCCTCTCCCAAACTTGGGAGAGGGGGGTCGGGGGGGTGAGGGCCTTCCGTCAGCGCCCCGCCCGTTTTCCGCCTTCACACCACGTCGCGCAGCAACAACTGAAGGGCCTCGCGCGCGCGCATCACCCGCATCTTCAGGGCGCTGATCCCCGTCTCCAGGCGCTCGGCCATCTCGTCGTAAGACAGGCCCTCCACGTGCTTCAGGAGGAAGGCCTCGCGCTGGGCCTCGGGGAGGCGGGCGAGGGCGCTCTCCACCACGCGGCCCAGCTCCGTGCGCTCCAGGACGGCGACCGGGTCCTCGTGGTCGCCCGTGGTGGCGGTGTCGTCGCGCAGCTCCACGGTGTGCTGGCGGCGGTTCTTGAGCCAGTCGCGGCAGCGGTTGCGGAGGATGCGAAAGACCCAGGCGGCGAAGCGCGAGGGCTCGTTGCAGGTGTGGAGGCGGGTGTACGCCTTGACCAGCGAGTCCTGCACCAGGTCGGCGGCGGCGTCCGAGTCGCCCACCATGCCGACGGCATGACGAAATAGAGCGTCCTGGTATCGCTCCACCAGGATGGCATAGCGCTCCCCCTCGCCGTTCAGGATGCGCTGGATCAGCTCCTCGTCGCTCGAATCGTGCACGAGCGGGGGCACATGGAAAAACGGGGCCGTCAGTTCCGCGCAAGGGCGTGCTCCCGTTTCACCTTGCGACCATCCGGAGGCGTTGCTATGTTGGGCCGCCCCCGCTGGCCCGTTTGCTGCACCGCCGCGGGGCGCCCATCGGGGGCACCGCGGCACGCCGCGGAGAGCCGTCCAATCTACGTTCGAATACGTGCTCGAGGAAAGCGGAAATGGCCGCCAAGGGTCTTGAAGGGGTAGTCGTCGGCCAGTCGAGGCTGAGCTGGATCGACGGGGCGAACGGGGAGCTGATCTACGGCGGGTACGACATCGACGACCTCGCCAGGAACACCACCTTCGAGGAGGTCTGCTACCTCCTCTGGAACGGCGCGCTGCCCAACCAGCAGCAGCTGGACGAGCTCAGCCGGGAGATCGCGGCGCAGCGGCGCCTGCGCCCCGAGATCCTGGAGATGATCCGCGCCTTCCCCGGGGACGCGGACCCCATGGCGGTGCTGCGCACGGTGACCTCGGCGCTGGGGATGTACGATCCCAATGCCGACGACAACTCGGAGCCGGAGCTTCGCCGCAAGGCCATCCTGCTCACGGCCCAGCTCCCCACCGCGACCGCCGCGTACGACCGCATCCGCCGCGGGCTGGAGCCGGTGGAGCCCAGGGACGAGCTGGGCACGGCCGCCAACTTCCTCTACATGCTGAACGGGGAAGAGGCCAACGAGACGCGCATCCGCACCATGGACGTGGCGCTCGTGCTGCACGCCGAGCACGGGATGAACGCGTCCACCTTCGCCGCGCGCGTCACGGCGGGCACCCTGTCGGACGTCTACTCCGCGATCACCTCGGCCATCGGCACCCTCAAGGGTCCGTCGCACGGCGGGGCCAACGTGGAGGTGATGAACATGCTCCGCGAGATCGACGAGAGCGGCACGTCGCCCAAGGAGTGGGTGCGCGAGGCGCTGGGGAGCGGGCGGCGGGTGATGGGCTTCGGCCACCGCGTGTACAAGGCGACCGACCCCCGCGCCACCGTGCTGCGCGAGCTGGCCGACAAGATCATGGCCGAGGCGGGCGAGACCCGGTGGCTGGACCTGTCGGACCAGATCCGCACGGTGATGGGGGAGGAGATGGAGGCCAAAGGGAAGAAGATCTACCCCAACGTGGACTTCTTCTCGGCCTCGGTGTACACCACGCTCGGCATCGAGATGGACCTGTTCACCGCCGTGTTCGCCATGGCGCGCACGCCGGGGTGGACGGCCCACCTATTCGAGCAGTACGCCAACAACCGCCTGATCCGCCCCGAGGCGGAGTACGTGGGCCCGCGCGGCCTCCGCGTGAAGCCCATCGCCGAGCGGTAGCGTTCCAAAAGAGCGATCTCACACAGAGACACAGAGACACAGAGAGATGAAGACTCCTCTGTGTCTCTGTGTCTCTGTGTGAGCCCTGACCCAAACTTCAGCACGAGCCGACATTATGTCCGACTGGCAGCCCACACCCCCCACGGGCGGCGAGCGCATCGAGATCCGCGGCGGCGCCCTGCAGGTTCCCGATCAGCCGATCCTTCCCTTCATCGAGGGCGACGGGACCGGGCCCGACATCTGGGCGGCGTCGCAGCCCGTGTTCGACGCGGCCGTGGAGCGCGCGTACGGCGGCAAGCGCAGGATCCACTGGATGGAGGTGCTGGCCGGCGAGAAGTCGTTCAACAAGACTGGGAGCTGGCTCCCCGACGCCACGCTGGACGCCTTCCGCGGCTACCTGGTGGGGATCAAGGGCCCGCTCACCACCCCCGTGGGCGGCGGCATCCGCTCGTTGAACGTGGCGCTGCGGCAGGTGCTGGACCTGTACGCCTGCGTGCGCCCCGTGCGCTGGTTCGAGGGCGTCCCCTCGCCCGTCAAGCGCCCCGGCGACGTGGACATGGTGATCTACCGCGAGAACACGGAAGACATCTACGCCGGCATCGAGTTCGAGGAAGGGACCGAGGACGCGGCCCGCTTCGCCCAGCTCCTGGCCGAGAACTTCGGCCCCCGCTTCAAGAAGGTCCGCTTCCCCGAGAGCAGCGGCTTCGGCATCAAGCCCGTGTCGCGCGAGGGGACGGAGCGCCTGGTGCGCGCGGCCATCGAGTACGCCCTGGGCAACGGGCGCCGCTCGGTGACGCTGGTGCACAAGGGCAACATCATGAAGTTCACCGAGGGCGCCTTCAAGACGTGGGGCTACGAGCTGGCCGAGCGCGAGTTCGGCGA
The DNA here is from genome assembly GCA_902805735.1 of uncultured Gemmatimonadota bacterium. GTDB lineage: Bacteria > Gemmatimonadota > Gemmatimonadetes > Longimicrobiales > Longimicrobiaceae > Longimicrobium. The sequence continues at coordinate 21,596 of CADCTW010000248.1, read as the reverse complement.
CCGCGTCTTCACCTGGGCCGAGTACGACCGCATCAAGGACGCGCAGGGCGAGGACGCCGCCAACCAGGCGCAAAAGGCCGCCGAGACCGCCGGCCGGCTCATCGTCAAGGACTCCATCGCCGACGCCTTCCTCCAGCAGATCCTCACCCGGGGGAAGGACTACGACGTCATCGCCACGCTCAACCTGAACGGCGACTACGTCTCCGACGCCCTGGCGGCGCAGGTGGGCGGCATCGGCATCGCCCCCGGCGCGAACATCAACTACGTTACCGGTCACGCCATCTTCGAGGCCACGCACGGCACCGCACCCAAGTACGCGGGCAAGGACATGGTCAATCCGGGCTCGGTGATCCTTTCCGGCGAGATGATGCTCCGCTACATGGGCTGGGGCGAAGCGGCCGACCTGATCGTGAAGGGGCTGGAAGGTGCCATCCGGGCGAAGACCGTTACTTATGACTTCGAACGGCTGATGGAAGGCGCCACCAAGGTGTCGTGCTCCGAGTTCGGGCGCAGGATCATCGCCCACATGTGATGTGCCCGGCCCGGCCGTCCCGCGCGGACGGCCGGGCTCTTGTTGCGGGCGACTGAAGTCGCGGCAACAACGGCACGAAGTCCCCCTGCGGGGACTACATCGTTCCGGCTGATATTGAAGACCAGTCCGCGCAGGCGGACTTTGTGCTGTCGTTGCAGCGAGTTCACTCGCCAACCGCAGGACTCGACACGGGTGGAACGGCAGGGCTCGACTCGAACGGCAGGGCTCGACTTAACCGGATCGCGTTTTAAATGAACATCTCCGTTCGCCGCGGTGACGCGGCCGGGCAGCAGACTCCGCTGCTGGTGGTCCCCATCTTCGAAGGCGCGGCTCCCGACGCCTCGCTCGGCGCCGAAGCGGCCGCCGCGCACGCCCGCGGCGACGTGCGCGGCAAGGAGGGCGAGACGGTACTCCTCTACCCGGCGTCCGGCCCCGAGCGCATCCTGCTGGTGGGGATGGGGAAGGCGGACTCGGTGACGGCCGAGAAGGTGCGCCGGCTGGGCGGGACCGCCGCCAAGCAGGCCGCGAAGGCGCGCGCCCCGAACGCCACCCTCCTCCTGCCGTCCACCTCGGTCGCGCCGCGCGAGGCTGCCCGCGCCGCGGCCGAGGGCGCCGTGCTCGGCTCCTACACCTTAACCGAGCTCAAGGCCCGCCCCGAGGACGCGCCGGAGCCGGTGGCGCTCGGCACGCTCGACATCCTCCTGCCGGAAGGGCTGGACGAGGGCGAGGCGGCCGAGGGCGCACGCGTGGGCGAGATCGCGGCGCGAGGCGAGAACCTGGCGCGCACGCTGGGCAACCTCCCAGGGAACGTGGCCACCCCCACCTACCTCGCCGGGGTCGCGGAGCGGATCGGCGGGGAGCATGGGATGGGGGTGACCGTGCTGGGCCCGGCGGAGATGGAGACGGAGGGGATGGGCGCGCTGCTGGCCGTGGCGCGCGGCACCGACGAGGAGCCGCGCTTCATCGTGCTGGAGCACCGCGGGGGCGCCGAGGGCGACCGGCCGCTGGTGCTGGTGGGGAAGGGGCTCACCTTCGACGCGGGGGGCATCTCCATCAAGCCGGCGCTGGGGATGGAGGAGATGAAGTTCGACATGTGCGGCGGCGCGGGGGTGCTGGGCGCCATGCAGGCCATCGGCGAGCTGGGGGTGAAGGCCAACGTGATTGGCATCGTGCCCTCCAGCGAGAACCTGCTGGGCGGGCGCGCCATGAAGCCCGGCGACATCTTCCGCGCGCACTCGGGCAAGACCATCGAGGTGGTGAACACGGACGCCGAGGGGCGGCTGATCCTGGCCGACGCCCTCTCGTACGCCCGCCGCTTCGAGCCGCTGGCGGTGATCGACGCGGCCACGCTCACCGGCGCCTGCGTGATCGCGCTGGGGCACCAGGCCACGGGGCTCATGGGGAATGACCCGGCGCTGGTGGCCGAGGTCCTCGCCGCCGGCGAGCGCACGGGGGAGCGCTGCTGGGAGCTGCCCATGTTCGACGAGTACCGCGAGCAGATCCGCAGCGACTACGCGGACATCAAGAACAGCGGCGGGCGCCCGGCCGGCGCCATCTCGGCCGGCTGGTTCCTGCGCGAGTTCGTGTCGTACCCCTGGTGCCACCTGGACGTGGCGGGCACCGCCTGGGGCGACGGCAAGCTGTCGTACCAGGTGAAGGGCGCCACGGGCAACCCGACCCGCCTGTTCGTGGACTGGGTACTGGCGCGCGCGGGGTGAGGGGTTGAAGCGCTCTCTCCGCCCCACCGCCCCATTCCGGGCCGCCGCGCTGGCCGTGGCGGCCCTCGGCGCGCTGTCGGCCGCCCCGCTACGCGCGCAGACGCCGGCGCCCCGCGACACCGTTCCGCGTCCGGCGCCGCGCGACACCGCGCCCCGGCCGCCCCGCGACACCGTCCAGGTGCAGGTGCCGCCGGAGGCATTGCGGGCCGACACCCTCCCCGACCGCGCGCCGGGGGACAGCACCGCCCGCGACACGGCGGCGGCCGACTCGCTGGTCCCCGCGCCCAACTTCCCGGAGTTCCCGGTGGCGGGGACGCCGGGCTTCGGCCCGGGGGTGTGGGTGTTCGGGCGCGAGGAGCTCAACCGCTTCCACGGGCTCAACCTGCTGGAGCTGCTGGACCGCATCCCCGGGCTGGTGATCACGCGCTCCGGCAACTTCGGGCGGCCGGCGGGCGTGTCGTACCTGGGCGGCGGGGGCGGGCGCTTCCGCGTCTTCCTGGACGGGTGGGAGATGCGTCCGCTGAACGGCTCCACCTTCGACCTGCAGCGCATCCCGCTGGCGGACGTCGTGGCGATGCGGGTGGAGCGCGACCTGGGCGAGGTGCGGGTGGACCTCGCCACCTTCCGCCTCTCGGACCAGCGCGCCCTGGCGCAGGTGGAGGGCGCGGACGGCGACTACAACACGCGCATCCTGCGCGGCTTCTTCTCGCGCCCGCTGGGGCAGCGCTTCCTGGTGCAGGTGGGGCTGGACGTGTCCGAGAGCTCGGGCTTCCGCCGCTTCGATCCGTTCGCCATCAACACGCTGATGGGGCGCCTGGGCTACCAGTTCCGCCCGGACCTGGGGCTGCAGCTCGACTTCCGCCGATCCGCCATCGACACGGAGCAGCGGAACGGCTCCGCGGCCTTCCTCACCGAGAGCCTGGACCGCGGCGAGCTGATCCTGCGCGGCCGGGGGCGCTTCCTGCAGCGCCTGTGGGTGGACGCCGCCGTCGGCCGCAGCACGGAAAGCCCGGCCGCGAGCGACATCCTCAACGACGAGGTCCGCTCCCTCCAGGGCCACGCCCGCGCCACGATGGACCTCGGCATCGGCAACGTCTCCGGCGCCCTCCGCCTCCATCGTGGCGAGGAGGGGTCGTACGCGCCCGACGCCAGCGAGCTCTCCGGCCGCGCCGTGCTGGCGCCCGTGCCCTGGCTGGACGCGCGCGGCGAGGTGCGCCTCCGCACCTTTGGCGGCGACGCCGGCGTGGAGACGGAGGCGATGGTGCGCGCGGGGCCGTTCGGCGGCATCACCGCGTTCGGGCACATCGGCGCGGGGGCGCGGCCCATCCCCTTCCAGGCCGACACCCTGCGCACGCGGCGGACCTTTGGCGGGCTGGCCGGCCGCGTGCCCCTCACCGTGACGGACACCGTCAGCGAGATCCGAACGGCCAGCCCCGCGCTCGCGGGGGTCCGGCTCGGCGCGGAGCTGGCGCGCGGCGGGTACCAGGCCGGCGCGGCGCTGGTCGCGCACAACCCCGGCACCGTCACGCCGTACGAGCTCCCGTTCGACCGGGGCTTCGGCGCCACGGACGCGGACGCGCTCACGGCCATCGAGGGATACGCCGCCTTCCCCGTCTTTTCCGACCGGGTGCGCTTCGACGGCTGGTTCGTGCGCGGGCTGGGAAGCAACGAGCGCCTCTACCTGCCGAGCTACTTTGGGCGCGCCGCGCTCGAGTTCCACAACCTCTACCTCACGGGCAACCTGGAGCCCACCCTGCGCCTGGAGGTGCTGGGCCGCGGACGCGCCCTCGTCCCCGGCGCGGCCCTGGACAACGCGGTGGAGGCGCGCCGCTACGCCATCGTGAACCTGTTCGTCCAGGTCCGGGTCGTGGACGTGCGCGTCTTCTACCGCCTGGACAACGCCTTCGGCCAGCGCGGCACCGAGATCCCCGGTACCCAGATCCCCGGCACCCGCGCCATGTACGGGGTGCGCTGGTTCTTCCGCAACTGAAAAGCGTGGGTCACACAGAGACACAGAGGCACAGGGATAAGGGGCCGCACCGTTTGGTGCGGCCCCTTATCGCATCTGCGCGCCCGCTGGCCGCTTTCACACCTCTGCCCAGAAAACGGGTTTGGCGGTATAGTTGTTGACCGGTCAGGGCTTCGCGATGATGTTGATTGTATAGCACTTAACCGGCTCCGGGGCGGCTTGGGGATCCCAAAGGGCAGGCGTCTTGAAGAAGCGCTCCGCAGGTTGAGGGAGGCGCCCGCCGACGCCACGGCGGAGGATGTGCTTGCGCGGTTCTCCCGTATCCTGAACGACGTGGAGGACCAGCTTACCTCCCTCCCATTCAACCCCTGGAGCTGGCGGACGGATGGGCGCCTGTACCCGCCCCAACGGGACAGTGCGCGCGCGGTTCCCGGGCATCGGCAGGTGGTGCGGTATCGCAGCCGCATGCACAACACGTACATCGCCGGCAACGGCGCTATAGAGATTCAGACGCTCGACGGAAGCGTGCAATTCCAGAAGGCAGGCGCCGATGGCAGAACCGTTTGGGAGCTGGGGTGAGATGCTTTCTGAGGAGTCCTCATCATGAACGAGGTCGAACAGCTTCGGGCGCGTCTCGGGGAGCGTTTCCCTTGCGCGGCTCTGAAGATGGACCCGGCGGAAACCGCCTCCGGCAGTTGGTGGCTGGACGTGGAGATGCAGGGGCATCTCGTGGTCGTGGAGTGGAAGCCCGGGGCGGGCTTCGGTATCTCGACGCCCCTGGCGGGCGACTACGGAGTCGGGCCTGACGAGATTTACCCAGACGGAGATGCCGTATTCGGACGGCTCAAGCGGCTGTTGCTGACCGTAACGGCGGTCCCGCACGGAGATAAAGAGGCGCGGAGGTAAGTTCTTCTCTGTGCCTCTGTGTCTCTGTGTGACACTGCTGTCGGGCCTTGCCCGCGCACCCGACTCCGGGTAACTTCCGCGGCCTATGATTCGGAGCATGACGGGGTACGGGGAGGCCGAGCGCGAGACCGCCGCCGGCACCCTCCGGGTGGAGGTGAGGACGGTCAACCACCGTCACTTCAACGCGAACTTCCGCATTCCCGGCGCCCTGGCGCCGTGGGAGGGGGAGCTCCGCGAGTGGCTGCGCGCACACTTCGCGCGCGGCCACGTCAACTGCTCCATCCGCCTGGAGCCCCCCGCGGGGAGCGCGGCCGCGCGCGGGCTGCGGGTGGACGAGGAGCGGGTGACGGCGTACATGGCCCTCTTCCGCGACCTGGGGACGCGCCTCGGCGTGCCGGGCGAGCCGGACCTGGCGCTCCTCACCCGCTTCAGCGACATCTTCGTGCGCGACGAGGGGGAGGCGGAGCAGGTTGAGGTCGCCGCCGAGGAGCTGCGCGCCGTGGTGGACGACGCCGCGCGGCAGAACCTCCGCATGCGCGAGGACGAGGGACGCCGCCTGCACGACGACCTGGAAGGGCGGCTCCGCGCCATCGACGCTGCGCTCGCGGCGGTGGAAGAGCGCGCGCCGGCGCGGCTGGTGGCCGAGCGGGAGCGGCTGCGGAACGCCATCGCGGAATTGTCGGGCGGCGTGGCGGTGGACCCGGACCGGCTGGCGCAGGAAGTGGCGTACCTGGCCGAGCGCTGGGACATCAACGAGGAGCTGGTCCGCTTCCGCTCGCACAACGAGCTCTTCCGGGAGCTGCTGGACGCGGGGGCGGCCGAGGCGGTGGGGAAGCGGCTCTCCTTCCTGGTGCAGGAGATGAACCGCGAAGCCAACACCATCGGCTCCAAGGCCAACGACGCGGCGATCTCCCACCGCGTGGTGGCCATCAAGGAAGAGATCGAGCGCCTCCGCGAGCAGGTGGAGAACGTAGAGTGACGGAGCTGGCCGGGCTCACCTTTCCGCTGATCCTGGCCGCCCCCTCGGGCGCCGGCAAGACGACCATCGCGCGCGAGCTGCGGGAGCGGCGCGGCGACGTCGTCTTCTCCGTCTCCGCCACCACGCGGTCCCCGCGCCCCGGCGAGCGCGACGGGGTGGACTACCACTTCGTGGACGCCGCCGAGTTCCGCCGCATGATCGGCGCGGGCGAGCTGATCGAGTGGGCGGAGGTGCACGGCAACCTGTACGGCACGCCCCTGCGGAACGTGCACGACGCGGTCGCCCGGCGCGAATATCTCCTCCTGGACATCGACGTGCAGGGCGCGCGGCAGCTCCGCGGGAAGCTTCCGCAGGCGGTGTTCGTCTTCGTCCTCCCCCCGTCCGGGCTCGTGCTCTCGGAGCGGCTGGCGGGGCGGGGGAGCGAGGAGGTGGAGGTGCGGCGGCGGCGGCTGGCGAACGCGCGCGACGAGATCCGCGAGGCGGCGTACTTCGACTACGCCATCGTCAACGACCACCTGGCCCACGCGGTGGACGAGGTGGAGCGCATCCTCCTGGCCGAGACGCGCCGGGTGAGCCGCATCCCCGGGCTGGAGGCGGGGATCGCGCGGATGTGCGGCGAGATCGACGGGTACCTGGGCACGTCCCAGGGGCAGCACGGTTAAATCCGGACGCCGGGGCAGGTCCCCGGCGCCGTTCAGCAGCAAGGAGAGAGCGATGCGAGTTGTGACCCCGGGCCAGGCGGCCCGCCACACCGGCAGCAAGTACCTCGGCGTCCTGGTGGCGGCCAAGATGGCGCGCAACCTCAACGAGCTGCGCCGTGGCGAGATGATGGAAGACCCCACCCTCACGGGCGACGAGCCGCGCGAGAAGCTCACCACCACCGCGCTGGAAGAGGTGGCGGGCGGCCGCGCCGACTTCCACCTCAGCGAGCGCACGCGCCCCAGCGCGCTCTAAGCCACGTGCCTGCGCCGCGCCTCCCGCGGCGCCCGTTCCGCGGGCGCCGCGTCGTCCTGGGCGTCACCGGGGGGATCGCGGCGTACAAGGCCGTCACCGTGGCGCGCGAGCTCACGCTGGCCGGCGCCGAGGTGGACGTGGTCCTCTCCGCGGGCGCGCTGGAGTTCGTGCGCCCCATGTCGTTCGAGGCGCTCACCGGGCGCCCCGTGCACACCTCGCTGTACCCGCAGGGCGATCCCAACCTCCACATCCGCCTGGCACGCGACGCGCACGCCGTCGTGGTGGCCCCGGCCACCGCCAACTTCCTGGCACGCGCCGCCGCGGGGATGGCCGACGACCTCCTCACCGCCGTGCTGCTGGCGACGGAGGCCGCCGTCGTGCTCTGCCCGGCGATGAACGACCGCATGTTCGCCCACCCCGCCACCGCGGAGAACCTGCGCCGCCTCGCCGGGTTCGGCTACCAGGTGGCCGGCCCCGCCGTGGGCCCGCTGGCGTGGGGCGAGGGCGAGGGGCCGGGGCGGATGATCGAGCCGGAGGAGATCGTGGCCCACGCCGGCCGCGCGCTGGAGGGCGCGACCCCGCTCTCGGGGCGCCGCGTGCTGGTCACCGCCGGGGGCACCCGCGAGCCGATCGACCCCGTGCGCTACATCGGCAACCGCTCTTCGGGGCGCATGGGCTACGAGATCGCCGCCGCGGCGTGGCGCCGCGGGGCGGAGGTGATCCTCGTCTCCGGCCCCTCCGCCCTCCCGGTTCCCGTGGGAGTGGAGCTGCGCCGGGTGGAGACCGCGGAGGAGATGCGCGGGGCCGTGGAAGCCGCGCTCCCCGACGCCGACGCGCTGGTCATGGCCGCCGCCGTCGCCGACTTCCGCCCCTCCGACCCCGCCGCGCAGAAGCTCAAAAAGGAGGCGTCCGGCGTCCCCGAGATCCGCCTGGAGGCCACCGCCGACATCCTGCGCGCCACCCGCCACGCGCGGCGCCCCGGCGGCGTGGTGGTGGGATTCGCGCTGGAAACGGCGGACGCGGTGGAGAACGGGCGGCGCAAGCTGGCGGGGAAGGGGCTGGACCTGCTGGTGGTGAACGATGCCACCGAGCCTGGCGCCGGCTTCGAGGTGGAGACCAACCGCGTGGTCCTCCTCCGCCCCGACGCGCCCGACGAGCCGCTCCCCCTGATGAGCAAGGCCGAGGTCGCCGACCACATCCTGGACCGCGTGGAGTTCCTCCTCGGCCTCGCGGTAGGCGCGTGAGTGGCGATCCCAAGGAGCTGCTGCGCCGCTACCTGAAGCAGCGCCGCGAGCTGGGCGACGACGAGCTGGTGCTGGACCGCCACACGCCGGCCGAGGTGCGCGCCGCGGTGGCTGAAGGGGAGCGTCCGCGGGGCGCCGCCCCGCAGCCCGTGCCGCCCCCGCCGCGGGGTCCCGATCCCGGCGACGCTCCCGAGCGCCCGCTCCACCGCCGCGCCGGCGCCCCCGTCCCGGGGAGCACGCCCATGCCGCAGGCCGCCGACTCGCCCGCCCGCGGCATCGGCGCCGACGCCATCCGCCTGCTCCCCACGCTCGACGCCGTGCGCGACGTGTCGCTGGGGTGCCCGCGCTGCCGGCTGGCCGAGACGCGCCGGCACGTCGTCTTCGGCGAAGGCGATCCCAACGCCGAGATCATGGTGGTGGGCGAGGCGCCGGGGGAGGAGGAAGACCGCACCGGCCGCCCCTTCGTGGGGAAGGCGGGGAAGCTGCTCGACCTCCTCCTGGCCACCGCCGGGTTCGAGCGCGAGCGCGTCTACGTCTGCAACGTGCTCAAGTGCCGCCCGCCGCAGAACCGCAATCCCAAGCCGGACGAGGTGGAGGCGTGCAGCCCCTACCTCCTCCGCCAGGTGGAGATGGTGAAGCCGCGGGTGATCGTGGCGTTCGGCGCCTTCGCGGCGCAGACGCTGCTGGGCACCGACACCTCCATCGGCAAGCTGCGCGGGCGCGTCCACCTCTACCAGCCCACGCCGGAGCACGAGGGCGTCCCCCTGGTGCCCACCTACCACCCGGCCGCGCTCCTCCGCAATCCCGGCTGGGTGCGCGCCGTATGGGACGACCTGCAGCGCGTGCGCTCCACCGCGGACCGCGCGTAGGAACAGCGGTCTCACACCAGGGTGGCGCGCTACCCGGCCCAGGAGCGGGTAAATTCGCCGCTGGACATGCGCGAAGTCCGCCTGCGCGGACTGCTGCCGGGCACTTCGCGTGGTTCCAGCGGCGAATTTATTCGCTCCTGGGGCGGTTCGGCCGGGTTCGGTCTCACTCAGAGGCACAGAGAAGCACTTCGAGCCGCCTTCCCGGCGGATGCCCATAAAAGCTGTAGCCAGCAGGTCTTCGATGTCGATTCCTTCCCCCATCGCGCGCATCGCCCCGCCCTCGCCGGAGGTCTTCTCCGAGCGCACCCCGCCGTACTCCGCCGAGGCCGAGCTGGCCGTGCTCGGCGGGATGATGATGGACGCCGACGCCCTCTCGAAGGCAATCGAGGTGGTCGACGACACCATGTTCTACCGCGAGGGAAACCGCCGCATCTTCCGCGCGATGGTGCGGATCTTCGAGCGGGGCGACGTGATCGACTTTGTCACCCTCCCCGAAGAGCTCCGCACCCACGGCGACCTGGACTCGGCGGGCGGCCTGGCCTTCCTGTCGACGCTGGTGGACGCGGTCCCCACCGCGGCCAACATCGAGTACCACGCCAAGATCGTCCGCGAGAAGGCGCTCCTGCGCCGCCTGATCGAGGCCGCCACGGGAATCATCCAGGAGACCTACGCCGGCCAGACCGACGTGGAGGACCTCCTGGACGAGGCGGAGCAGCGCATCTTCCAGATCGCCCAGACGCACGACCGCAAGGGGTTCGTGTGGATCAAGGAGATCCTCTGGCCGACCTTCGAGAAGATCGAGCAGCTCCAGAACAACTCCTCCTCCGTCACCGGCGTCGCCACCGGCTTCGGCGACCTCGACGAGCTCACCGCCGGCTTCCAGCCCGGCGACCTGATCATCGTGGCGGCAAGACCGTCCATGGGGAAGTGCCTCGCGCACGACGCCGAGATCCTGCTGGAGGATGGGAGCGTCACCACCATCGAGGAGATCTACCGCGCCCGCTCCGCGCGCCTGCTGACGCTGGACGAGCGCTGGAAGTTCGCCATCACGGAGCCGAGCGCGTTCGTGGACGACGGCGAAAAGCCCGTCTTCCGCGTCACCACGCGGCTGGGCCGCACGGTGGAGACGACGCTCACGCACCCCTTCCTCACCATCGCCGGCTGGAAGCCGCTCTCCGAGGTCGCAGTCGGTGACCACGTGGCCGTGCCGCGCCGCGTGGAGGTGTTCGGGAAGGAGAAGATGCGCGACTGCGAGATCAAGCTCCTCGCGTACCTGATCGGCGATGGCAGCCTGACGGGGCCGACTCCCCGCTTCACCAACTCCGACCCGCGCCTGCGCGATGAGTTCGCGCAAGCCGCGGCGGAGCTCGCCGGGCTCACCCTATCGGAGAACCTATACGAGAACCGCAGCTTCGGACGCGAGCCGGGCTGCCTGCGGGCCGAGTTTTGGGCGGCTGATGCTCCGAGTGTGACGATTGATCTGACGTGCGGTATGGGCAAGACGATGAGCGCGATGACGCTTCTCGATCGCCATCACGCCGGTGAGCTGGCGCTTGCCGAGCGGAATGCGCTCACTTCGTGGCTCGATGATCTTGGTCTGAGAGAAGGAGCGGCCGGGAAGTTCGCCCCGGCACCGGTCTTCAAGCTCGTCCGCCCGCAGGTAGCGCTCTTCCTCAACCGCCTCTTCGCCACCGACGGCTGGGCTACGGTCCTCACGTCGGGACAGGCGCAGCTCGGCTACGCCACCGTCAGCGAGCGGCTCGCGCGGCAGGTGCAGCACCTGCTGCTGCGCTTCGGGGTGATCGCTTCCGTGCGCCGCCGCGAGGTGAAGTACGGCGACGGCCGCCGCACCGCCTGGCAGCTCGACGTCACGGACGCGCACTCCATCCGCGCGTTCGCGCGGGAGATCGGGATCTTTGGCAAGGAGGAAGCGCTCGGCCGCGCCGTCTCGGCCGTGGACGCCAGGCGCTACCAGACCAACCGCGACCTGATCCCGCGCGAGATCTGGGCGCGCATCGAAGCGGTCAAGGGCGCCGAGTCGTGGGCCTCGCTGGCGCGCCGCGCCGGCATCGAGGGATGGAGCAACGTGCACGCGGGCAAGCGCTCGCTCTCGCGCCGCCGCCTGCGCGCCTTCGCGGACGCGCTGGACGACGCCGAGCTGCGCGCGCTGGCCGACAGCGACGTGTACTGGGACGAGGTCGTGTCCGTGCAGCCGGTCGGCATCCGCCAGGTGTACGACCTCACGATCCCGGAGACGCACAACTTCGTGGCCAACGACGTGTGCGTGCACAACACGGCGTTCACGCTCAACATCGCCCAGCACGCGGCCATCTCGGCCAAGGCGCCCGTCGCGTTCTTCTCGCTCGAAATGAGCAAGGAGTCGCTCGTGCAGCGCGTGCTGTGCGCCGAAGCGCGCGTAGACGCCAGCCGGCTGCGCCGCGGGCGGCTGATGGACGACGAGTACGCGCGCCTCGCCACCGCCGCCGGCTACCTGAACACCGCGCCCATCTACATCGACGACACCGCCGGCATCTCGGTGCTGGAGATGCGCGCCAAGGCCCGCCGCCTCAAGTCCGACCGGCCGGACCTGGCCATGATCATCGTCGACTACCTCCAGCTCATGGTGGGCAAGGGCAAGGTCGAGAACCGCCAGCAGGAGGTCTCCGAGATCTCCCGCGGCCTCAAGGCGCTCGCCAAGGAGCTGAACGTGCCTGTCGTGGCACTGTCCCAGTTGAGCCGCGCCGTGGAATCGCGTCCCGACAAGCGTCCCATGATGTCGGACCTGCGAGAGTGCGTGACGGGCGATACGCTGGTGGTGCTGAGCGACGGCCGGCGGGTAGCGATCCGCGATCTCGTGGGCACGACGCCGCGCGTGGTCGCCGTTTCGCCACGGGGCGAGCTGGTCCACGCGAAGTCGGACCTGGTGTGGTCCGTCGGGGTGAAGCCGGTGCTCCGCGTCAAGCTGGCGAGCGGGCGCACGCTGCGCTGCACGCCGCAGCACCGCCTGCTGGGCGGCGCGGGGTGGGTGCACGCCGGCGAGGTGGCGCCGGGCGACCGCCTCGCGATCGCGCGGCGCTTGCCGGAGCCGGTGCAGCCCGAGAGCTGGAGCGAGGGCCGCCTGGCGCTGCTGGGGCAGCTGGTGGGCGACGGGAGCTATCTCTCGGGCCAGCCACTGCGCTACACCACGGCGTCCGAGGAGAACAGCCGCATCGTCACGGAATCCGCGGAGTCCGAGTTCGGAGTAACCGTGAACCGCCACGCGGGGCGCGGCAACTGGCACCAGCTCGTCTTCAGCGGAAACGGCAACCGCTGGCATCCGGCCGGGGTCAACCTGTGGCTGCGCGAGCTGGGGGTTTTTGGCCAGCGTTCGCACCAGAAGCGTCTCCCTGAGGGCGTGTTCCGGCTGCGCGACGAGCAGATAGCGCTCCTGCTCCGCCACCTCTGGGCGACGGATGGCTGCATCCACGCGCGCCCGGCGGAGCAGCGCGGCTCGTCGTCCGTGTACTTCTCCACGTGCAGTCCCGGGCTGGCGGGTGACGTCGCCGCGCTCCTCCTGCGCCTGGGAATCGTGGCGCGGATCCGCGAGGTGCCGCACGCCACCGCGCGAACCGTCTACACGGTCTCTGTCTCCGGCGCGGCCGACCAGCGGCGCTTTCTGGACGTAGTGGGCGCTTTCGGCCCGCGCGCGGAGCCCGCCGCGCGACTCGCAGAGCACCTGGCGGGGGTGGAGCCGGGCACCAATGTCGACACGCTCCCGCACGAGGTGTTCAGGCGCGTGAAGGCGGCGATGGCGGAGCAGGGGATCTCGCAACGCGCCATGGCTGCGGCGCGCGGCACGAGCTACGGCGGCACCGCGCACTTCAAGTTCGCCCCGTCGCGCGCGGTGGTGGCGGAGTACGCGGAGCTGCTGGACGACGACGCGCTGCGTGCAGAGGCCGTGAACGACCTGTTCTGGGACCGCGTGGTCGAAGTGGCCCCCGAAGGCGAGGAAGAAGTCTTCGACCTCACCGTGCCCGGCCCGGCGTGCTGGCTCGCGGACGGCATGGTCAGCCACAACTCGGGCGCGATCGAGCAGGATGCAGACGTAATCATGTTTCTATACAGACCGGAGTACTACTTCGGGCCAGTGGACAAAGAAGGAAACTCGCTGGAGGGCCGCGCCGAGCTGATCATCGGCAAGCAGCGTAACGGCGCCACGGGGAAGATCGACCTGATGTTCCTGAAGGAGTTCACGCGCTTCGAGAGCTTCAGCGGGCGCGAGGGCGGGAGCAGCTTCACCCCCGGCGAGTGAGCGCTCTCCGTGTCTCTGTGCCTCTGTGTGAGCCCTGCCGTTCGCCCGCTGGCGGTGTTGTAGCGATGGGCCGGAAAGTCCGCACCCGCGGGGGCATCCGGGGTATTACTTAGCAGGGCCCCAGCGGAGACCGAGGAGCGATGGCGAAGACGAAGACGGCGTTCTTCTGCCGCGAGTGCGGCAACGAGACGCCGCGGTGGCAGGGGCAGTGCCCCGGCTGCCGCGAGTGGAACACCCTGGTGGAGGAGCCCTCGGTGCCCAGGCGCCCGCGCTCCACGGGCGCCAGCGAGGCGCGCACCGCCTCCGGGGCCGCCCCCGTGCGCCTGCGCGACGTGGAGGGCTCCGAGCGGCAGCGCTGGACCACGGGGCTGGCGGAGTTCGACTTCGTGCTGGGCGGCGGCACCGTGCCCGGCTCCGTGGTGCTCGTCGGCGGCGAGCCGGGGATCGGCAAGTCCACCATCCTCCTGCAGGTGGCGGCGCGCCTGGAGGGGGCCGGGCACAAGACCCTCTACGTGTCCGGCGAGGAGTCCGCGCACCAGGTGAAGCTGCGCGCGGACCGCATGGAGACCCCGGCCGGCTCCGTCACCCTGCTGGCCGAGACGGAGCTGGACACCATCCTCCTGCGCGCCGCCGAAGCCGCGCCGGACGTGCTCCTGGTGGACTCCATCCAGACGGTCTACACGCCCGAGCTGGAGGGCGCGCCGGGGAACGTGGGGCAGGTGCGCGAGTGCGCGGCGCGGCTCCAGCGCTACGCCAAGCAGACGGGCACGGCCGTGTTCCTCGTGGGCCACGTCACCAAGGGTGGCGGGATCGCGGGGCCCAAGACGCTGGAGCACATCGTGGACACGGTGCTCTATTTCGAGAGCGCGGGCGGGCTGGACAACCGGGTGCTGCGCGCCACCAAGAACCGCTTCGGCGGGGTGGACGAGATCGGCGTGTTCCGCATGACGGCGCAGGGGCTCGTCCCCGTGGGCAACCCGTCCGAGCTCTTCCTGGGCGAGCGCACGCAGGGCTCATCCGGCTCCGCCGTCGTCGCCACGATGGAGGGGACGCGCCCGCTGCTGGTGGAGGTGCAGGCGCTGGCCGCCAAGGCGTCGTACGGCGCGCCGCAGCGCGTCAGCACGGGGCTGGACCACAAGCGCCTCGCCCTCCTGCTGGCCGTGATGGAGAAGCGCGCGGGGATCGCCTTCGGCCAGCTCGACGTCTTCCTCAACGTGGTCGGGGGGATTCGGCTGGCGGAAACGGCGGGCGACGTGGCGGTCGCGGTGGCGCTCGCCTCCAGCGTCTTCGACCGGCCCGTGCCCGCGGACGCGGTGTTCATCGGCGAGCTGGGCCTGGGAGGCGAGCTGCGGCCGGTCGGGCAGGTGGACCGGCGGCTGGCGGAAGCGGCGCGCATGGGCTTCAAGAGCGCCTACCTGTCCCCCCGCGCGCGGCCGCAGAAGCCGCCGGCGGGGATCCGCATCGTGGAAACGGAGGACGTGCGCGCCCTTGTCGAACGCATCTTCGGCTGACGCCCCCCGTGCCGCCGCCATCGTGGTCGCGGGCGGCTCGGGCCGGCGCATGGGCGGCGCCGTCCGCAAGCAGTACCTGGAGGTGGGCGGCGTCCCCGTCCTCCTGCGCGCGGTCCGGCCCTTCATCGAGCACCCGCGCATCGGCAGCGTAGTCGTCGTGCTCCCGCCGGAGGACGTGGACGCGCCCCCCGCCTGGCTCGCCGGGCTCCCCGTGGCGCTCGTCGCGGGCGGCGCCGAGCGCGGCGACTCGGTGTGGAACGGCCTGCGAGCCACGCCCGAGGACGCCACGACAGTGCTGGTGCACGACGGCGCGCGGCCCTTCGTCTCGGCGGAGATCATCGGCCGCGTGCTGGACGGGTGCGCGGAGGGCGGCGCCATCGCCGCCGTGCAGGTGACGGACACGGTGAAGGAGGTCGGGGCGGACGGGATCATCCTGGGCACCCCCGACCGCTCGCGCCTCTGGCGGGCGCAGACGCCGCAGGGGTTCCCGCGCGCCGCGCTGGTGCGGGCCTACGAGCGGGCGCGCGGGGCGGGAGTCGCCGCCACCGACGACGCCGCGCTGTTCGAGCGCTACTGCGGGCCCGTGCGCGTGGTGGCTGGCTCCGAGCGCAACCTCAAGGTCACCCGCCCCGCCGACCTCGCGCTGGCGGAGGCGTTGGCACTTGCCGCCGACGGCGCGGCGGGTGAATGATGAAGGACTTCCCCCTGCGGCGCCCTAGCCGCCCCTTCGCGGGCGAGCCGGGGACGGCCCAACTCCGTGGCACCATGACCCAGCCGCCCGGCGGCGCGCACCCGCCCACCGCTACCTTCAACATCCTCTTCGTCTGCACCGGCAACACCTGCCGCTCGGCGATGGCGGAGGGGATCGCGCGGCGCGAGCTGGAGGAGCGCGGGTGGCGGCACGTGCGCGTCGCCTCGGCCGGGCTCGCGGCGCGCGAGGGCGACGGCGCGGCGGGGAACGCCCTCGCGGTGGCGCAGCGGCACGGGGTGGGGCTGGAGTCGCACCGCACGCAGTCCCTGTCTCCCGGGCTGCTGGAGTGGGCGGACCTGGTGCTCGCCATGAGCCCCGGGCATCTGGACGCGCTGCGCGGCCAGGGAGCGGGCGACAAGGCGGCGCTCCTTGGCGCCTTTGCGTCCGGCGACGACCCGCGGGCGCGCGGGGTGCGCGATCCCTTCGGCGGGCCGCTGCAGGCGTACGAGAACACCTACGCGGAGCTGCGGCGGCTGATCGGCGGCGCGCTCGACCGGCTGGCTCCCATCCTTCACCCGTGAGCGCCCCCACCGCGTCCACCCGCGTCTTCGCGCTGCTGGGCGACCCCGTCTCGCACTCCCTCTCCCCCGTCTTCCAGAACGCCGCCCTTCGCGCCGCCGGCCTCGACGGCGTGTACGTGGCGCTGCGCTGCGCCCCCGCCGAATTCGCCGGGGTGATGCGCGGCCTCGCCCTGGCGGGCGGCGGCGGCAACGTCACGGTGCCCCACAAGCAGGCCGCCGCCGCCGCCGTGGACCGCCGCACGGCGACCGTCGAGCGGACGGGCGCCTGCAACGCGTTCTGGATGGAAGACGGCGAGGTGTGGGGCGACAACACGGACGTCGCGGGCGCCCGCGCCGCCATCCGCGCCCTGCTGGGAGGGGACGCCCCCGAATCCGTCCTCCTGGTGGGCGCGGGCGGCGCCGCGCGCGCGGTTCTCTGCGCGCTGGAGGGCGCCCCCCGCCGCGTCACCCTGCTCAACCGTTCCCGGGAGCGCGCGCGGGAGCTGGCCGACCGCTTCCAATCGGAGGGCCTCGGCATCGAGATCCTCCCGCTGGACGCCGACCTGGCGGGCCGCGAATTCGGGCTGGCGATCAACTCCACCGCCCTGGGCCTGCGCCCCACGGACCCCCTGCCGCCCACCGGCGGCGCCCGCGTCGCCGCCGCGCTGGACCTGGTCTACTCGCCCGCCGAGACCGCGTGGGTGCACCACATGCGCGCCCGGGGCATCCCCGCCGCCGACGGCAAGGAGATGCTTCTGCACCAGGGCGCCGCCGCCTTCCGCCGCTGGTGGAACACGGAGGCCCCGCTGGACGCCATGCGCACGGCCCTTTGAAAGCGGGGCTCACACAGAGGCACAGAGACACAGAGGAGAACTTCGGTGGCCCTGCTCCGCGACGCCTGGACGGGCGCGCTCGACCTGGTGTTCGCGCCGGTGTGCGTGGCGTGCAGGGCGCCCGTTTCCACCTATGAAAAGGAGCGGCGGGTGTGCCGGCTGTGCTGGATGCGATGCCGGCCGCTCCCCGTGCCCCGCTGCGCGCGCTGCTGGAGCCCCGTGGACCCGCGCCGCGAGCCCTCGCCCGTGTGCAGGACCTGCGCGGAGTGGCCGGCGGGGGTGCGCGCGATCCGCTCGCCGTACGCCATGGGCGAGGTGCCGCGGGCGCTGGTGCACGCCCTCAAGTACGGCGGGTGGTCGTCCGTGGCGGAGCCCATGGCCGAGCGGATGGCGGCGATGGGGCTGGGAAGCGAGACGGCGGAGGAGGCGCGGTGGGTGGTGCCGGTGCCCACCAGCGCCGCGCGGCTGCGGGAGCGGGGATACAACCAGGCCGCGCTCCTGGCCCGCGGGTTCGCCGCCCGCACGGGGCTCGTCGCACGCGAAGACCTGCTGCGGCGGGTGCGCGCCACGGCGACCCAAACGGCCTTGCATCCGGGGGAGCGGCGGGCTAACGTAGCGCGCGCTTTCGCCGTACCCCCCAGCGGGGCGGCGGAGCTGCGCGGCGAGCACGTGGTCCTGGTGGACGACGTGTGGACCACGGGAGCCACCGCGCTGAGCTGCGTGGAGGCGCTCGTGGAAGCCGGAACCCGAGCGGTGAGCGTGGCCACCTTCGCCCGCGTCGTTCCCGAGCTGGAACGAAGCTGACGCGCCGCCCCCCATACGGAACGCACCTAGAGAGAGGCCATGGCAATTCGCGTCGCCATCAACGGATTCGGCCGCATCGGCCGCAACGTGCTCCGCGCCGCCAAGCAGGCCGGCGCCAACGACATCGACTTCGTGGCCGTCAACGACCTGACGGACACCCAGACCCTCGCGCACCTCCTCAAGTACGACTCCGTGCACGGCCGCTACCCCGGCAGCGTGGAAGCGCGCGAGAACTCGCTGCTGGTGGATGGCGACGAGCTGCGCGTGTTCGCGGAAAAGGACCCGGCGGCGCTTCCCTGGGGCGACCTGGGCGTGGACATCGTCATCGAGTCCACCGGCCGCTTCACCAACCGTGACGACGCGGCCAAGCACCTGCAGGGCGGGGCCAAGAAGGTGATCATCTCCGCCCCGGCCAAGGGCGAAGACATCACCATCGTGCTGGGCGTGAACGGCGACAGGTACGACCCGGCCAATCACCACGTGGTGTCCAACGCGTCGTGCACCACCAACTGCCTGGTCCCCGTGGTGAAGGTGCTCCGCGACTCGTTCGGCTTCAAGCGCGGGGTGATGACGACGATCCACTCGTACACCAACGACCAGAACATCCTGGACCTGCCGCACAAGGACCTGCGCCGGGCCCGCGCCGCCGCCGTCTCCATGATCCCCACCACCACGGGCGCCGCCAAGGCCACCGCGCTGGTGATCCCCGAGGTCAAGGGGAAGATCGACGGCTTCGCCATCCGCGTCCCCACCCCCAACGTGTCGCTGGTGGACCTGACCTGCGAGCTGGAGCAGGAGGTGGATGCCGCGCGCGTCAACGACGCCCTCCGCGCCGCCTCCGAGGGCGCCATGAAGGGGATCCTGGGCTTCGAGGGCTCGGAGCTGGTGTCGGTGGACTACGTGGGCAACCCGCACTCGGCCATCGTGGACGCGCCCTGCACCAGCGTCACCGCAGGCCTGGTGAAGGTGGTGGCCTGGTACGACAACGAGTGGGGCTACTCCAACCGCTGCGTGGACCTGGCGCGATACATGGGCGAGAGGCTGTAGGCTTCGGAAGGGAAGTGCGTGAGTGCGTGAGGACGGCCGGAGCCAAGAAGGCTGCGCTGCGCTGACAGAGGCCCTCACCCCCCTCGCCCAGAAATGCGGGAGGGGGCGCATTCCGGCTATCCAGCCGCGGCCGGGGATCACGAGGTCTGCGGGCGCGTAGGGGGCGGTTCGTCGCACGGTCCTGTAGAAATCGCCTCCTCCCCCAGCTGTTTGGGGGAGGAGGTCGGGAGGAGAGGGCCTCTGTCACCGCGCTCCGACCCCTCGCGCCGGCTGCAGGGACGCACTCACGCAGCAACGCACTTACGTACCCCTCAAACTCGGTCGCATGAACAAGAAAACCATCGCCGACCTGCGCGGCGACGAGCTCGAAGGGCGCCGCGTCGTCGTCCGGGTGGACTACAACGTCCCGCTGGACGACCACGGGAAGATCACCGACGACACGCGCATCCGCGCCACCCTCCCCACGCTGGACGCGCTGCTGCAGCAGGGCGCGCGCGTGGTGCTGCTGGCGCACTTCGGGCGCCCCAAGGGGAAGCCGGTGCCCGAGATGTCGCTGCGGCCCGCGGGCGAGCGGCTGGCCGAGCTGATGGAGGGGCGCGGCGTGCACTTCGTGCCCGACACCACGGGGCGCGAAGCGCACGGGGCCGTGTCCATGCTGCGGAACGGCGAGGCCGTGCTCCTGGAGAACACCCGCTACCTGCCGGGCGAGGAGAAGAACGACTCCGCGCTCTCCGAGGAGATGGCGGCGCTGGGCGACGTGTACGTCAACGACGCCTTCGGGGCCGCGCACCGCGCGCACGCCTCCACCGCCGGGATCGCGCGGGTGATGCGGGCGCAGGGAAAGCCGGCCGTGGCCGGGCTGCTGATGGCGCGCGAGCTGGAGTTCCTGGGCGGCGTCGTGGAGACCCCGGCCCGGCCCTTCGTGGCGATCATCGGCGGGGCCAAGATCTCCGGCAAGATCGACGTCATCCGGGCCCTCCTCCCCAAGGTCGACCACCTGGTGATCGGCGGGGCGATGGCCAACACCTTCTTCCGCGCGATGGGGCTCGCCACCGGCACCTCGCTGGTGGAGGAAGACCGCGTGGAGCTGGCCCGCGAGCTCCTGGCCGAGGCCGGCGGCAAGCTCCTCCTCCCCGCGGACTGCGTGGTGACGGACCGGCTGGAGGCGGGCGCGCAGGCGGCCACGGTGGACCGCGAAGCCATCCCCGCCGGCCGCATGGTGGCGGACGTGGGGCCGCGCACGGTGGAGGCGTACGGCACGGTGGTCCGCGCCGCGCGCACGGTGCTGTGGAACGGGCCCATGGGCGTGTTCGAGATCCCCGCGTTCGCGGCGGGCACGCGCGGCGTGGCGGAGGCGGTCGCCGACGCCACGGACGCGGGCGCCACCACGGTGGTGGGCGGCGGCGACTCGGCGGCGGCGGTCACGGAGATGGGGCTGGACGACCGCATCTCGCACGTCTCCACGGGGGGCGGGGCGTCGCTGGAGTTCCTGGAGGGGCGCGAGCTTCCCGGCGTGGCCGCGCTCTCGGACCGCGAGGAGGGGCAGTGAGCGCGCCGCGCACGCCGGTGCTGGCCGGCAACTGGAAGATGAATCTGGGGCCCACGGAGGCGTCCCGTTTCTTCGACGACTTCCTGGCGGCGCATCCCGCCCGCGCGGACGCCACGGTCCTCTTCTTCCCCCCCGCGGTCTCGCTCGCCGCCGCGCGCGCCGCCCTGCGGGACCGGGCGGACGTGCGCCTGGGGGTGCAGAACGTGTACTGGGAGGCGGGCGGCGCCTTCACGGGCGAGCTGTCCGTGCCGATGGCGGCCGACGCGGGCGCGGAGTACGTGCTGGTGGGGCACAGCGAGCGGCGCCACGTCTTCGGCGAGACGGTGCCGCAGACGGTGCGCAAGGTGCGCGCGGTGCTGGACGGCGGCCTGGTGCCCGTGCTCTGCGTGGGCGAGACCCTCGACGAGCGGCGCGCCGGCCGCGCCGAGGCGGTGGTGGACGGGCAGCTCATCCCCGTGCTGGGCACGCTGACGCAGGACGAGGCCGCGCGCCTGCTGGTGGCGTACGAGCCGGTGTGGGCCATCGGCACGGGGGAGACGGCCAGCCCCGCGGACGCGGACGCCATGCACCGCGCGGTGAGGGCGCGCCTCGCCTCGGCGTACGGCGCGGAGGCGGCCCGCGCCATCCCGGTCCTGTACGGCGGGAGCGTGAAGCCGGAGAACGCGCGCGAGCTTCTCGCCCAGCCGGAGGTGGACGGCGTGCTGGTGGGAGGGGCCTCGATGGACCCCCGCGGCTTCGCCCGGATCTGCGCGGCGGGTTGACAAGCGGGCTCGATGGCCTAACTTAGGACGTTTGCTGCCAGAGTTGTCACCCCTGCCAGAGCTCTCCGTGTTCACGTTCCTGCTGATCCTGCTGATCCTCGATTCGCTCGTCCTGATCCCCACCGTGCTCCTGCAGTCGGGCAAGGGAGGCGGGCTCGCGTCGATGGGAGGCCCCGCCGGCGGCTCCGACACGCTGTTCGGCACCCGGCAGGCCGCCACGCTCCTCACCAAGATGACCTGGTGGACGGGCGGTCTCTTCGTGGCCCTCGCGTTCGCGCTCTCCATCCTCTCGTCGCGCCCCGAGCGCGGCGGGTCGGTGCTGCGCCGCGAGCTCCAGGGATCGGCCCCCGCGGCCCCGGCGACGGCGCCGGCCACCCT
>CADCTW010000247.1 GCA_902805735.1 uncultured Gemmatimonadota bacterium | reverse complement strand
GCCCCACGACCACGGGGCGCGCGCCTTCCTACGACGCGAGCACGCCGGTAGCCGGCGTCGCCGTCGCGGTGCCTGCGCCCGAGCCCGCCGCGCCGCCGCCCCCTGCTCCCCTGGCCAGCGCGCCTCCCCCGCCTCCGCCCGCCGCCGAGGCTGGCCCGCCGGAGGCCGCGAGGAGCCGCACGTACGCTCTGGAAGCGCCATCCGCGGCGCGGAAGAGCGCGGACGATACGCTTACGGTGCGCGGCCGGGTGACGGATGCCCAGGGACAGGCGCTGCCGGGGGTGCTGGTGACCGTCCCCGCGCTGGCGCTGCGGACGGTGACGAGGGCGGATGGGAGCTACGCCCTGGCCGTCCCCGCCGCGCGCGTGGAGGAGAGCGACAGCATCAGGGTGCAGGCGTCGCGCGTCGGCCTGAGGGCGCAGACCCGCTCGTTCGCCGCCGACGCGGAGACCATCGACTTCAAGCTGGCGCCGGAGGTCGTGGCGCTGGAGGGGGTGGTGGCGAATACGGCGCAGCCCAGCGCCCGCGCGGCGGGCGGCTGGCGGACGAGCGCCCAGGCCGAGGCGGCGCGCCACCTGCGTCACCCCCTGGCGATCGTCCCCGGGCTGCCGGTGGTGGGGATCGAGGTGGGGCGGGTGGACGGGCGGGCCGCCGCGCGCGTGCGCCAGCGCCTCCCCGGCGGCGAGATCCTCACGCTGACGCAGCGCCGGGCCGCGTCGCGCGCGGATACGACGAGCCGGGGCTCCGGCGTGACGGTGCTCCGGGGCAGCGTAAGGGTGGATGCCACCGCGCCGATCCCGGCGGACTCGCTCCGCGCGCTGCTGTTCTGACATTATCTACACAGAACTCGTGTGCAGATAAAGAACGGCAGGGCTCCACGGAGGCACGGAGACACAGAGAGAAACGCTCCTCCGTGCGTCGAGGCATACAGTCTGCTGCATTGCGCCATCCGCCGTCCTCCCACCTCCCCCGGAGTGCCACAATGAGCGCCCACCTGGAATCTCTCGTCGCCAAGGTCCACTCGTCCGATGCGGTCGTAGGCGTGATCGGGCTGGGCTACGTGGGTCTCCCGCTGGCGGTGGAAGCCGCGTCGAGCGGCTACTCCGTGCTCGGCTTCGACGTCTCCGCCCGCGTCGCGGAGGGGATCAACGACGGCCGCAGCCACATCCGCGACATCCCGGACGAGCGGCTCCGGCCCCTGACCGAGCAGCGCCTGGTATCGGCCACCACCGACATGGGGCGCCTGGGGGAGTGCGACGCGGTGTCGATCTGCGTCCCCACGCCGCTCAACAAGACCAAAGATCCGGACCTGTCGTACGTCGTCTCGGCGGCGCACGCGGTGGCGGCGACGTTGCGGCGGGGGCAGCTGGTGATCCTGGAATCGACCACCTACCCTGGCACCACGCGCGAGGTGGTGCTCCCCATCCTGGAGGAGGGTGGGCTGGTGGCGGGCGAAGACTTCTTCCTCTGCTTCTCCCCCGAGCGCGTGGACCCAGGCAATCCCCGCTGGCACACGCGCAACACTCCAAAGGTGCTGGGCGGGATCACGCCCGCCTGCCTGGAGGCGGGAACGGCGCTCTATGCGCGCATCTTCGACACCATGGTGCCGGTGGAGAGCGCCGAAGCGGCGGAGCTGGTGAAGGTGTACGAGAACACCTTTCGCATGATCAACATCGCGCTGGCCAACGAGCTGGCGCAGGCGTGCGAGAAGCTGCGGGTGGACGTGTGGGACGTGATCGAAGCTGCGGCCACCAAGCCCTTCGGCTTCATGAAGTTCACCCCCGGCCCCGGCCTGGGCGGCCACTGCATCCCGCTGGACCCACACTACCTGTCGTGGAAGATGAGGACGCTGCAGTACCGCACGCGGATGATCGAGCTGGCTAGCGAGATCAACGCGGAGATGCCGGAGTACGTGGTGCGCAAGGTGGCCGACGCGCTGAACGACGCGCGCAAGGCGGTCAACGGCAGCCGCGTGCTGGTGATGGGCATCGCCTACAAAAAGGACATCGACGACCTGCGCGAGAGCCCGGCGCTGGACATCATCGGCCTCCTGCAGGGCCGCGGCGCCGAAGTCATGTACCATGACCCGTTCTGCCCCGTGATCCAGGACGACGGCCACACCGCCCTGCGCGATCTTCCCATGCACAGCGTGGATCTCACGCCCGAGCTGCTGGAGGGCACCGACGCCGTGGTCATCGTCACCGACCACTCCGCCATCAGCTACCCCCACCTCGCCGAGCACGCCGAGCTGGTGGTGGACACGCGCGGCGTGATGCGCGAAATCCACGGCCGCGCCCGCATCGTCGGCCTCTCCGGCGCCTCCTCCTCGCCCAATCCCCCCCCGCCCATGCTGGAAGCGGCAGACTGAAATAGAAAGGCACAGAGACCTTCATCTCTGTGCCTCTGTGTCTCTGTGTGACCCCCGCCGTTCTCAAGCTCCGATCGCCTCGTCCAGCTCCGCGTACTCCGGATCCGGCAGCTCCGTGTACACCGGGTGAGACAGGTACCGCTCGCCGAAGTCGCAGACGATGGAGACGATCAGCTTCCCCTCGTTCTCCGGGCGCGCGGCGATCTGGAGCGCGGCCCAGGTGATGGAGCCCGACGAGATCCCCGCGAAGATCGCCTCGTCGCGGGCCAGGCGGCGGGCGGTGGCGATGGCGTCGTCGTTGGTGACCGTCACCACCTCGTCGTACATGGAGGTGTCCAGGTTCCCCGGCACGAAGCCCGGCCCGATCCCCTGCTGCTTGTGCGGCGAGGGCTCGCCGCCCGAGAGCACGGGGCTCTCCGCCGGCTCCACGGCGGCGATGCGGATCCCCGGCTTCCGCTCGCGCAGGTAGCGCCCGGCGCCCGTGATCGTGCCCCCCGTGCCGATGCCGGAGACGAAGATGTCCACCTCGCCCGCCGTGTCCTCCCAGATCTCCGGGCCGGTGGTGCGGTAGTGGATGGCGGGGTTGGCGGGGTTGTCGAACTGGCGCGGCATCCACGCGCGCTCCCCCAGCCGCCCCGCGATCTCCTCGGCGCGCGCCATGGCGCCTTTCATCCCCTTGGGCCCCTCCGTGAGCACCACGCGGCACCCGAGGGCGCGCAGCATGTGGCGGCGCTCCACCGTCATGGTCTCCGGCATCACGAAGATGCAGGGGAAGCCCAGCGAGGCGGCCACGTACGCCAGCCCGATCCCGGTGTTGCCGCTGGTGGGCTCCACGATCACCATCCCGGGGCGAAGGCGCCCGGCGTCGATGGCGTCGCGCACCATGGCGTAGCCGATGCGGTCTTTGACCGAGTTGTACGGGTTGAAGCCCTCGTGCTTGATCACGAGGCGGGCGGGGAGCCCCTGCGCCAGGCGGTTGAGCTGGATCAGCGGCGTGTCGCCGACCGTCTCGGTCACGTTGGGATAGATGCGTCCGCGCGGCATGGCTGCTCCTGTCTGGGAATGGGACGGCCTCCGGTCGAAGATTTCGCTCCCGTCCCGCCGGCGCAAGTGAAACATTCAAACCATCCAGGCCTTCGCGCCGTCCAATCCCCCGTATGCGGCGAGCTTCACTCGCGCGCGCCCAACCACAACGGAGACCGATCATGCGCCCCCGCACCCTGCTCGCCGCCCCGGCCCTCGCACTCGTCCTCACCTCCGCCGCCGCGGCGCAGGACACCTCCAGCGACTGGCTGCAGCGCTGCCGTGACAACCGCTCCAACCGCAACGAAGTGCATTGCGACCTCCGCGAGACGCGCCTCTCCGCGCAGCCGCGCCTGCGCGTGGACGGCGGCGACAACGGCGGGGTGTCGGTCAAGGGGTGGAACGAGGGCAGTATCCTGGTCCGCGCCCGCGTGCAGGCGCAGGCCCGCACCCGCGACGAGGCCGACGAGATCGCCCGGCAGGTGCGCGTGGAGACGAGCGGCGGCGAGGTGCGCGCCACCGGCCCCGCATCGCGCGGCAACCGCTCCTGGTCCGTGAGCTACGAGGTGTTCGTGCCGCGCCGCATCGCGCTGGACGTGGAGACCACCAACGGCGGGATCACGGTGGAGCGGGTGACGGGCGACATGCGGCTGCGCGCCAGCAACGGCGGCGTCAACCTGCGCGGCGTGGGCGGCGACGTGCACGCCCGCACCTCCAACGGCGGGATGCGCGTGGTGCTGGAGGGCGACCGCTGGAACGGCGCCGGCCTCAACGCCGAGACCAGCAACGGCGGCGTGACCCTGGACGTGCCGCGCGGCTACTCCGCGAGCCTGGAGACGGGCACGGTGAACGGCTCCATGAACTTCGACATCCCCGTGACCGTGCAGGGCCGCCTCACCCGCCGCATCCGCACCGACCTGGGCCGCGGCGGCGCGCCCATCCGCATCGTCACCACCAACGGGTCCGTGACGGTGCGCGGCTCCTGAGACAAGATGGCTCACACGGAGGCACAGAGGCACAGAGATGATTACGTCTCTGTGCCTGTGCGCACTCAGTTTCCGGAGCCGAGATAGCCGTGATGGGACACGAGCCTCCTGGTGCAGGTGGCGGAAAGGGAGAATACCCGTGAAGGTAACACCCTCACCCATTTTCCGCCAATAGCTACCACGCGCTTGATCCCGGGCCCTACGCGCGCCATCATTCCCGCCCCGATCCCCTTTTCACCCGCGGGCAAGATCATGGCGCGTTGCTGGTTGATGAAGAGCGAGCCTTCCGTCTACTCCATCGACGACCTCCAGCGCGACGGCCGCACGTCGTGGGAGGGCGTGAGGAACTACCAGGCGCGCAACTTCATGCGCGACGACATGAAGGTGGGCGACCGCGTCCTCTTCTACCACAGCAACGCCAACCCCGCGGGGGTGGCGGGGCTCGCGCGCGTCGGCCGCGCCGCCTACCCCGACCCCGCCGCCCGCGACCCGCGGAGCGACTACTTCGACCCCAAGGCCAGCGACGCCGACCCGCGCTGGTACATGGTGGACCTGGAGTTCGAGGAGCGCTTCCCCGCCCTGGTTTCCCTGGACACCCTGCGCCAGACCCGCGGCCTGGAGCAGATGCTCGTCATCAACAAGAGCCGCCTCTCCGTCCAGCCCGTCACCGACGCCGAGTTCGAGACCGTCGTCCGCCGCGGCCGCCAGCCCTGAGCTTCCTCTCCGTGTCTCTGTGCCTCTGTGTGAGCCCGCGGTTCAGGCCGCGTTCGGCAGCGCGTCGGGCTCGCCCTCGAACGAGGTGCCCGTGGCGCTCTGGATGGCGTCCACCACCGCGCGCGCGATCCGCGGATCTTCCTTGATGGCCGACCAGTTCTCGCGCACGAAATCCTTGAGGTTGCGCACCCGGCGGTTGATGCGGATCTCCGCGTCGTCCGCCACCTGCGGCCCCACCCTGCGGACGTAGTGGAGCATGGCGTCGTGCTGCGTCCCCGCCGCCGGCGACTCGCCCGGCTCGGCGGGGAGCGCGGCGATCGGCGTGGCCGGCGCCTCGGCGCGCTTCGGCTCGGGGAGGGCCCACTTGGGGAGCTGGGGCGGGTCCCACCGGAACGGCTTGCCGTCCTTGGTCTTGCCGCGCAGGGCCCCGCTCTCGCTCACCTGCGCGAAAGTCTCGTCCAGGGCGTACAGGTAGCGCCCGATCCCCCACTGCACCGCGGCGCGCTTCATGGCCCCGGACAGGCCGCCCTTCACCCCCTCGATGTCCGTGTTCTCGGCGCCGTCCCACTTGGTCACCCACTCTTCGCCCACCCGCACCGAAAGGCCGCACATCACGCCGCCGTCCGGGCCGGGGCGGAACTCGTTCTTCCAGTTGCCGGGCCCCACCACCTCGTCCAGGCGGCTCTGGATGGCGCGGTTGGTGATGAACGGGACGCAGATGGCCCACACGCGGCCGTTCTTCTCGCCCGCCTGCTGCAGCCGCCACTCGATCTCGTCCAGCTGGAAGCGGTCCTGCAGCGACCTGAAGTTGATCTCCGCCATGGTCTCGTCCCTCCGTAAATAGGTCCCGCGCTCGCGGAACCTTATACGGTTAATCTTCGGTTTTGTTCCCCCTGCTGTCAACCCTTTCGGTGCGCCCGGCACCGCCGATGCAGAGGGAAGGCGGCAGAGGATCGCCCCACCACCGGAGCGGAGGGATGAGGATGGCGAAGGCGGACGAGCTGCGGGTCGCGGGTGTGCGGATCTCGCACCCCGACGACGTGCTGTACGGGGAGCAGGGGATCACCAAACGCGAGCTGGCCGAGTACTACGTGGCGGTGGCGGACCGCATCCTCCCCTTTCTGCGCGGGCGCCCGCTGACGCTGGTGCGCTGCCCGGACGGCGAGGGGGGCGCCTGCTTCTACCAGCGGCACGCCTCCGGCCACGTGGCGCCCGAGCTGCGCCAGGTGGAGGTTGAGTCGCCCGACGGCGAGCGCTCCAACCACCTGGCCGCCGAGACGCTGAAGGCGGTGCTCGCCACGGTGCAGATGCGCGTGCTGGAGCTCCACACCTGGAGCGCCCGCCGCGACCGGCTGGACCGCCCCGACCGCATGGTGCTGGACCTGGACCCCGGGCCCGGGGTGGCATGGGCTGGGGTGGTGGGCGGGGCCTTCTCCTTTCGCGACCGCCTGGCGGAGCTGGGGCTGCGCTCCTTCGTGAAGACGACGGGGGGCAAGGGCGTGCACGTGGTGGTGCCCCTCGCCCGCCGGCACACGTGGGACCAGGTGCGCGAGTTCAGCCGCGCCCTGGCGGCCGAGGCGGCGCGCCGCGCGCCGGGGCACTACGTGGAGCACGCCGCCAAGGCCGACCGCAAGGGCCGCATCTTCGTGGACTACCTGCGCAACGCGTGGGGCGCCTCCATCGTCACCCCGTTCTCCACCCGCTCGCGTCCCGGCGCCCCCGTCTCCACCCCCCTCACCTGGGACGAGCTGCGCTCCGGCGCCGAGCCCCTGGACTTCACCGTGCGCACCGTCCCCGCGCGCCTCGCCAGGCTGCGCGAGGACCCCTGGCACGACTACGCCTCCGCCTCCCGCCAGACCATCACCCGCGCGGCTCTCGCCCAGGTAAAAGCATGATCTCACACAGAGACACAGAGGCACAGAGATGAAGTGTGTCGCTCAGGTGGTCGGATCGAGCACCGGCAGGCCTTCGCGACGGGCGGCGGCCGCCTGGCGCACGTCCGCGGAGACGAACCAGAACTCCTCGCCATCCGCGAGGCACGCAGTCGGCGCCCTTGAGTTGATGCCGGAGGGCAAGATCCGCCGCCTTCCTCATCACTTCGCTCGCCGGGACGACGCTGAACACAGAGCTTCGACTGGTCATGCTCGCGACCTCCGGGAGCGTTCGCCGCAGCGTGGCCGAGCTGATCCCGCGCCGCCCGCCCGCACCGCGCTCCAGCATCTGGCGTAGCGCGGACACGCACTCCGGGTGCGCGAGGTCGCAAATGGAGACCTTGATCCTCGCGTCCTCGCCCTGCGCTACGCAGACGATCGCACGGACGCGGCTATCGCCCTCCTCCACGACGAACAGCTTGAGGAAGGTAGAGGAGTCGAAGAAGTAGTGCCTCACGGGGGGGCGTGGCGCCAGCGGATCAGGATCTCGCTCGCGGTCTCGCCTTCGACCTCGATGGGCTCGGGGAGCTCCCACCGCGCGCCACGTCGGGGGATCTGGATGTGAACTCCATCCGCGGCCATCCGATCGCGGAGTTCGATCCAATACTGCTCGTACTCAGGCTCTTCGCTTGGATCAGGGTGCGGCGTGCTCACGGGGGCTCGTAGCTGGCGAAGGATTGGCAGCTTGACCTGATCAACGGTAACGCCTTCCACCCCGCACCTCAAGCGCCATTTCGGATCGAACAAACACGGTCAGCACAAGCTTCTTCTGTGCACCCTGGTGGCCGATTCGGGCTCACACAGAGACACAGAGGCACAGAGATAAAGTCGTCTCTGTGCCTCTGTGTCTCTGTGTGAGCCCCGTTTTTACTCGTAGAGCGCGTCGAGATCGGCGGCGGCGAGGTCGACGAGGAAGCCGGCGATGCGCTCGGTGACGGCGTCGAAGAAGGTGCCGCCCTTCTCGGGGGTGGAGGCGGCTGGGTTGCCGGTGCCGGTGTCGTCCGTCACCTGGCGCCAGTGGCGCGGGGCCCAGGCCCACCCCTCGCGCAGCCCGGCGATGCGGAAGCGGCGCGCGGCGCCACTCCCGGCCTCGCCCAGGGGGAGGACGAGGCCGGGAGCGACGTGCATCATCACGCTCGTCTCCAGCTCGCCCGCGTGGTCACCGGGCTGGGTGAAGAAGGGCCTGGGATCGACGCAGTTCCACCAGTTGATGGTGCACACGAAGACGCGCGAGCGGGGCTGCAGCTCGCGGATCATCTGGCGGAAGTCGTTGCCCCCGTGTCCGTTGAGCAGCACCAGGCGGTGGATGCCCTGGCCGTCCAGCGCGTGCACCAGGTCCGCGAGGATGGCGGCCTGCGTGCTGGGGTTCAGGTTCAGCGCGAGCTTCAGGTCGAGCTGCCCCGTCTGCACGCCGAAGGGGACGGTGGGAAGCACCACCGCGCGCGTCCCACGCTCCCAGGCGCGGCGCGCGGCCTCGGCGGCCACGTGGTCGCACTGGATCACGTCGGTGGCGTACGGGAGGTGGTAGTTGTGGGGCTCGGTGGCGCCCCAGGGGAGCACCGCCACCCGGTAGGGCGTGTGCTCCACCGTCTTCCAGGTGGCTTCGGCGAGGATGTACGGACGGCCGGGCATCGCGTTGCAAGTCGTAGGTGGAATCAGGGCGCGAAGATCGTCCGCGCGCCCTTCACCAGGTCGGCGCAGCCGGCGACCTGCGTGCGGACCAGGGTGAAGCCGCTGGCCCCGGGGTCGGGGCGCACGGGGAGGGTGCGGTGGAAGAACCCGTTGGACGCACCCAGCGTGCGCTGCTCCAGCAGCAGGACCTCCACGCCTCCCTCCACGCGCCCCTCCGACACCTGCCGCCCGTGCAGCACCACGTGCGCCCGCTGCGCCACGAACAGGCGCACGCGCCCCACCAGCGGGAAGTGGCCCACGACCGTCGCGCCGGGGTCGCCGTCGCCGTCGCTGTCCACCACGCCGGGGGAGCGGGCGTCGCGCGGCAGGGCGCCGCCGGTGACGCGCGGATCGTAGCCCACGTAGTCCACACCGGGGTCCGCCGTGTAGCTGCGCGCCTCGCCGCGCACCTCGGCCGGGTACTCGCGCGGCGGGAGGGCCTGCACGAACGCCGCGGGCACGGACATCCGCACGCGCGGGCTGGTGATGGCGACGTCGCACACGCGCTGCCGCTGCACCAGCCGCCCGCCTCGGCGCTCCATCTCCACCAGGAGAAGCGAGCGGGTGACGCTCCGCTGCTGCCCCATCACCGGCACGCGCGCGACGCTGCCCACCCGCAGTTCCATCGCGTAGCGGCCCTCCCACGCATCCACGCCGCGCGCGGAGGCGCACACGGGGAGCGCGGCGAGAATCGCCAGCGGACGGAGGTTTCGGAGTAGCCCCTTCACTTCGCTGTGTCCCTCGATGTGAGAATCCCGCGGCGGTCGGCCAGCACCGCGTGTGCCGCCGCGGCGCCCGACAGGATGCAGAGCGGCACGCCGCCGCCCGGGTGCGCGCTCCCCGACGCCAGGTACAGCCCGCCCACCCCCGGCACCCGGTTGGGCGGCCGGCGAAAGGCGGAGAGCGGCGAGTTGGATGCCGCGCCGTAGATGCTCCCGCGGCTCCCCGGGAACGCGTCGGCCAGGCCGGACGGGGTGCGCTCCCACGCCAGCGCGTCGTCCCCGTCGCGCAGGCCGGCGGCGCGCATCCGCTCCAGCACCGTGTCGCGCAGGGCGCTCCAGGCAGCGGGGTCGCGCGGGCCGGCGGCGGGCTCGGCGGGAGCGTTGGCCATGGCGAAGACGGGCTCCTCCCCCGCCCAGCCGGCGCGGCCGTGACAGGCCTCCTGCGCGCACAGGTACACCGTGGGCTCCACGGGCGGCCGGTCGCGGTCGAAGATGTCGGCGAACTCGTCCAGGTACGTCGCCGGGAAGAGGACCGTGTGGGCGACGCGAACGTCGGCGCCGGTGCGGCGGCGCGCGCGCACGATCCCCACCCAGCCGGACATCGACGGCGCCGCGGCGGCGCGGCGGACGCTCCCCCGTGGCAGGAGGTCGCCGAACACGTGGGCCGCATCCGCGTTCCCCACCACGGCGTCGGCGGGCCACTGCCGCCCGTCCGCCGTCTCCACGCCCCGCACCCGCCCGCCGCCCGTGACGACGCGCTCCGCGCGCGCGCCCGTGTGGATGCGGGCGCCGGCACGCTCCGCCGCGCGGGCCAGGGCGCGGGCGACCTCGTACATGCCGCCCTCCACCCCGTATCCCCCCATCGCCAGCTCCACGTGGGCGATGCAGTTGAGCGTAGCGGGGGCGCGGCGCACGTCCGAGCCGTTGTAGGTGGCGTAGCGCGCCAGCAGCCAGCGCAGGTGCGGCGACCGCACGCGGCCCCGGATGGCGCCCCACATCCGCCGCAGCGGGTCGATGCGGGGGAGGAGGGCCAGGGACGCGATCCCACCGCGCGCGAGGTTCCCCGGCGAGGGCGCGGGGCCGTAGACGAAGTGCGGCGCCGCCGCGTCCCAGATGCGCCCGGCGTAGCGGAGGAAGCCCGCCATGTCGTCCGCCGCCTGCGCTCCCAGCGTGCGCCGCACCGATTCCAGCGTCTCGGCGGGGCGCACGAAAACGTCCAGCGCCACGCCGTCCGGGTACAGGTAGCGGAAGGCGGGGTCCGGCTCGCGCAGCGAAAGCTCGTCGCGCAGCGAAGTTCCGGCAACTCTCAGGGTGTCGTCCAGCGCCTCCGGCAGGGTGAGGACGCTGGGCCCCGTATCCACCTCCACCCCGTCGATCACGCGCACGCCCAGCTTGCCGCCCACGCGATCGCCAGCCTCCAGCACGTCCACGGAAAGCCCGCGCGCCGCCAGCCGCACCGCCGCCGACAGCCCGCCCACCCCGGATCCAATCACCACCACGTCAGCCATCCGCCCTCCCTCCCAGCAGCCGTGCGCCGATCCCCTCCCCCTTCACCCGTGGCGCCACCAGCGCCGGGAAAGGCGGCGCCTCCCCCGCGAGCGCCGCGTCGATGCGCGCAAGGCCATCCTGCACCGCCCGCTCCAGCTCGCCCGCGTGCAGCCCGCGCGCGGGGAGCGGCGCGCCGAGGTGGGCCCAGGCGGCAGGCATGGGCTGGTCGCCCCAGGCGTACTGGATGGCGATGGGGATCACCGCCGCGTCCGGCGCCATGCGCGCCAGCAACGACACCCCGCCCAGAAAGCCGAGCGGCCGCAGGTGCGCCGGCCGGTGCCGCCCCTGCGGAAAGATCCACAGCGCGCGCCCCGGCCCCGCCAGCTTCGCCGCCGCCGCCCGGAGCCCCGCCCGCGACGTGGAGGCGCCGCCGCGGTCCAGCGGGAGCGCTCCAAGGCGGGCGAAGAAGGGGAGGCGCCGCACGCTTTCCGCGTCCATCAGCGCGTACCCCTCGGTGCCGAGCGCCTCGTCCAGCGCCACCACGAGGAACGAGTCCCACCACCCCACGTGGTTGGCCGCCAGGATCACCGGCTGTCCGCGCGCCACCTCCCGCGCCGCCTCCACCCCCTGCGCGTAGAACCCATCCAGCCCGCGCGCCAGCCGCCGCCGCACGTACGGCCGCGCCACGCCGAGGAACCACGGGGAGCGGGCCGGAGGGGTCAGCACGGGCCCTCACCCCCCGACCCCCTCTCCCGATAACAGGAGAGGCTGCGCCGCTCGTTATCGAGAGAGGGGGCGATTTCCACACATCCGCGCGACGAAGAGGCCCCCTCCCCCCGTCCCCCTCCCCCGCAAACCGCGCGGGAGAGGGGGCGCATCTTCTGTGTCTGCCCGACGTGGCGGGACCGCACCCGTTGGGGGCGCGATTCATCGTGCCCACCCCGTCCGTGCGCAACCGACTCCGCACGGCGCACGGTTCCCTTCATAGGGACAGCGCCGCGCCGCTGCCCGTGGCATTCGCCCTGACGGAGCTGGCTTGTCGACGCACCCGTCCCGCGGGAGCCCGCTTCAGCGCCCTCCCCGTGTTTCCAGCCGGACCACCTACCCCCCGGCGCACCTCCCCCGGCGACCCCCTGCCCCTCCCGCCCCCGCGCATCCGCCGCCCTCCGCGCCCCTGCCCCCGCAGCACCGCCCACAGCCGCAGCAACCCGCAAACGGCTGGAATGCGCCCCCTCTCCTGTTATCGGGAGAGGCGGTCGGGGGGTGAGGGCCTCCCCGCGTCGCGTCGCCCCGTGGAAATCGCCTCCCTCCCCCAGCGGTTTGGGGGAGGGAGGTCGGGAGGGAGAGGGCCCGCGCATCACACCCGCGCCTCGCGCGCCGCGTACCGCCGCCCGCGCCACAGGATGCCGCGCCGGCTCCAGCGAAAGGAGTTCGCGGCGATCGCCAGCAGCCCCAGCACGGCGAGCGGGTGCAGGATGATCCCTTCGACGGGCTGGCGCAGGCGCAGGGCGAGCGCGGCGCGGATCGCCAGGTTCGCGGCGACGCCCACCAGCGACGGGGCCAGCAGCGCGCGTGCCCCCAGCAGCGCCGCCGCGAGCCCGGCGTACGGCGCCACGAACGCCATGCCGTACAGCGCGGCCACCCCCAGCACGCCCGCCGCGGTGCCGCCCACCCCCTCGGCCAGGTTCTTGGAGAAGCCGCGCCACACCTCCCCCGCCCCGCGGTACATCCGGCAGCGCGCCATGCGGTGCCCGTCCGCGAAGACGACGCGCCCGCCCGTCTCCTTCACCCGTCGGCACAGCGCCATATCGTCCACCACCTCGGCGCGCACGGAGGCCCAGCCGCCGGCGGCGTCCAGCGCGGCGCGACGGATGGCGAGGAGCTGCCCGTTCGCCACCAGGAAGCGCGGATCGCGCGAGCGCCACACCAGCGGGAGAGGGAGCCATGCGACGTAGGTAAGGTGAAGAAGGGGGATGATCCACCGCTCGGCCCACGTCCCCGTCTCCTGACGCGTGCCGGCGGTCACCACGCCGGCGCGGAAGTCGTGGAAGATGGAGCCGATGCGCGCCAGGCACTCGGAAGTCGCCTCCGTGTCTGCATCCACGAAGACGAGGACGTCGCCCGTCGCGGCTTCGGCCAGGCGGTGGCAGGCGTGCGGCTTCCCCACCCAGCCCGCCGGAAGCGGGATGCCGCGCAGGAGCCGGACCCGCGCGTCCGCGATCCGCGCCACGATCGCGCCGGTGCCGTCCGACGAATCGTCGTCGTAGACCAGCACCTCGTCCGGCGCGCAGGCGAGGGCGGCGCGCACGCAGCGCTCGATCGTCTCCGCCTCGTCGCGCGCGGGGATGAGGACGGAGACGCGCCCCGCGATGCGCCCGTCGGCCCGGCCGCGCGGCCACGCGGCGAGGTTGAAGAGGACGATGCCGAGCACCATCACCGGGAGCGCGGCGAAGGCGAGCCAGGTCACCCCGCCCTCCGCAGCACCTGGCCGAGGAGGCGCGCCGCGCGCCCGGATCGCGGGCCCGTGAAGAGGGGGAGCCACATGGAGTTGGGCCCGGCCGTCCGGTGCACGCGCATGCGCACGAAGGGGCGGTGCGGCGCCAGGTCCACGCGGTCGGGGCGGCACAGCTCGCTCCATCCCACCGCCGTCTCCCCCGCCGCCGTGCGCGCCTCGGAGAGCATGCGCAGGTAGAAGGGGCCCGCGTCCACCACGCGCGTGTGCACCACGTCCAGCCAGGGGCGCCCCGCCGCACGCAGCCGGATCCGCTCCGGCCTCCGCAGCCCGCCGAAGGAGATCCGCTCGCGTCCCAGCTCCACCTCCAGCTCCGTGCGCGTGGTCCGCCCGTCCGCGCCGATCTCCACGCCGAAGTGGATCGGCCGGGCGGCGCCGCCCGGCCAGGTGAGGTAGTACACCAGCTCGCGGTCCGCGAGGGGGACGCGCCCCCACATCCAGCGGTCGATCCCCAGGTCGTGCAGGGGCACGCGCCCGGCGTTGCGATCGTGGTACGCGCGCCCCTCCACCCGCGCGAAGACACGCCCGTCCAGCTCCAGGCGCAGCGAGCCGGCGGCCGGGCCGGTCATGGGCGTCCACAGGTGGGGAGGGGTCCCGGAGGGGGGTTGGGCGGGGAGGCGGGCGGCGCCCTCGATGCGCAGCGCCCCCGTCAGCCGTGCCCGCGTGCCGGGCAGATCGCAGTCGAGCGTGGCACCCAGTGTGCAGCGCCCGCCGCCCACCTCGTGCCGAAAGGTGGAGCGGCCGACCCGCTGCTCGCGGGTGAGGGCGGAGGGCGGCGCGGCGGCCGGATACTCCTGCAGCAGGTAGAAATCCGGGGCGCCGCGGCGGTACACGGCCAGGTTCAGGCTGGGGCGCTCCCCCGGCCGCTGCGGGGCGCCGCGGCGCGCGGCATCCGCGTAGCCGGGGAGGAAGGGGAGGCCGTACGCCCAGATCAGCACCGCCCCATCGCCCGCGGGCGAAACCAGGTCGGCGTACCACCACGCGAACCCCCCGGGCGCGTCCAGTAGATCCAGGGGAACCCCGGCGTCCGTACTCCCAATTTCGATCAACTCCGTGCTCCTGTCGCGCGGGCGCCTTGCATCCTCGCGCGGTTGATATAAACTTCGTACAATGTTTGTGCAACCACAGCCCTTGCGGCAGCCATGACGATGCTGGACGCGGTCGTCGTTGGGAAGGGGCCCGCCGCGCTGGCGTGCGCCGCCGCCCTGGGCGAGCGGGGGCTCGCGGCGGCGCTGCTGGGGCCCGCGGGGGCGGTGCACTGGCCGGCGACGTACGGGGTGTGGGCGGACGAGCTGGCCAACGCGGGATGCCCGCCGCTGCTGGAAGATTCCTGGGCCACCGCGGTCGTCCACGCGGGGCGCGAGCACCGGCTGCGGCGCACCTACGGCCGGGTGGACAACGCGCGCATGGCCGCGTGGCTGGGCGACCGCTGCGCCTTTGGGGGTGTGCGCGAGATCGAGGGCCAGGCCGCGGGGATCGAGCGGGGCGCATCGTCCACCACGGTCCTGCTGCACGGCGGCGGGCGGGTGGAGGCGCGGGTGGTGGTGGACGCGACGGGCCACCGCCCCGCGCTCCTGCCCCGCCCGGAGCACCCCGCGCCGGCCTTCCAGACCGCGCTCGGCTGGACCGTGGAGGCGGACGAGCACCCCTTCGCGGCCAACGAAGCGGTGCTGATGGACTGGCGCGACGGGCACCTGGCGCCGGCGGAGCGCGGCGGCGTACCGACCTTCCTCTACGCGTACCCGCTGCGCGACGGAAGGCTGTTTGTGGAGGAGACCGCGCTCGCCGCGCGCCCGGCGCTCCCGCTGGACCGGCTGGAGGACCGCCTGCGCCGGCGGATGCAGGCGATGGGGGTGCGGGTGCGGCGCGTGGCGGCGCGCGAGGAGGTGTGGATCCCCATGGGCGGCGCGCTCCCCCGGCGGGACGCGCGGGTGGTGGGGTTCGGGGCGGCTGGCGGGTTCGTGCACGCGGCCACCGGGTACTCGCTGGTCCGCTCCCTCGCCGCCGCGCCGGCGCTGGCCTACGCGGTCTCCGCGGCGCTCGGGGCCCGCAACGCGACACCGGAGCGCGCGGTCGCGGCGGCGT
Organism: uncultured Gemmatimonadota bacterium; assembly: GCA_902805735.1. Classification (GTDB taxonomy): domain Bacteria; phylum Gemmatimonadota; class Gemmatimonadetes; order Longimicrobiales; family Longimicrobiaceae; genus Longimicrobium. Next base: position 15,906 of record CADCTW010000247.1, on the reverse strand, counting down.
GGGACGCCATCTGGCCCGCCGGCCGGCGGCGGCGCACCGCCCTCTCCCGCTTCGGGATGGAGCAGCTCCTGGCGATGGACGGCGATGCGGCGCGCGAGTTCTTTGACGCCTTCTTCGCCCTGCCGGACGCGGACTGGCGCGGCTACCTGGGCGACCGGATGACCGCCCGCGAAGTGAGCGGGGTGATGGCGCGCCTCTTCACCCGCGCCCCTCGCTCCACGCGCCGCCGCCTGGCACGCGGCGCCCTGGGCCCGGACGGCCGCCACCTGGCCGCCTCGCTCCTGCGCGCCACGGCGGGACGCGAGTGATCTGCGGGGGGGCAGCCGGTGTCGGCGCCTGGCGACTGAAGTCGCGGCAACGACGGCACAAAGTCCACCTGCGTGGACTGGTTCTTCGGGCCGGGCGGGAAGCCGACAGTCCCCGCAGGGGGACTTCGTGTAGTCGTTGCAGCGACTTCAGTCGCCTGCCGCGCCGGGGCTCGATCTGCCCGGAGGCTGTGGTGAGCCGGTCGTTCTGTACGGATCTCAAAGGAGTCGGATGACCCCCAGCGCCCAGCTCGCCCTGGAAGGCCCGCGCCCCGCGCGGCGTGCCACGCCGGCCCTCAGCCGGGCCCTCCGCTCCGACGAGGGGATGGCCGAGGTGGAGCAGACCATGCTCGCGCTGGCGGGCGACCCGCGCACGGACCTGGCGGCGCGCATGGTGTGCGAGCACCTGTCCAGCGGGGGCAAGCGCCTGCGCGCCCGGCTGGCGCTGGCGGCGCTGGAGGTGCTGGGCGGCGAGCGGGGGCGCGGGGTGGGCTGGGCCGCCGCGTGCGAGCTCCTCCACAACGCCACCCTGATCCACGACGACCTGCAGGACGGCGACACCACGCGCCGGGGGCGGCCCACCACCTGGCAGCGCTTCGGCGCGCCCCAGGCCGTCAACGCGGGCGACCTCCTCCTGATGCTCCCCTTCCTGGCCGTGGAGCGCGTGTCCGCCCCGGCCGAGCACCGCTGCGCCCTCGCCTCCGCCGTCGCGCGCCAGGCCACCGCCGCCGTGCGCGGCCAGACCGCCGAGATCGCCCTGGCCGGCGGCGACGAGGTGGACTGGCCGGGCTACCTGGCCGCCGTGGAGGGGAAGACCGGCGCCCTCTTCCAGCTCCCGGTGGAAGGCGCGGCCATCCTGGCCGGCCGCGACCCCGCCGAGGCGCGCTCGCTGGCGGAGGGCTTCCGCGGCCTGGGCGTGCTCTTCCAGCTCCAGGACGACGTGCTGGACCTGTACGGCGAAAAGGGCCGCGGCGCCCCCGGCAGCGACCTGCGCGAAGGCAAGGTCAGCGCCCTCGTGGTAGAGCACCTGGCGCTCCACCCGGCGGACGGCCCCTGGATCCGCGCCCTCCTCGCCCTGCCGCGCGACCGCACGCCGGACGACGAGGTGCGCCGCGCCATGGACCGCTTCCGCACGGCGGGGGCCCTGCGCGGCGTGCTGGGCCGCATCCGCCACGAAGCCGACGGCGTCGTCTCCGCGCCGCAGATGCGCCGCGTACCGGCGTTGCGCGAACTGGCGTGGGAGCTGGTCTGCGTCGCGCTGGCCCCCATCGCGCACCTCGACTCTTCCCTCGCCGTCTCCCTGCCCCTGGGCGAGGCGCAGTTCCGATCGGCGCCATGAGCGATCCGGCGATCGTCATCGGCTCGGGCTTCGGGGGGCTGGCGGCGGCGGTGCGGCTGCGCGCGCGCGGCCACCGCGTGGTGCTGCTGGAGGCCATGGACCAGCCCGGCGGGCGCGCGGCCGTCTTCCGCCGCGACGGCTTCACCTTCGACGCGGGGCCCACCGTCATCACCGCCCCGTATCTCCTGCACGAGCTGTTCGAGCTGGCGGGGCGCGACTCGCGCGACTACTTCGAGCTGGTCCCCGTGGACCCGTTCTACCGCGTGGAGTTCCCGGACGGCACCCGCTTCGACTACGTGGGCGACGAGGAGCGGCTCCTGGCGCAGATCCAGGCCCTCTCCCCGCGCGACGTGGACGGCTACCGGCGGCTGGCCGCGCACGCGGAAAAGATCTTCGACGTGGGCTACACCCAGCTCTCCGACGTGCCCTTCGGCCGCATGTCGGAGATGATGCGCGTGCTCCCCGACATGCTGCGGCTGGGGAACCACCGCTCCGTGTACGCGCAGGTGGCGAAGTACATCCAGGACGAGCGGCTGCGGCAGGTGTTCTCCTTCGAGCCCCTGCTGGTGGGCGGCAACCCGTTCCGCATCACCTCCATCTACCTCCTCATCCACTGGCTGGAGCGGAAGTGGGGCGTCTGGTTCGCGAAGGGGGGCACCACCTCCATCGTGCATGGGCTGGTGAAGCTGCTGGACGAGATGGGGGTGGAGATGCACTTCGGGACGCCGGCCGAGCAGATCGAGACGCGCGGCGGCCGCGTGGTGGCGGTGCACGCCGGCGGGCGCCGCATCGCCGCGTCCATGGTGGTGGCCAACGCCGATCCCACGCAGGTGTACGGCACGCTGCTGGCCCCGGAGGCGCGCAACTGGCGCACGCGCGCCGCCCTGCGCACGCGGCAGTACTCCATGGGGCTCTTCGTGGGCTACTTCGGCACGCGCAGGCAGTACCCGCAGCTAGCCCACCACACCATCCTCATGGGCCCGCGCTACCGGGAGCTGCTGGACGACATCTTCGACCGCAAGGTGCTGGCGGACGACTTCTCCCTCTACCTGCACGCCCCCACGCGCACCGATCCCGCGCTGGCGCCGCCGGGGTGCGAGACCTTTTACGTGCTCTCCCCCGTCCCCAACCTGCAGGCGGGGATCGATTGGGACGAGGCGGGACCGGAGTACTTCGACCGCATCCTGGCGCAGCTCGAGCGCACCCTTCTGCCAGGGCTGCGCGAGAACCTGGCGACCTCGTTCCACGTCACGCCCACCTACTTCCGCGACACGCTCCGCTCCACGCACGGGGCGGGGTTCGGCATCGAGCCGCGGCTCACGCAGTCGGCGTACTTCCGCTACCACAACCAGTCGCCGCACGTGGGCGGGCTCTTCTTCGTGGGCGCGGGCACGCACCCCGGCGCGGGGGTCCCGGGCGTCCTTTCCACCGCCAAAGTGCTGGAGCGGGTGATGCCGGAGCCCGTCGCGTGAACGCCGAAGTGCTGGCCGCGAGCCACGAGATCTTCCGCCGCAAGGCGCGCACCTTCTGGTGGGCGGGGCTCCTCCTGCCGCGCGCTGTACGCGATGACGCGGCCACGGTCTACGCGTTCTGTCGCCAGGTGGACGATGCGGCGGATGAAAGCCTGGACAACGTTTACGCAAAGCTTGCGCTGGAGGCTTTGTCCAATGAAGTTCTAGGACGCGCGGAGCCCCGTCCACTCGTGGCGGAGTTCCGCGCGGTGGCGTTGCGGCGGGGGTTGCCGCTGGAGGCGGCGGCCGAGCTGATCGCCGGGGTGCGCGGCGACCTGGAAGTGGTGCGCGTGGCCGACGACGCCGAGCTGGTGCGCTACTGCTACCGCGTGGCGTCCACCGTGGGGCTGATGATGTGCGCGGTGCTGGGCGTGCGCCGCCGCGAGGCCCTTCCCCACGCGGTGGACCTGGGGATCGCCATGCAGCTCACCAACATCTGCCGCGACGTGGCGGAAGACGCCGCGCGCGGGCGGGTGTACCTCCCCGCCGAGCGCCTGCGCCGCGCGGGGGTGGACGCGGAGTCGCTGGTGCACGGGCGCGCCTCGGCCGAGCGTGTGGCCCGGGTGGTGGCCGACGTGCTGGCGCTCGCCGACAGCTACTACCGGAGCGCGGATGGCGGGATGCGCGACATCCCCTGGCGGTTCCGCCCCGCGATCCTGGTGGCCAGCCGCACCTACCGCGCCATCGGGGTGCGGCTGCGGCGGACGAGCTCCAACGCTCTCGCGGGGCGCACGGTGGTGCCCTGGCCGGAGAAGCTGGCGTGGGGTGTGCGTGCGGTCGGCGCTTCGCTGCGCCCCGCCATGCTGGGGCTCACGCCCCGCTGGACGCACGACCGCTCCCTCCACCAGGCCCTGCGGGGCCTGCCGGGGGCGAATCCATGAGGTAAAAATCGGGCTCGGGGAGGCCCAACGCGATGACGTACCGGATCAAACGGGTGGCGCACCTCACCGGGATCAATCCGGCTACACTTCGTGCCTGGGAGCGGCGGTACCAGCTCCTCACCCCCCGGCGGAGCGCCGCGGGGTACCGGCTGTACAGCGACGAGGACATCTCCATCCTCTCGCGCATCAAGCGGATGATCGACGAGGGCCTTTCCATCGGCGAAGCGCTGGAGCGGGTCCGCCACAGCTCCGTGCCCCTGGGCGCCCACGCGGACGCCGGGCTCATGCACGAGGTGCGCGACGAGATCCTGCACGCGCTTCTCACCATGGACCGCCCCCGCGCCCAGGCCAGCTGGGACCGCCTGGAGTCCGTGCCGTCGCTGCGCCGCATGGACGAGGTGCTGATGCCGGTGCTGCGCGAGGTGGGGGAGCGCTGGGCGCGCGGCGAGATCGGCGTGGCGGACGAGCACTACGCCACGGCCTTCGCGCGCGAGAAGATGGCCGCCGCCTTCCAGGAGCTGGACGCGGGCTCGGTGGGCGGCCCGCTGGCCGTGTGCGCCGGCCTTCCGGAGGAGGAGCACGAGCTGGGATTGATGGCCGCCGCCCTGCACCTGCTGGACGCGGGGTGGCGCGTGATCTACCTGGGCATCAACGTCCCGCTGGACGAGATCGGCCGCGTGGCCGCCGAGCGCCGCCCCGCCATGATCTGCAGCTCGGTGATGCGCCCCATGGGCCGCGACGAGTTCGACGGCCTCCTGGCGGCCCTGCGCGCCGCCGTCCCCGGCGGCGTGGAGGTGGTCGTGGGCGGCACCGGCATCCCCCACGAGTTCGGCGCCGCCCCCGAGCGCGTCCGCGTCGTGGGCGACCTCGGAGAGATTCTCGCGGTTTAAAAGAAGTCTCACACAGAGACACAGAGGCACAGAGATGAAGTCGTCTCTGTGCCTCTGTGTCTCTGTGTGAGATCAGCCGTTCTGGATGCCGCCCACCTGGATGCGCCGGCGGCGGGCGCGCTCGCTCTTGGGGATGGCGATGGTCAGCACGCCGTCCTCGAAGCCGGCGTGGATCTGCTCCGCGTCCACGTCGCGCGGGAGCACGAAGGAGCGGGTGAAGGTGCCGTAGCGGCGCTCGGCCAGGTGGAAGCGGCCGGGCTCGCCCTCGTTCCGCTCCTCGCGCTTCTCGCCGCGGACGGTGAGGACGTTGTTCTCCACGTCCACCTCGATGTTCTCGCGCTTCAGCCCCGGCATCTCCGTGACCACGCGGATCTCGCGCTCCGTCTCGATGACGTCCGTGTCCGGCGCGCGCATCAGGCTGCCGCCGTTCCCGTTGCGGGTGCCGTTCCCCCCGAGCACGGTGTTGAAGAGCTGGTCGAACGGGTCGGTGTAGCGGGTCGGGTACAGTGCCATGGTTGCCTCCTGCGGTCTCTATATTCTCCAGTTGAACCTGATGGAAGCCGCGGCCCTCCCGCGGCCCGCCGGCACGCAAAAGCAACCCCCGGGCCCATCCGGATCGATCAAAATGGCAAGTCTCCAGCCGGTCTGGCAGAGGAATCTGCAAGAGTGACAGGGGGTTGCCGACGGCGCCGCCTCCTTGCTGATGCTCCGCGAAGTACCGCTCGCGACACGTCCACGCCAGCGCGCGGACCGGTTTGCGGGCGGGCCTTTCGCGGCTTCGCGTGGGGTGTGATGGTCGGGTGGGCGCGGCGGGGCCCTCACCCCCCAGCCCCCTCTCCCGATAACAGGAGAGGCTGCGCCTCTCGTCATCGGGAGAGGGGGAGCATATCCGCCGGAGGGAAGGCTCATGCACGAAGGTAGGTATCGGAAAAACACACCCGAGCTTCAACTCGCTGCCAAAGAGCTGCGCCGGGCGATGACTGATGCGGAGCAGGTGCTCTGGAAGGCGCTGCGGGGACGGGGCGTGGGCGGGGTGCGGTTCCGGCGGCAGCACCCCGTCGGCCGCTTCGTCCTGGATTTCTACTGCGCCACGGCCAAGCTGTGCATCGAGCTGGATGGTGACATCCACGACGAACAGGTGGATCGTGACGAAGCGCGCTCGGAGGCCCTCGCGGCCGGCGGCTACCGCGTCCTCCGCTTCCGCAACGAAGAGGTCCTGCACTCCCTGCCGGACGTCCTCGCGCGAATCGCAGCCGCCCTGCACTGACGTTCTCCCCCTCTCCCGATGACGAGAGGCGCAGCCTCTCCTGTTATCGGGAGAGGGGGCCGGGGGGTGAGGGCCGGCGGCGCGCACCGTTCCATCAGCAGTTCTCCTCCGTGTCTCTGTGTCTCTGTATGAGCCCGCGGTCCTCGGTGGGCACAGATCCTGTAGTATCCAGCTACCTCACGTACGCATCAGGCACCAAGGAGGGAGATCATGGGCGGCAAGCGACCCGACCAGTACCGAATCGATCCGCGCGAAGGCGGCGCCACGGACTACAAGAACCTGCCGCAGAACGGGCACGGCAACTCCGACCTGGACGACACCATCGAGCTGGACAAGCAGCGCCTCGCCCAGTCCGAGCACCAGGTGGAGATGGAGGCCGGGCCCATGAACCCCGGCAAGCCCGCGCCCTCCGTGCACGCCCGCGCCGGCACGCCGGTGGACATCGACGGCAACCCGCTGGGCGAGGGCGGCTCCACCAGCGCGCAGGACGAGGGGCGCGAGCGCGAAGCCCGCGGCAACACCGATCCGCGCGAAGAAGGAGTGGGCGCGTGAGCGGAACCGGGAACGCGGGAGCCGACGGGGCCGGCCCCGCGCGCGCCAGCCAGCCCGGCCCCCGCAAAGAGGTGGGGACCGCGGCGGAATCGCAGCGCCACCCGCCGCACGTGGACGTCAACGCCGACGACGCCCCCGTGCAGGGCTCGTCGCCCTCCCCCACCGACGTCCCCGTGCTCCCGGCCAACGCCGGCGGCACCGACCACGGCGGCACCACCACCGGCGCGCCCGACGACGAGAGCATGTACGGCGGCCGCCCCGGCGAGAACAAGGACCGCAAGCTCACCGACATGCCCTGACGCACGCCGTCAGGCAGCACGCACAGAGGCACGGGGAACGAGGTCTGTTCTCCGTGCCTCTGTGTCTCTGTGTGAGCCAAATCAGTTTCATGGCCTCTTTCAAGCGGCCCTGATCCCTCCGCCGCCCTGTGCCTCCACGCAACGTTCGGCGGGAGGCCCGTTTGGCTGAATCCGGCCCCATCCGGGTGCCGGCGGGCACGGCGTTTGCGCCCCTTGCGAGACGCTTGACCACATCATGTTGGGGATGTAGAGTTGTCCTCCCGCTACAGCTTGTGCTGGTGCACAGGAGGTGGCAGAGCGCCCCGGCAAGGTTTAAATGCCCGCCGTTCCACCGTTTGCGACCACCAAGCAGCCCAGGAGTGACCGGATGACCCCCACCACGCCGACCGAAACCGTCGCACTGCCGCGGGTGGAGCTGCCCCGCGCCGAGCTCTCCGACAACGCGCGGATCGTGCTCGCCAAGCGGTACCTCAAGAAGGACGAAACCGGTCGGCCGGTGGAAGACCCGGAAGAGATGTTCTGGCGCGTCGCCTACACCATCGCCTCGGCGGACCGCGCGTACGGCGCGACCGGCGACGAGGTGGAGGCCACGGCGCGCGAGTTCTACTCGCTGATGACGAAGCGCCTGTTCGAGCCCAACTCGCCCACGCTGATGAACGCCGGGCGCCCGCTGGGGCAGCTCTCGGCCTGCTTCGTCCTGCCGGTGGACGACGCGCTCTCCAACAGCCAGAGCGGCGTGTACGACACGCTGCGCTCCATGGCCATGGTGCACCAGTCCGGCGGGGGCACGGGCTTCTCGTTCAGCCGCATCCGCCCCTCGGGCGACCTGGTGCGGAGCACCACCGGCGTGGCGAGCGGGCCCGTCAGCTTCATGTCGCTCTACGATTCGTCCACCGAAGTGGTGAAGCAGGGCGGCACGCGCCGCGGCGCCAACATGGGGATCCTGCGCGTCGATCACCCGGACATCCTGGGCTTCATCGACTGCAAGCAGGACATCACCAAGATCACCAACTTCAACATCTCGGTCGCCGTCACCGACGCGTTCATGAACGCGGTGGAGCGCGGCGCCTCGTACGACATCGTCAACCCGCGCAACGGCCAGGTGGTGGGCCAGCAGGACGCGCGCGAGGTGTGGGACAAGGTGGTGCAGAACGCCTGGCGCACGGGCGAGCCCGGGGTGTTCTACGTGGACCGGGCCAACTTCTACAACCCCGTTCCGCACCTGGGCGCCTACGAGGCCACCAACCCCTGCGGCGAGCAGCCGCTGCTGCCGTACGACGTGTGCAACCTGGGCTCCGTCAACGTCGGCCTCTTCGTCCGCGACGACGTGCCGGCCGATTCGCCCTGGTACGAGAAGGTGGACTGGAAGGAGTTCCGCCGCGTGGTGCGCCACTCCACGCACTTCCTGGACAACGTCATCGACGCCAACCAGTACCCGCTCCCCGAGATCACCGACCTGGCGAACCGCATCCGCCGCATCGGGCTGGGGGTGATGGGCTACGCGGACCTCCTCATCCGCCTGGGCGTGCCGTACAACACCGCCGAGGGGGTGGAGATCGGCCGCCGCATCATGGAGTTCCTGGACGAGGAGTCCAAGAAGGAGAGCGAGCGCCTGGCCGAGATCCGCGGCGCCTTCCCGGAGTGGGAGCGCTCCATCTGGGGGCCGGACGAGACGTGCGCCCGCGCGCCCAACGGCGACCGCATCCGCCCCGAGCGCCGGCTGCGCAACTGCAACGTGACCACGGTGGCGCCCACGGGCACCATCTCCATCTTCGCCGGGTGCTCCAGTGGCATCGAGCCCCTCTTCGCGGTGGCGTTCATGCGCAACCAGGCCGGCTCGCTGATGCCGGACGTGAACGAGGAGTTCGTGCGCGTGGCGAAGGCGGGCGGGTGGTACTCGGAAGACCTGATGCGGCGCATCGCGGAAAGCGGGCACATCCACTTCCCCGAGGTGCCCGAGGCGGTGCAGCGCGCCTTCGTGACGGCGCACGACATCACTCCGGAGTGGCACGTGCGCCAGCAGGCCGGCTTCCAGGAGCACTGCGACTCGGCCATCAGCAAGACCACCAACTTCCCCAACGAAGCCACGGTGGAGCAGGTCCGCGAGATCTACGAGCTGGCCTACAAGCTCAACTGCAAGGGCGTCACGGTGTACCGCGACGGCTCGCGCGACAACCAGGTGCTCTCCACCGGCGCCACCAAGACGCCGGCGCAGCAGGCCGCCGATCAGGCCGACTCCGCCGCGGCCCATGCCAAGCTGGCCGAGGCCGCCGAGCGGGAAGCGAAGCTGGAGCGCGAGGTCGCCCGCCTGCGCACGGCGCTCGCCACGGCCGAGTCGCAGGTCACGCAGGCCCGCCGCCTCAAGCGCAAGCGGCCGGACGTGCTGCGCGGCACCACGCGCAAGATGACCTCGCCCCTGGGCGACGTGTTCGTCACCATCAACGAGGATGGCGAGAACACGCCCTTCGAGGTGTTCGCCACGCTGGGCAAGGCCGGCTCCGTCGCCATGGCGGACGTGGAGGCCATCGGCCGCCTGATCTCGCTGGCGCTGCGCTTCGGCGTCCCGGTGAACGACGTCTACACGCAGCTCCGCGGCATCTCGTCCGACCGCGCCATCGGCTTCGGCCAGAACAAGGTGCTCTCCCTGCCGGACGCGATCGCCCAGGCCATCGGCCTGCGCGAGCAGGAGAAGGCCGGCATCCAGCAGGAGCTGATCCCGGAGGCCGTCCTCCCCCTCACCAACGTGGACGTGACGTCGCCGGTCGTGGCCGCCGTCGCCCAGCCCTCGCTGAACCTGGGCACCTACGACCCGGGCGAGTCCTTCATGGGCACCTGCCCCGAGTGCAACAGCCAGCTCGAGTTCGCCGAAGGCTGCATGAAGTGCCACGCCTGCGGCTACAGCGAGTGCGGGTGAGGTGAGCGCGTGCTGCTGCCCGTGGGCGGTCACTGGGCAGCAGCGCGTGCAGGCCATATGCGAAGACGTCGCGCGATTCAACACTCATCCTCGTAGTGAGCCGACCGATGGAAGATCCTGACGGCTACGCCTTTTTCCAGAACAAGCGCCCCGACCGGGGATACCTCAGCGGCCGCTTCAGGCATGCCGGGGTCAGCATGCGTTTCCTTTCGAAGGTGGTCGATTCAGTTGATCATCTATCCGTCGGGTCGCTCTCTGGAGAGGCAGTGATTCACGTCTCTCCTGGCGAAAGGCAGGAGATTAAGGCGATGTTCTGCGAAGATGATCGAGGCTTTCGCAAGTTGATTTTCCAGAAGTACAATCGTGAGACTGGTAAGGCTTTGAAGCAGAGCTTTAGCTTTGATCAAGCTGAAGTCCAGGAGCTTCGCGAGCTATTAGATTTAGTTGCTTCCATTGAGATCGACTCAGGTGCCGGAAAGCGGTTCGATTGGTCGTCGATGCGCCGTCCACAGATGACGTCGCAACAGAAGCGCAGGGTGATTCTAGAAAATCCAGAGTTGGTAGAAGAGGCTCTTCAGCAGCAGCTCACGACTAAGGACATTGTGGCGCTTGGCTATCGGAAGCGCCAAGTAGAAGTGTTTCGCGGACTACTCGAGTCAGATGAGTTCTTTCGCAACATGAAAACGGCTTGGCGGAAGCACCGTGACGAGGATGTCTGGCAACACTTTTTCGAGAACAACAAGTGGATCTTCGGCCACAGTTTAGGATACTTCTCCTTGTCTTCCTTAGACGGTAGAAAGCTGGAACAGGTCGTCTCGGGTTTTGACTTCGCGAGGTCTGGGAAGCGGGTGGACGCGTTGATGAAAACGCGCGGGATCATAAGCTCGCTATGCTTCGTCGAAATCAAAAAGCATACAACACTCCTGCTAGAGAATTCTGCGACTCCTTACCGTGAGGGCTGCTGGGCAGTATCACAGGAGGTGGCGGGAAGCTTGGCCCAAATTCACAGGACTGTAGACAGCGCAGTGAGATCAATCCAGAGACACGTTCGGCTGACAGATCGGGACGGTGTGCCCACCGGTGAGGAGGTGTTCCACTATAGACCCAAGGCATACCTCGTCATTGGGAGTTTATCTGAGTTCCTCACTCCCAGCGGCATCAACACAGAAAAACATAGTTCTTTCGAACTTTGGCGGCACGACCTAAAGAACGTAGAGGTCCTCACATTCGACGAGCTGTTTATGCGAGCAGAGGCACTGACGAGCGGGTGGGACGAGTTGAGCCATGAACTTGCGGCATAGATCGACAGCGCTCGAAATAGCCTCCGGCATGGGCCGTCACCTACGGGCAGCTCGGGTGCGGGTGGGCTGGGACGGGGGTCATCGGCGCGAGCCGGTGGCCCCGCGCTCGGTAAGTACACCGCTTCTCTGTCCAACGTGTTATCCCAAACCTGAAAAGAAGCATTGGAGAGGCCGCAATGATCTTAGTTTTCGCAGGGGCGGGTGGTTCGAAAGCAGTCAACCGGACGCAATATCCCACCACCGTGGAGTTCTTTCAGCGCCTGCCCGAGAAAATCAGGGGAAGTAGGGAGTTCAAAGCTATCGACGCATTTCTGCGTGCCTCTCAGAACGATGATGTGATTGACATTGAACAAGTTCTATGGGCCATGCATGAGTGGCAGCAGTTCGCCAGCGTTATGCGCAATCGAGACGGGCTACCGGGCTGGCTTCTCGCGGAGAATAGGATCGCCGGCGTGACGGGTACAAACCATGACTGGAACTCCCCGGTTGCGGTCGTTCAGCAACTCGACTCGCGTATCGGTTCCGTGATGGGCGAAATCAACCGTCACGTTTACGACTTCTACGGTGAGGAACCGACCGAGCAAGAGCTCGACGGGAGCTGGTTGCCTTTGTTCCTGGCAATTCAGACTATTGATCCACATATCGAGATCGTCACAACCAATTACGATGTCGTTCTGGAAGCGGCAATCGATTACGCGAAATTGCCGGTCGAAACTGGACGGCAGGGAAGAATTCACCCGATACTCAACACTCAAGAGTGGGATCTTACTCGTCCCGATACAGTTCGGGATGGGCGAGGCCTGCTCACAAAGCTCCACGGTTCCGTTGATTGGACGAGACAAGGAGATCGGATCTACGCCGGGTCCCCCACGTTCACTGGTAAACACGCGAACCATGTGATCATCTACCCCGGCTTCAAAGGTGCACCAACAGAGGCTCCATTTACTCTGTTTCACCAGTACTTCGAGTGGGTTGCAAGCCGTGCAGACGCTGCGATCTTTGTCGGGTTCGCATTCCGAGATGAATACATCAATCGAATTATTCGGGACCGGCTCCCTTCGGGAACACCCGTAATCGTGATCAATCCCGTACCAAGCCTCCCATTCATGCCGTTAGCCAAAGGACACTACGAACACTTGCAAACGGGACTTGACCAGGCTGCAGCCAACAAAGTTGTGGGAATCCTGAGGAGGCAGTTGAGAGCAAAGAAGCAAACGTAGGAGCATCAATGTGCAACTTGGGCGCACCCAACATCCGGCGCGTGGTAGGGTGCTGATCGGAGAACATGTTCAGAGATTCTTGTGCGAATACCCACCTGCGCTGTTAGCTGCACCGGACCTACATCAGCCAGCTGGAGCGCGGGGTGAAATCGCCGACGCTGCGCGTGTTCGCGGGCTGGCGGAGGCGCTGGGACGAGCGGGGCGGGCTGCTGCGGAGGGCGGAGGGTAGGATGCTGATGCGGGGGGCGCAGAGGGCGCGGCCCGCCAACCGCGCACTCGGGAAGAGGCCGTCCGCTCCGCTCCGGGCTGGTGAGGCGCTCCACCGAGGCGGCGGATTCCTCGATAGCCGGGCTCCTCCCGTGCCGCGCTGCCGTGCGGGTGACGAGATCAGGCGGCCGCCCCAGGTTTCTGACCGAGTTGATCGCCCGCCACACTCAGCCGCGCATACAACCATTCCCCGCGGCGAGGCATCTGAGCCTTCGACCCCCGCGGCACCCTCCGCACGTGCATACACGACCAGCGAGACACCATGACGCATCCCGTGCGGGCGCTCCTCCGGCGTACCTGTGCGCCGCAGCGTTACGCAGTCTTGTCGCTGGCTGCGGCGTGCGCTATGCCAGCCGCCGCCGCCGCCGGCGCGCAGCAGCGTTCGATGACGCCGGCCGACCTGTTCCGGGTGGAGCAGGTCGGAGCGGCGACATGGGCGCCGGGCGGCCAGCTCGGCACGGTGGAGATCCGCCGGCCGGGTCGCTGGCTGGATCCGCCGATCCCCACCTTTGCGCTGCACGTGCTGGACGCGCGCGCGGGAACGCTGCGCACGCTGAGCGAGCCGGGGGGCGCGTACCTGGGCTTCTTCGGCGCGGCGTGGTCGCCGGGCGGGCGGCGCCTCGCCTTCCTTTCCGTGGACACCGGCGGGGTGGTTCGCCCCTGGACCTGGGAGGTGGGGAGCGCGCGGCCCCGCCTGCTCCCCGGACTGGACCTGGCGTACACGTCCACGGACCGGGCGGTGGCCACCTGGACGAGCGACGAGCGCCTCCTCTTCCTGGCGCGCGACACGGGCGTGGCACCGCGCGGCTCGCTCTACTTTCGCGTCACGCGCGGCCGCAACGCCGCGGATGAGTGGAAGCGCGCCGCACGAGGGGCGGAGCCATCGGTCACCGTCATGGAGTCGGGAGGGCCCGACACGGCTCGTGCGACATCGCGCATCGTCGCCTTCGACGTCCGCACCGGGGCGCGCCGTAGCATCGCGCGCGGGCACATCCACCTCCCACGGCTTTCGCCGGACCGCCGGACGCTGGCCTACTTCGGCGAGGGCGCGACGGTTCCGGCGGCGCGCGTGGCGCCGTTCTTCGCGCCTGGAGTGGATGGTGACCGCGTGTACGACCTGGTGAACTGGGGGAGCGTGCTGCACGTGGTCGACGCCGCCACGGGGGCGCCGCTCGCGCCCCCCGTGCAGCTGGACGACCCGGATCACGGATCGCTCCTGTGGCGACGGAGTGGCGGACCCGCCGTGCGCGCGGGGACCGGCGCGGGCGCACGGGGCTGGATCGGGGTGCGAAACGGCTTCTTGGAGCCGGTGGAGCCCGTGGCCGAAGACACGGTGCGCACGCGCCCGCCCGCGCCCGCGATCCCCGCGCCGCGCGCGGGAGCGCGCATGGTGAGCATCGCCCCGGCGCGTGATGCGGCGCTGTACGTGGCGAACGACCCCGCGGACGGCACGCGGCTGTGGCTCGCCCGTACGGACGGGCCGGGAGTGGAGCTCTGGCGCGGCAACGAATGGGTACGCGAGATCCGCAGGGGACGAGCGGAAGCCATCACGTACAACGCGACGGATGGAACCGCGCTCACGGGGTGGCTCCTCCTCCCGGCGGGGCACGTGGCGGGCACGCGGATTCCCCTGGTGACGATCGTCTACCCCGGGGCGGCGTTCACCCCGGCGTCCCCTCCCGCGTTCAGCCCGCTCAGCGAGAGCTTCGAGCACCCCCAGCTCCTCGCCGCGCTTGGTTACGGCGTGCTGCTGCCGAGCATGCCCGAGGCGGAAAAGCCCCTGCGCTCGGACGCGCTGGGTGCGCTGGCGGCCGGCGTGCTTCCGCTGCTGGACACCGTGGTCGCGCGGGGCATCGCCGATCCCGCGCGGATCGCGGTGCTGGGGCAGAGCGCCGGCGGATACGCGGCACTCGGCCTGGTGGCGACGACCGACCGCTTCCGCACGGCGATCGCGAGCGCCAGCTACTCCAACCTGCTGAGCCTGTACGGGACTTTCTACGGCCAGTACCGCTACGGCGACATGGGCCACCCCCAGGCCGGGCAGATGCTGCGCATGCTCCAGATGGAACGCGGCTCCTTCGGCGCGGGGGCTCCGCCCTGGGAAGAGCCGGCCCGCTACCTGGGCAACAGCCCCGTGCTGCGTGCGGCGCAGGTGCGCGCGCCGGTGATGCTGGTGCACGGCGATCTGGACTTCATCCCGGTGCAGCAGGCGGAGGAATTCTTTACCGCCCTCTATCGCCAGGACCGGCGGGCGCGTCTCGTCCGGTACCACGGGGAGTGGCACACGATCTCCGCACGGGCGAACGTGCTGGATATGTGGGCGCGTATCGCGGACTGGCTGCGCGAGACGATGCCGCCGGGGTGAGGATGCCGGGTCGCTCCGCTGCCTCCCCGCGCCGCGCGTGTTTCGCGGGCTGGCGGAGGCGCGGGCGACGACGGGGGCGAGCTGGTGCGGAGCCCGGAGAGCGGGGCGTAGGCGTTGCGGGTGCACCGATTCCGCGGCCTCGGCTACACCGTCCGGTGACGCACGAAGCGTATGCATGGCAGCCACGACCAAGCTGCGGACGATCGCCGCGCGGTACGCCTTTCCACGAAGCCCCTCGTGAGCATCCCTTCTCAGAACAGACGCGGGAAGTTGGTTCGGTTTACCGGCCTTTACTCGGCGTTCATCGCCGTTTGGCTACTCTCCGCCCTCCCTGTGGTGTCCACGCTGCACGCGGTGGAATGGATGCACCTCGTGCTGCTGCTCGTGGTACTTGGCAGCGGCACACTCGCGTTCGCCCCGTCGCGAGACCAGCGCCTGGCTTGTGCAGCGGCACGGGTCCTCTGGGTATTGGGCGTGGTGATGTTCATCCGCCACGTCGCGGGCGCGAGTGAGTTCGCGTGGGCAGAGGCTGGCCCGGGGGTGATCATCTCGCACGGGCTGGTCTTGAGCCTGTGGGCGTCGGTCATAACCTCCGCGACGCTCGTTCTCTGGCGTGACCACGCGGCCCATACCCGCGAGGGCGGCTGAAGTGGGGGACACCGCGCGTGTTCCGGGGGCTAGTGTACTGCCTCTGAATACCCGTGTATTTTGGCGTACTGAGTGTTAGATTGTTCAGCATGCCAATGCCAATTCGCACAGTCAAGTTGCGCGATGGAGACCGGGCTGAGTTGGAGC
>CADCTW010000246.1 GCA_902805735.1 uncultured Gemmatimonadota bacterium | reverse complement strand
GTGCCGCCGCGCCAGCTCCCCGCGCAGCTCGCGCAGGCGGTCGAGCAGGTCGGTGCGGCGGGCGGTGCGCGAGGGGCCGCGGCGGGTGGAGGAGGTGCCCAGGTCCACCGCCTCCGATGCGCCGGCGCCGGCCACGGCCGGGCGCCCGCCCGCGCGCAGGCAGTTGTCGCAGGCGCCGCACTCGCGCATGGCGGCCGGGTCGCCGAAGTAGCGCAGCACGAAGCCGCGCCGGCACTCCTCCGTGTAGCCGTACTGCTGCACCTTCTGCAGCTTGCCCAGGTCGCGCTCGCGCTTGGCGTCCACGCTCCGCCAGTCCACCGGGAGGCGGTGGATGGGGGTGGCACGGTCGAGCACCCAGACCCCGTCGCCGCCGGCCTGGCCCCATTCCAGGAATCCCTCCTGCTGCAGCGACTCCAGCAGGCGCGAGGCCTCCCCGCGGCCGCCGGGCACGCCCAGCATTCCCCACTCCAGCTCCACGCCCCGGTACGCGGCCTCGCCCCCGCCGCGCCGCCACAGCGTGCGCAGCAGGTTCAGCTCCGCCTCCCGCCCCGCCAGGTCGCGCGAGATGCGCTCGGGGCGCGCCACCAGCCGCACGCGCACGCCCGAGCCGGCAGGCCCCAGCGGGCGCACCAGCCCGTACTGCTCCAGCACGCGCAGCGCGGAGGCGGCCATGCGGTCGCCCTTGACCCCGGGCACCGTCCGCCCCAGCTCCGCGACGGGGATGGAGCACACGCCGGACGCATCGGCGCCGCGGCGCAGGGCCTCCATGATGGCCTCCACGGCGCGGCGGGGCGGGTTGGCGGTCTCGATGAAGAACTCGTGCGTGAAGCGGTCCGCGTAGGCGTGCAGGAGCACGCAGTCCGACGGGCCGCCGTCGCGCCCGGCGCGGCCGGCTTCCTGGTAGTACGCCTCCAGGTTGCCGGGCATGTTGTAGTGGACCACCACGCGCACGTCGCGCTTGTCGATCCCCATCCCGAAGGCGTTGGTGGCCACCACGGCGGGCGCGGCGCCACTCATGAAGCGCTCCTGGATGCGCTTGCGCTCCACGTCCGGCAGCCCCGCGTGGTAGCCCACGGCGTCGATCCCCGTCCCGCGCAGCAGCGCAGTGAGCGCGTCCACGTTCTTGCGGGTGGAGGCGTAGACGATGGCCGAGCCGTCGCGCCCGCGCAGGAGCTTGAGGAGGAGGCGGTCCTTTTCCGAGTCGTTCTTGGCCCGCAGCACGTGCCACACCAGGTTGCGCCGGTCGAACCCGGTGACCAGCGTGGCCGCGTCGCGCAGCGAGAGCTGGCGCACGATGTCACGGCGCACCTCCTCGGTGGCCGTGGCCGTGAGCGCCGCGATGGGCGGATCGCCGAGCTGCCGGCGCACCTCGCCCAGCCGCAGGTACGAGGGGCGGAAGTCGTGCCCCCACTCGCTCACGCAATGCGCTTCGTCGATGGCCAGCAGCGACACGTTGAGCGCGGCCAGGCGGCGCACGAAGCGCTCGCCGTCGAACCGCTCGGGCGCCACGTACAGCAGCTTCAACTGCCCCGTCTCGGCCGCCAGCATGCGCATCGCCATCTCGTCCGGCGAGAGCGACGAGTTGATGAAGGTGGCCGGGAGCCCCGCCGCCGCCAGCGCGTCCACCTGGTCCTTCATCAGCGAGATGAGCGGCGACACCACCACGGTGAGCCCCGGCAGCATCATCGCCGGCACCTGGTAGCAAAGGCTCTTCCCGCCGCCCGTGGGCATGATGGTGAGCGAGTCGCCCCCGCCCAGCACGTTGCGCACGGCCTGGTCCTGCCCCGGGCGGAAGTCGGGGTACCCCCAGTGGCGCCGGAGGACCTCGCGCGCCGCTTCCAGCGGGTCGGCGGAGACGGATGTCTGGAGTGGCTCGGTGAGCATCGCGGGCGGAACGGGTGAACGGTTGTGCCCCCGGTACCCGGCACCCCCTTCCGTGTTCACGCCGTTCGCCTTCGCCCAGCGAAATGATTCGGACGGTGGCGCGTCGCGTGCGTTCCCGCTCCCCTGGTGACGCCGTGGCAGGTGTCCGGGCCGGTCGGTTGCAGCGTCCACCGGCTCCGGGTACAATTCGCGCGACGCACGCGGCTTTCCGCACGCACCCAGCGCCGCCCCGGGCAACGCGAGCTTCCCATGCCCCACGACACGCTCGACCTGCTGGGAGACGGCTCGCTCGGCCTGCGGGTGCAGCCGCAGCTTCGCGGTGCCGCGGAGGCGTGGATCTACCCCCTCCCCGATCCCGCCGGCGCGCCCCCCCGCGCCCTCATCGAACTTTCGCCTGGGGACCCTCCCGAGCCCCCCGCCGGACCGCTGACCCTGCGCGGCTCGCACGTGGCGGGATGGGTGGAGGGCGGCCACGCGGTGCTCGCGGGCGGGCTCGTGGGCGGCACGGTGGATCTGGGCGCCCT
>CADCTW010000245.1 GCA_902805735.1 uncultured Gemmatimonadota bacterium | reverse complement strand
CCGGCGGCGCGCCCGCCGCTGCCCCGGCCGCCCCCGCGGGGGGGAACCTGGTGGAGATCAAGAGCCCCATGGTGGGGACCTACTACCGCTCCCCCGCGCCCGAGGCCCCGGCGTACGTGGAGCTCGGCTCGCGCATCTCCAAGGGGCAGACGCTGTGCATCCTGGAGGCGATGAAGCTGATGAACGAGCTGGAGTCGGAAGTCGCCGGGATCGTGCGCGAGATCCTGGTGGACAACGGCGAGCCGGTGGAGTACGGGCAGGTCCTCTTCCGCATCGAGCCGGCCGCCTGAGATGGCGGAAGCGGTGAGCGGCGCGGAGACGGCGGCGCCGCGCCCGGGCGGACCGCAGCGCGAGTTCGTGCTGCGCGAAGCGCTGGAGGAGCTGGTGCGCAGGCAGGGGTCCGACCTTCACCTCAAGGTGGGGCGGCCCCCCATGCTGCGCGTGCAGGGCGAGCTGGTGGAGACGCCGCTCCCCACCCTGCGGCCGGACGACCTCAAGCGCTGCGCCGACCAGACGCTGAACCCCCGCCAGCGCGAGGAGTTCGCCGAGAAGAAGGAGATCGACTTCGCCATCGGGGTCAGCGGGCTGGGGCGGTTCCGCACCAACATCTTCCACCAGCGCGGCACGCTGGGGATGACCTTCCGCGCCATCCCCATGGAGGTGCCGGGGCTGGAAACGCTGGAGCTTCCCGAGGCGCTGGAGAAGATCGCCCTGCTGCCGCGCGGGCTGGTGCTGGTGACGGGGGTCACGGGGAGCGGCAAGAGCACCACGCTGGCCGCCATCATCCGCTACCTCAACGAGCGGCGCGCGGTCAACATCGTCACGGTGGAGGATCCCATCGAGTTCCTGCACCGCGACGGCAAGGCCATCATCAGCCAGCGCGAGGTGGGGAGCGACACGCACTCGTTCCACGACGCGCTGCGCCACGTGCTGCGGCAGGACCCGGACGTCATCATGCTGGGCGAGATCCGCGACCGGCCGTCGATGGAGACGGTGCTCAAGGCGGCGGACACCGGGCACATGGTGATGAGCACGTTGCACACGACCGACGCGGCGCAGACCATCGGCCGCATCATCTCGTTCTTCCCGCCGCACCAGCACGCGGAGATCCGCGGGGTGCTGGCGAACGCCCTGCGCGCCATCATCTCGCTGCGGCTGATCCCCCGCGCCGACGGGCCGGGGCGGGTGCCCGCGGCCGAGGTGCTGGTGAACACCGCCGCGATCTCGCAGCTCATCCGCACGGGCGACGAGACGCAGAGCATCCCGGAGCTGATCGCGGACGGCCGCGTGCAGTACGGGATGCAGACCTTCGACCAGAGCCTGCTCGAGCTCTACCGCCGCGGCGCCATTTCGTACGATTGGGCGATGCACTACGCCTCCAACCCCAGCGAGTTCGCGCTGCGGGCGTCGGGCGTGGAGAGCGGCGAGCAGGAGACCTGGGGTGGGCCGCCGGCCGACCCCCGTTCGGACCGATAATCCCGAGAGACGTGTTCCGTAAAGTCCTGATCGCGAACCGCGGCGAGATCGCCCTGCGGGTCATCCGTGCCTGCAAAGAGCTGGGGATCCGCACCGTCGCCGTCTACTCCGAGGCCGACCGCGAGTCGCTGCACGTCCGCTTCGCGGACGAAGACGTGTGCATCGGCCCCCCGTCGGCGCGCGAGAGCTACCTGAACATCCCCCGGATCATCGCCGCGGCGGAGATCACCGGCGCGGACGCCATCCACCCCGGGTACGGCTTCCTGGCCGAGAACGCCGAGTTCTCGGAGATCTGCGAGCGCAGCGAGCTCACCTTCATCGGGCCCACGCCGCAGCAGATCCGCATGATGGGCGACAAGGCCACCGCGCGCCGCACCATGCGCGACGTGGGCGTCCCCATCGTCCCCGGGACCGACGCCATCGCCGACGTGGACGAGGCGCTGGCCCGCGCGGACGAGATCGGCTTTCCCGTGCTGATCAAGGCCGCCGCCGGCGGGGGCGGCAAGGGGATGCGCGTTGCGGCGGACCGCGACGAGTTCGCCCGCGCCTTCACCATGGCCAGGAACGAGGCGGCCGCCGCCTTCGGCGACGACTCCGTGTACGTGGAGAAGTACCTGGCCCGCCCGCGCCACATCGAGTTCCAGATCCTGGGCGACAGCCACGGCCGGGTGATCCACCTGGGCGAGCGCGACTGCTCCATCCAGCGCCGCCACCAGAAGCTGCTGGAGGAGGCCCCCTCGCCCGCGCTGGACGAGGAGCTGCGCGAGCGCATGGGCGAGGCCGCCGTGCGCGGGGCCAAGGCGATCGACTACGTGGGCGCGGGCACCATCGAGATGCTGCTGAACGACGACGGGTCGTTCTACTTCATGGAGATGAACACCCGCATCCAGGTGGAGCACCCCGTCACGGAGGTGTGCACGGGGTTCGACCTGGTGAAGGAGCAGATCCGCGCGGCGGCGGGGCTCCCGCTCTCCATCCCGGACCACCCCATCCAGCTCCGCGGCCACGCCATCGAGTGCCGCATCAACGCGGAAGACCCGGCGCGCAACTTCGCGCCGTCGCCGGGCACCATCTCCGTGTTCCACCCGCCGGGCGGCCCGGGCGTGCGCATCGACACGCACGTGTACGCGGGGTACCGCGTGCCCCCGTTCTACGACTCGCTGCTGGCCAAGCTGATCGTGCACGCGTCCACCCGCGAAGAGGCCATCGCGCGGATGCGCCACTCGCTGGCGGGGTTCGTGATCGAGGGGGTGCACACCACCATCCCCTTCCTCCTCCAGGTGATGGACCACCCCGGCTTCGTGGCCGGCGAGGTGGACACCAAGTTCCTGGAACGCTGGATGGCCGAGCGCGCGGGTGCCTGAGATGCGGCTGGACGTGTTCATGACCCCCGCCGAGGCGATCCCCGCCGAGGTGGCCGGCCGCACCGTGGTGGTGATCGACGTGCTCCGCGCCTCGTCTTCCATCGTGGAGGCGATGGCCTCCGGGGCCCGCACCATCTTTCCCGTGGCTTCCATCGAGGAGGCCATCCGCCTGGCGAACACCCTGGGCCGCGACCAGGTGCTCCTGTGCGGCGAGCGGCGCAGCCTGACCATCGAAGGGTTCGACCTGGGGAATTCCCCGGGCGAGTTCACCCCCGCGCGGGTGGCGGGGAAGACGCTGGTGATGACCACCACCAACGGCACCTCGTCCATGGCCGCGGCGGGCGGGGCGTCGCGGGTGCTCGTGGGGGCGCTGCTGAACCTTTCCGCCGTGGTGGACGACCTGGTGCGCACCGGCGCGGAGCCCGTCTTCCTCTGCTCGGGCCGCGAGGGCCGCTTCGGGCTGGACGACGCGGTCACCGCCGGCCGCATGATCGTCGCCCTGCAGGAGGCCCTCCCCGGGGCGGAGTGGACGATGAACGACGGTGCCCGCGCCGCCCTGGCGCTGGGCCGTGCCTGGAGCGACGACTTCGTGGCCCTCTTCGCCGACACCGCCGCCGGCCGGCAGGTCGCCGACGCTGGGCTGGAAGCCGACCTCGCGTTCTGCGCGCAGACCGACCTGCGGGCCGTGCTGCCTCTCTTCCACGACCGCAGCATCACGCTGGCGGACAACGGGACCACGTAGCCTCACACAGAGGCACAGAGACACAGAGAAAGCTTCGGTTCGCCGTACCTCCTCCGCGGGACAATCCCATGCAGTTATCACTCGACGACCGGCAGCGGCGGGAGCTCTGGGGGCTTGGGCTCCTGGCGCTCGCGCTACTCCTCGCGCTTTCCCTGGTCCCGGTCGGCCTCTTTGGGCCGGCGGGGATGCGCGTGTTTCCCACCGGCAACGTGGTGGGCGTGGCGGGAAGTTGGCTGGCCCGCGCTACCCTGGGGTTCCTGGGGGCGGGGGCGCTGGGGCTCCCCGTGCTCGCCGCGCTGTGGGGGCTGGTGGCCTTCGACAAGCTGGAGCCGTCCGCCGGGCTGCGCTGGAGCGTGCTGGCCGTGGGGCTGATGATCCTGGTGCCCGCCACGGCCGCCGTGGCCGCGGGGCGCCTCGCCGCGCCGCCGCTCCTGGCCGGGTGGACCGGCGCGGCCGCGGGGTGGGGGATGGCCTCGCTGGTGGGCACCGTGGGCGCCTCGCTCGTCCTCTTCTTCGCCTTCGCGGGGCTGTGCGTCGCCACGCTGCGCTGGAACCCGCTGCGCACCGCGGTGGGCGGCGGGCGGCTCGCGTGGGGCCACGCGCGCACCCTGGCGACCTCCATCCCCGCGCCCACGCTGCGCATCCCCGACGCGCGCCGCCTGCTCCCGGCCCGCAAGAGCGCGCCGCAGGTGGTGGTGGAGGAGGACGCGGAGATCGTGGCGGAGCCCGAGGAGTTCCTCCCCGATGACGCCTTTGCTTCGTACGACGAGGAGCTGACGGTGGCCGAGCGGCCCGTGGCCGTGGCGCCGGTGCCGGCGAAGAAGGGGAAGGCCGCCGCGAAGCCCGTGGCGCGCTCCACCGCGGCGGAGCAGACGGAGCTGATCCCGGAAGACGCCGGCGATCCCACGGCGGACGACCTGCCGGCGACGGGGCTGCTGACGGCGGCGCCCTTCCGCGACGAGATGCGGAACCGGCAGGAGCTGGACAAGCTGGGGCAGGTGCTCATCGACAAGCTGGCCACCTTCAAGATCGAAGGGACCATCGTGGGGATGACCACCGGGCCCGTCGTGACGCAGTTCGAGGTGTCACCGGCGCCCGGCGTGAAGGTGGCGCGCATCGCGAACCTGGAGGCGGACCTGGCGCTTGCGCTGAAGGCGCCTTCGGTGCGCATCGTGGCGCCCATCCCGGGGAAGGGCGCCGTCGGCGTGGAGGTTCCCAACCCCTCGCCGGAGATGGTTTTCTTTCGCGAGGTGGTGGAGAGCTCGCAGTTCCGCTCCAGCAAGGCGCTGCTGCCGCTGGCGCTGGGCAAGGACATCGCGGGGCGGCCCATCGTGGCGGACCTGGCCAAGATGCCGCACCTGCTGATCGCCGGCGCCACGGGCTCCGGCAAGTCGGTGTGCGTCAACACCATCATCACCTCGCTGGTCTATCGCCACTCGCCGCGGTCGCTGCGGTTCCTGATGGTGGACCCGAAGATGGTGGAGCTCAGCATGTACAACGACCTCCCCCACCTGCGGCACCCGGTCGTCACGGACAACAACGACGCCGCGGCCGTGCTCAAGTGGGCCGTGCTGGAGATGGAGCGCCGCTACGAGCTCCTTTCCGTGAACGGCGTGCGCAACCTGCAGGACTTCAACAAGCGCGTGGAGAGCGGCGTCGTCATCCGCTCCCCCGAGGCCGACGGCGAGGAGGGGGATCCCGACCGCTGGCTGTACAAGGGCGGCGCGCTCCCGTACATCGTCGTCATCATCGACGAGCTGGCGGACCTGATGATGACGGTGCAGGGCGACGTGGAGAAGCCGCTGGCCCTGCTGGCGCAGAAGGCGCGCGCCATCGGCATCCACCTGATCCTGGCCACGCAGCGGCCCTCGGTCAACGTCATCACGGGGCTGATCAAGGCCAACTTCCCCAGCCGCATCGCCTTCCGCGTCTCGTCCAAGGTGGACAGCCGCACCATCCTGGACGGCAACGGCGCGGACGCGCTGCTGGGCAACGGCGACATGCTGATGCTCCCCCCCGGGAGCAGCGAGCTGACCCGCATCCAGGGGGCCTACCTCTCCACGGAGGAGACGGAAGAGGTGATGAAGTGGTACCGCGAGCAGGCCCGCATCCGGCGCGAGGAGGCGCTGGCGGCCGGGCTGGAGCTGGCGGAGGGCACGGGCGAGGCCAACATCCTGGACGTGGTGCGCGCCTCCGAGGACACGGGCGAGCTGGAGCCGGAAGAGGCCGTGGGCGAACGCGACAAGCTCTTCCGCGAGGCCGCCGAGCTGTGCGTGCAGCACCAGGGCGGCTCCACGTCATTGCTTCAACGCCGCCTGCGCATCGGCTACGGGCGCGCGGCGCGCATCATCGACCAGCTCCACTTCGCGGGGGTGCTGGGGCCGCCGGACGGGTCCAAGCCGCGCGAGGTGCTGATCGACTTCGCGCAGATCGACGCCATCTGCGGAAATTGAGGTCTCACACAGAGACACAGAGACACAGAGGAACGATGAGGGGCGGGGCGGGTAAAGTTGGGCTAGGCAAAGGGTTGAACTCGTTCGGGAGATAGATTGGTGATGAAGCATTCTGCGGTGGCGGCTATGCTCGTGCTGGCGGCGTGCGGGGGGCAGGAGAGCTCGGCGGACTCGCCCGCGGAGGGCGTGGCGCCGAAGCGTGCTCCCGCGGCGGAGGCGCCGGTTCCCGCGGCTCAGCCGGTGACTCCGGTGGCGAGCGCGGACACGGCGGGGGCTCCGGCCCCGGTGAGTGCTCCGGCGGCTCCAGGCGCGCCCGCGGCTCCCGGTACGCCCGCGGCTCCGGCCGAGGCGCCGAAGTCGGCCGCGAGCCTGGACGACGCGACGGAGATCCTGCGCCGCACCGAGGCACGCGCGGATGGGATCCGCACGCTGGAAGCGGACTTCGTGCAGAGCCTGCGGGTGCCGCTGCTCAACCAGACGCAGAACAGCGCGGGGAAGATGTACCAGCGCAAGCCGGACCGCTTCCTCATGCGCTTCACGCAGCCCGCGGGCGACGTGATGGTGGCGGACGGGCGCTACTTCTGGCTCTACTATCCCAGCACGGACCGCACGCAGGTGATCCGCACCAGCATCGCCAAGGGCGGCGGCTCGGTGGACCTGCAGCGCCAGTTCATCGGCGACGCGGCGCGGCGCTTCGTGGCCACGCTCACCCGCGGCGAGACCGTGGACGGGCACGACAGCTACGCGCTGACCCTCGTCCCCCGCCAGGCATCGCCCTACAAGGTGCTGCGCATCTGGGTGGACAAGGACGACTACACCGTGCGCCGCTTCGAGACCACCGAGGAGAACGAGTCCGTGCGCCGCGTGGAGCTGCGCAACATCCGGGTCAACGGCACGATCCCGGACAACCTGTTCAGCTTCACGCCGCCGCAGGGCACACAGGTCTTCGACCAGTAAGAAGCGGGGCTCGCACGGAGACACAGAGGCACGGAGATGAATCTATCTCCGTGCCTCTGTGCCTCTGTGTGAGATTGCTGTACATTGCCGCGACTTTCAACCACCGGATACCATGGCAAAGACGGCGACCTTCGACATCAGCTCGACCGTCGACCTGCAGGAGGTCGACAACGCCCTCAACCAGGCGCGCAAGGAGATCTCGCAGCGCTTCGACTTCAAGGGCGCCACGGCCGAGATCGAGTTCAGCAAAAAGGACGGGACGCTCACCCTCCTCTCCGACGACGACTTCAAGCTCCAGGCGCTGGTGGACATCATCCAGACCAAGCTGATCAAGCGCGGCGTGCCCGTGCGCAACCTGGACTACGGCGAGGTGGAGCAGGCGTTCGGCGGCAAGGCGCGGCAGACGATCACCCTGGTGCAGGGGATCTCGACGGAGAAGGGGAAGGAGATCGTGAAGGCGATCAAGGCGGCGGGCTTCAAGAAGGTCAACGCGCAGATCCAGGAGGAGCAGGTGCGCGTGACCTCGCCCTCCATCGACGAGCTGCAGGCGGTGATCGCCACGCTCAAGAAGGAAGACTTCGGGATCGAGCTGTCGTTCGGGAACTTCAGGTCCTGAGAACGGCGGGGCTCACACAGAGGCACAGAGACACAGAGAGGTGACTTTTCTCCGTGTCTCTGTGTCTCTATGACGAGATCAGTTGCGCAGCTCGGTGGTGTCGCCCTGCTGGAGGTCCTGGTTCATCTCGCGAGTCTCCTCCCTTGCCTGCGACTCATCGCCCGAGGCGGCCTCTTCGCGCGCTTCTTCCGCGTGGTCTTCGGCGTTGTCGTTGCACGCGGCGAGCGGCGCCACCATCACGCCGAGCGCCAGCAGAAGGTACCCGAGTCGCTTGTTCATTGGCTCCGTTCCCCGTACGTAAGTTGAAAGGCGTACCAGTGCGGGGCGGGGTTAGCAAAAACGGGCCCATGCCACCGCGGCGCCACGACGGCCGCTTCGGTGATGCGTGAGACGGGTCAGGTGCCGGGCGCCTTGGCGGTGTCCGCGGGGGCGGATTGCCGGGTGTTCTCTTCCGCGCCATCCTTGCGGTCGTCCATGTTGTCGTCGCAGGCGGCGCAGGCAAGCGACAGGGCGAGAAGCAAACGAGCGAAGCGCGGGGTCATACGCTCCATCCTTGAGGCGGGTTGAATGGCAGAGTCGGAACGTGCGGGCGAAGGCAAGAACCCGGCCCGAGCGGCGTCGGCGGCGCTGTTCCGGCGGGCGCAGGAGGTAACGCCGGGCGGGGTCAACTCCCCCGTGCGCGCGTTTCGCGGGGTGGGCGGCGAGCCCTTCTTCGTGGACCGCGCCGCCGGCGCGCGCCTGTGGGACGCGGACGGCAACGAGTACATCGACTACGTGCTGAGCTGGGGGCCTTTGATCCTGGGGCACGCCCACCCGGCCGTGATCGCCGCCGTGTGCGACGCGGCGGGGCGGGGGACCTCGTACGGCGCCCCCACCGTGGGCGAGGTGGAGCTGGCGGAGCTGGTGCGCGAGTTCTTCCCCTCCATGGAGCGCCTCCGCTTCGTGAGCAGCGGCACCGAGGCTACCATGTCCGCCGTGCGGCTGGCCCGCGGCTTCACGGGGCGCGACATGATCCTCAAGTTCGAGGGGAACTACCACGGCCACGGCGACTCCTTCCTGGTGAAGGCGGGCTCCGGCGTCGCCACGCTGGGCCTCCCCAACTCCCCCGGCGTGCCGGCGGAGCTCTCCAAGCTCACCCTCACGGCGCCCTACAACGACCTGCGGGCGGTGGAGGAGGCGTTCCGCGCCTTCCCGGGGCAGATCGCGTGCATCATCGTGGAGCCGGTGGTGGGGAACGCGGGCTTCCTGGCCCCCGACGACGACTTCCTCTCGGGGCTGCGGCGCATCACCGAGGCGGACGGGTCGCTGCTGGTGTTCGACGAGGTGATGACGGGGTTCCGCGTGGCGCCGGGAGGCGCGCAGGAGCTCTTCAACGTGCGGCCGGACCTCACCACGCTGGGCAAGGTGATCGGCGCCGGGCTCCCGGTGGGCGCGTACGGCGGGCGGCGCGAGATCATGGACCACATCGCCCCCGTGGGCCCCGTCTACCAGGCCGGAACGCTCTCCGGCAACCCCCTGGCGATGGCGGCGGGGCTGGCGCAGCTCCGCATCCTGCGTGACGAGAACCCGTACCCGAAGCTGGAGCGGCGCACGCGGCGGCTGGTGGCGGGGCTCCTGGCGGGGGCCGCGGAGCTGGGGGTGCCCATGGTGGGCGGGAGCCTGGGTTCGATGTGGGGCGTGTTCCTTGCCGCTGGGCCGGTGCGCTCCTTCGAAGACGCCCAGCGCAGCGACGCGGCCCTGTTCCAGCGCTTCTACCACGGCGCGTTGCGGCGCGGGGTGTTCTTTGCCCCGAGCGCCTTCGAAGCCGGTTTTATGTCCACCGCCCACACCGATGAAGATGTCGACGAGACGATCCAGCGCGCCCGCGATGCGCTCCGTGAAGCACTGGCATAGCGCCGCCGCCGC
>CADCTW010000244.1 GCA_902805735.1 uncultured Gemmatimonadota bacterium | reverse complement strand
GCGGCCATCACCGCCTACATCGAGCGGCGTAACACGGAGCCGAAGCCCTTCACCTGGACAGCCTCCGTGAAGCACATCCTCGAGAAGGTCGCGAAGGCAAACGAGACTTTGGCGGCACTACACTAGCATCTGATCGCCCGCCGCGATCTCCCGCGCAACACTCCCCATGTGCTGCCGCCACGCGGTTCCGTAGAACGCCTCGTCGGTGGAGCGCTCCCCATGGGTGGCTTTCGCCTTTTCCAGGATTGTGGCATCGAGCCGGAATGAGTGCCCCTGTCTCGCCTGGAACACTCGATCCCGGATCGCCTGGCTGTCCGTGGTCGCGTGGAACTCCGACGCGAGGCCGAGTCCCGCCCACGCAAGGTCGCGCCGGAGCGCCAGCAGCGCGTCACCGACGTCGTAGCGAATGCAAGAGATCGTGGTCAGGATGAAGTAACGGGACGCTCCCTCCGTTCGGGAAAAGTCGAAGTTGCCGCTCTCGTCCGCGAAGACGTTGATCCGGCCCATGAGTGCGCCAGGTGGAAGAAGAAGCCGCACCCCGCGCGCAACCTGCCCAGCATTCGCTGCATGGTCAAGCGACCGCTCAAAAGTGGTCCGTGCGATGTCTGCTGAGTGCTTGTGGCGCTCCCCTAGGGCTCACACAGAGACACAGAGGCACAGAGAAGAACCGATCTCTGTGCCTCTGTGTCTCTGTGTGAGCCCCTTTTTCAGGAGAGGATCTGGCGGCTCTCGTCGCTCATGAGCACCCAGATGCTGTAGCCGCCGATCAGGGTGCCGACGGGGAAGCCGGGGAGGCTGAGGAAGGAGACGATCAGGACCATGAGGCGCGCCCAGGGCCGGCGCTTCAGGAGGCCCCATCCACCCACCAGGGCGGGGACGGAGAGGAGGCCGAGAAGCACCATCACGAAGGCGGCCACCAGGCCCAGGATCCCCGCCGTCTGCGCGTCGCCCGAGAAGAGGCCCACGCCGCCCACGATGGCGCCCACCCCGAAGGCGGAGAGGAGCCCCAGGGCGCCGGTGGCGATGTGGAGCCAGGCGACGGTGTCGATGTGCTGGCGCATGCTCAGCTGCTCCGGGTAGAGGGTGCGAAGATGTCGGGCTCGGGGATGCGCCAGATGGCGGGGGTGCCGAGCTCCAGGCTGTTTCCCGCCGGGTCGCGGAAGTAGAGCGAGCGTCCCCCGTCCGGCCAGGTGAAATCCGTCTCGATCTCCACCCCGTGCCCCTGCAGGTGCGCGCGCCAGCCGTCCAGCTCCGCCTCGGGGATGGCGAAGGCCACGTGCCCGGGGCCGCGCGCGCCGTGCGGCGGCAGCATCCCGCCTTCCAGCGTGCGTTCGGGGTTGAAGACCAGGAAGACGCGCGCGCCGCAGCGGAAGAAGACGTGCCGGCCGGGCACCCTGACGATCGTCTCCAGCCCCAGCACGCCTCCGTAGAAGCGCTCCGCCGCTTCCAGGTCGTCCGCGTACAGGCTCGTCTCCAGGACCTCGCGAACCCGCATGATGCTTCGCATGGACCTACGCCTCCGCGCCGTCGCCGTCGAAGAACAGGTCATCAATCAGCGTGCGGGCGTCGTCCGCGCGGTGGTGGGGGACGACCACGCGGGCGCCGTACATGGAGGGGCCCTGGTACCCCGCGCCCCAGATCCCCAGGTGCGCGCCGTGCACGCGGGCGGGGATGCCGGCCTCCTGCAGCGTGGCCGCCGCGAACTCCGCCTCCAGCACCGTGCCGAAGGTCGCCACGACGTCCCAGCCCGGACCTTCGATGAACATGCGCGTCGGGGTGCGAGGTGACGATCAGTGAGATGTTACCCGCACGCGGCCCCGTCTCACAAGAGGCACGGCGATACAGAGCAGCCTCTGTGTCTCCGTGCCTCCGTGTGAGACCACGGTCGTCAGGCGTCGCCGAAGCGCTGCTCCGCCGGCGCGGGGCCGCCGCGCGCCGCGGTCTTGGCCGAGGGTGCGCCGCGTTCCATCAGGAAGGCGTGCTGAACGAAGGCGCCCGCGACGCCCCCCAGGATCGGCCCCACCCAGTACACCCAGTGGCTCGCCCACTGCCCGCCGATCACCGCCGGCCCCAAGACGCGCGCCGGGTTCATCGCCGCGCCCGTCAGCGGCCCGATCGCCATGATCCCCATCGCCACCGTGAGGCCGATGGCCAGGGGGAACACGGCGCGGGGCGCCCGCTCGTCCACCGCCGTCCCAAAGACCACCAGGACGAGGAAGAAGGTGGCGATGGCCTCCATGACCAGCGCCCCTGCCCAGGTCACCGTTTCGGCGGGGGCGGGGGTGCCGTTCGCCACCAGCCCCGAATCCGCGAAGCCGCCCTCGATGATGGCCGAGGCCAGCAGCGCGCCCACGAGCTGCGCCGCGATGTACATCCCCCCGCGCGGCAGGGGGATGCGGCCCGTGGCCATGAAGCCGGCCGTGACCGCGGGGTTGAAGTGCCCGCCGGAGTTGGCGCCCAGCGCGGCCACCATCACGAAGATGGCCAGCCCGTGCGCGAAGGCGATCATCACCAGCGGCACCGTGCCCTCGGGCGAGGTCAGCGTGGCGGAGTGGATCGCCAGGATGCCGACGAAGCACAGGGCGAAAGTGCCGATGGCTTCGGAAACCAGGGCGCGGATCAGACGGTCGGGCATCGCGGTGGAGGGCTGGGGTGCGGAATGATGGAAACGGGCGGGAATGTCCATGCGCGCGGCGCCCGCGTCAAGCGCGCGTGGGGCTCACGGCCGGGGCCGCGCGGGTGCGTGCCTCGATCCCCAGCCCCAAGAAGATCGTCCCCAGCACCAGCACGGCGCTGGTCCAGAAGGGGTAGGGCGTGCCCAGGTGGTCGAACGACCAGCCCGCCCACAGCGGCCCCAGCACGCGCATGGCCCCGCCGAAGGTCTGCTGCACGCCCATCATCACCCCCCTCTCCCGCGACGAGATCACCTGCGAGAGGAGGGAGGTGACGCAGGGGAAGGTGAACGCCGTGCCCACGGGGATCAGGGAGATCGCCACCGCCAGGGCGACGTAGCGCAGCTCCAGCGAGATCCCCCCGATCTCCCACGCACCCGGGATGCGCCAGGTGAGCGGGACCAGGAGGAGCCCCGCCCCCAGCAGCCCCTGGCCGATGCGGGAGAGCCGCGCCTCGCCCAGGCGGTCCACCACGGGGCCCAGGACGAGCGCGCGCATCAGCACGGAGATGGCCCCGTTCCACGCGAACACGTAGCCGATGTTGTGCTCGGTGAGCCCGAAGCGCGCGGCCAGAAAGAGCGCCAGCACCGCCGTGAAGCCGGAGAACGCCCCCATCCCGATGGCGTAGATCCAGATCAGCCGCGGCGCCGCTTCGCCCGGGTGGGTGAGCACGCGCTGGAGCGCGGCGCGGGGGCGCACGGGCGGGGGCGCGCCCGGCTCGTCGCGCGTGATCACGCGCGCCTCCGGCAGGAATTTCCACGCGAAGAGCATGTTGGCCCCGCACAGCCCCGCCGCCAGCAGCCCCGGCGCCTCGTGCCCCCACACCAGCGACGCCGAGCCCAGCAGCGGCCCGATGGTAACCCCCAGGTTGGTGGCCGCCGAGAGCCATCCCAGGCTGCGCGCGCGGTTCCTGGGCTCGGTGGAGTCGGCCACGTACGCCTGCACCACCCCCACCGTCCCCCCGCCCGCCCCCTGCACCAGCCGCGAGAGGAGCAGCACCGTCAGCGACTGCGCGTACGCAAAGATCACGTACGCCACCGCCGACGCGAACAGCCCCACCAGGAGCGCCGGCCGCCGCCCGTACCGGTCCGACACGCGCCCCCACAGCGGGGCCGAGAGAAGTTGCGCCGCCGAGAACGCGGACACCAGGACCCCCACCATCAGCCCGCCGCCTCCCAGGCTCGTGGCGTAGAACGGGAGCAGGGGGATCACCATCAGGAGACCCACCATGTCCACGAACGCCGTGACCATCAGGACGGCGAGCTTGCCCAGAGCGGCTCCAGGGGTGGCGGGTTGCGGGGGAGGAACGCGCACAACGTACCCGCGGCGGGGCGCGAAGGGAAGTGCGTGGAGTGCGGTGGAGTGCGTTGGAGTGCGTTGGCTCGGGAGCGGAGACCTCGCTGGCGTCCGCGGGGGGCCCTCACCCCCCCGACCCCCCTCTCCCGATAACGGGAGAGGGGGGCGCATCTTCTGTGTCGGCGCGCGGACCCGCGCTTCCTCGATGCCGCGGCCCCGGTGCCGCATGGGCGCGGCTGGATGGGTGGAGTGCGCCCCCCTCTCCCGTTATCGGGAGAGCGGGGGTCGGGGGGGTGAGGGCCCTCTCAGCGCGCCGCAGCTTCCTCCGCTTCGCCTGGTCCTACCGCACTCCCCCCATCACCCGCACGATCGGGTACACCCCCGGGGTCTTCTCCAGCGCCGCGTCCAGCAGGTTCCAGTTGAGGAAGCCGTCGTCGGAGCGGGGCTCCAGCAGGGTGAAGGCGAGGCGGCCCAGGGGCTGCGCGGAGGGGACGCGCAGGGTGCCGGCGGGAAGGGTGCGCTCCGCGCGGACGTAGCGGCCCCACACCTTGCGCTCGCGGTGGCCCTGGAAGGGCTGGGCCGCGGTGCGCGTGGAGTCGATGCGGAACTCCTCGACCTGCATGCTCGCGGGGGCGGCGAGGCGCTCAAAGCGGACGCCGTGCGCGGCCAGCCGCTCGGCCACGCCTTCCAGCTCCGCGGGGACCAGCCAGGCGGTGGGGACCACCTCGGTCACGGCGGCCTCGAAGGTGGAGTAGTCGGCCATGCGCTCGGGGCGCACCACGTCGCGGCGGCGCATCATCGGCTCGCCCGTGTACGGGTGGCGCAGCGTGTCCACGGCGCCCATCAGGATCTCCACGGGCCGCGGCGAGCGGTGCAGGCGGGCGGTGACGGCCAGGCGCTCCCCGGCCAGGACACGGCGGTCCGCCTCGGCGGTCGCGCGGCGGATGCGGGCGGCGTTGGCGTGCGCCCAGTTCAGCACCTCGTCCACGAACTGGGCCGTGACGGCGATGCGGTCCTGGAAGGTGAGGTAGGCGTACGCCTCGCTCAGGATGCCGAAGCGGTTGCGAAGCCCCGCGTAGTTGTTGCTGAAGCGGGGGCGGTGGTCGAAGGTGTACCACCCGCGCTCCGCACCGGCCGCGGCGGCCCAGGTGCTCTCCGGGTTGGGCACGTTGCCGTAGTCGTGCAGGTTGCGCCCGTGCTTGCGCTTCATCTCGCGCGCCACCGCGGGGAGCCACGCGCCCGTGAGCGGGCCCGTGAGCAGCGCGTCGGTGTTGGGGTGCAGCGGCGGCGCGTAGGTCAGGTGGTACGCGTGGAAGGTGCCGTTGGTGGTGTGGAGATCCACCAGCACGTGCGGATCGTAGGCGCGGATCATCTCCAGCAGCGAGCGCGCCTCGGGCGTGTCCAGTTTGGTGTGGTCGCGGTTGAGGTCCAGCCCCTGCGCGTTGGGGCGCTGCCCCATCCCCCCGATGGGGCCCAGCTGGTGCGGGCGATTGGTCAGGCTCACCCGCTCGTTGCCATCCGCGTTGTAGATGGGGGCGACGAGGAGGACGAGCGAGTCCGCCCACCTCGCATGCTCCCCTCGCGACAGGCGGCGCAGGAGGAGCTGCAGCGCTTCCTTCCCCTCCACCTCCCCCGCGTGGATGTTGCCCTGGAGGTACACCACCGTCTTCCCCGACGCGCGCACGGCGGCGGGCGAGGCGTCGCGCACGTTGCCCACCACGGCCAGCGGGAGGCGCCGCCCTTCCAGGGTGTAGCCGAAGGTGGTGAGGTGGATGCGCGGCCCGGCTACCGCCTGCATGAAGGCCACCACCTCGTCGTAGCGCGAGGTCTCCCGGTGGTCCGTCCGCTCGGGGCGCGTGCGCGGCTCCTGGGCAAGCAGGGGAGCGGCGGCCAGGACGAGCGCGGCGGCGAGCGAACGGGGTGCGGGCATCACGATGGTCCGGGGCTAGAGGGGGGCGCGCGGGGGCGGCGGAAACGTATCCAGCCGACGGGGTTGACGGCAATGTCAGACGGGGCACAGAGACACGGAGGAGTAATTCTTTCCCCGCTTTCGGACCCGCCGTGAACTGTCCACGATGGAGAAGTTCGGGGCCACTTCTTGCCCGTCTCTAAAAGCGGCCTTAATGTGTACAGTGTAAGAGAAATCCAAGTAAACACAGTGCACAGAGCCCGATAGGGCGCACCGGTCGGCCGCACCCCCGTGGAGGGGCCCGTGGCTGAGCGCGGCCGTGACGCGTCGATGGATCGCATCCGCGCCCATGCCCGCGAACAGGTCGCGCGCAGCTCGCTGCGCAAAGTCGCCACGCGCGCCGGCGTAAAGGTGGGAGCCACCAAGAAGTTCGTGGACGGCTCCGAGCCGTACGAGCGCAACGCGCGCCTCTGGCGGAAGTGGTACGCCCGCGAGATGCGCGAAGGCACCGCCGGCGCCGAAGACGCGCTCTCCACCGACGACGCGCGCATCGCCCTCGAGATCCTCCTCACCGGCCTTTCGGACGAGGAGCGCCCCGCGGCGCTCCCCCGCGCCGCCTCCGCCCTGCGCGCCGTCTTCCGCGACCTTGGCCACCCGCCCCCCCAGTGGGCGAACGACCTGGGCGACTGAGGGCCCTCACCCCCCCGACCCCCCTCTCCCAAACTGCTGGGAGAGGGGGGCGCATCTGCTGTGTCGTCGGGTGCCTCGCCTTTCCTCCCGACTGCGGCTCCGCCGGCCCTTGCGGCCACCGACCCGCTCGTGGGAATCGCCCCCTCCCCCAGCGGTTTGGGGGAGGGGGTCGGGGGGGTGAGGGCGTCCGGTCAGCCGACCATCTCCTCGCTCCACTCCCACAGCCTGCGCGCCGCGTCGTCGTCCAGCGCGGCGGGGGAGGGGTCGGCGGGGCGCTCGTCGATCCAGTATTTTCCCGTGACGCCTTCGGCCTCGGGGGACGATGCCAGGAAGATGGGCGTGCTGGCGCCCTGTTCGTGCGTGCGGAGGAAGCGGCGGAAGAGGCGCAGGGGCGGGAAGCCGCCCAGCAGGATCTCCGTGGCGACGACACCGGGGTGGAGCGCGCTGGCGGTGATGCCGGTGCCCGCCGTGCGGCGCGCCAGCTCACGGGTGAAGAGGATGTTGGCCAGCTTGGTGACCGCGTACGCCCGCAGCCCGAAGTAGCGCCGCCGCTGCTGCATGTCGCCCCACGGGAGGCGGGCCAGGCGGTGCGCCTCCGACGATACGGCGATGACGCGCGCAGCGCCGGCGGCCCGGAGCGGCTCCATCAGCAGCCGCGTGAGGAGGAAGGGCGCCAGGTGGTTGACCGCCCACTGCATCTCCACCCCGTCCACCGACTCCCGGCGGCGGAAGGTGTAGGCCCCCGCGTTGTTCACGAGCACGTCCACGCGCGGGTGCGCCGCCGCGATCTCCCGCGCCACCGCCCGCACCTGCGCCCGCGACGACAGGTCCGCGCGGAACAGGTGCACCCGCTCGTTCCCCGTCGCCCGCGCGATCTCCTCCCGCAGCGCCCCTCCGCGCACGGCGTCGCGCGCCACCAGCAGCACGGTGGCCCCGCGCTGCGCCAGCCCCCGCGCCGTGGCCGCCCCGATCCCCCCGGTGGCCCCCGTCACCACGCACACTTTCCCCCTCATCCGCTCCTCTGTGTCTCTGTGCCTCCGCGTGCGCCCATCCTGTTGCAAGGCTTCGGCATGCGGGTTGCGAAGTCCGGGCCGCGGAACACTTTGACCACACCTACTCGCGGAGAACGCATGCGGAGCAGCGCCATCTTTTCCACCCTGAT
This sequence comes from uncultured Gemmatimonadota bacterium, assembly GCA_902805735.1. GTDB lineage: Bacteria > Gemmatimonadota > Gemmatimonadetes > Longimicrobiales > Longimicrobiaceae > Longimicrobium. Next base: position 1,823 of record CADCTW010000244.1, on the reverse strand, counting down.
CGTGTCCTCGGTGCTCGCCGCGGCGGCCTGCGGCGGCGGCGCCGGCAACGCCAGCAACGGCGCCACGGCGGACACCACGGCCGGCGGGGCCAGCGGCGCGGCTGCCCCGGCGATGGACACCACCGGCGCGGGCACCTCGGGCGCGGCGGGCACCATGCCCCCGGCGGGCACCGGGATGACCACCGACAGCGCGCCGGGGGGCGCGGGCACCGTCACCGGCGACACCACCACGCAGGCCGCCGGCGCGGACACGAGCCACGCGGGGACCCCCCACACGCCGTGACACGTCCCGGCCGGGGCCCCGGCGTGTAGCGGAAAGGGAACGGGGTCCGCGATGCGGGCCCCGTTCCCTTTGCGCGGGGACGGACTTCCGGGAGGAGGGGACGGGTGATCACGCTGATCGAGAACGGAGAGGTCTACACGCCGGAGCCGGGGGTGACCCACTTCCACGTGGGCGAGATGGACCGCCGGCTGGAGCCGCTCCGGCAGATCCTGGACGAGCACGACATCGACCCGCGCTGCGTCTACCCCACGCACGTGCAGCGGAACGACAAGCTGATGGCCGAGGCCGTGGAGCTCACCAGGCGCGGCTGCAACGTGGACGTGGACACCATCGAGGAAGACCTCGCCAAATGGCTCCGCTTCTACCTGGACCGGGGGGGTGACCCGGCGTGCCTCACCGCTTCGTCGGACGCCTCGGTCAGCAGCCCGCGCGTGCTCTCGGAGCAGGTGCGCGCGTGCGTAACGGAGCACGGCTTCATGCTGGAGCAGGTGTTGCCGCTGGTTACGCGCAACACGGCCCGCATCCTGAAGCTGGAGAAGAAGGGGACGCTGGAGAAGGGAAAGTGGGGCGACATCCTCCTCCTGGAGAAGGGGACGCTGGACATCGTCCACGTCATCTCCAAGGGCGTCTTCATGGTGCGCGATGGAAAGCCGGCCGTGGAGGAGAAGTTCCTGGAAGAGAGCAAAGCGTGCGATTCACCTGGTCGGCGGCAAGTGCCCCGACGACGCGTAACCCACCGAGATTGGAGGAGCGATGAAGACGAGGCGGCTTTTTTCGGCCCTGGCGCTGGCGGCGATGATGGGCGCGGCGGCATGCGGCGGCGGCGGGGAGGGGGGTGAGGGCGGCGCGGCCGGCGAGGGCGCGGCGGGCACCACCACGGCCGACCCGGCGATGACCAGCGGCACCACGGGGGCCACCGATCCCACCGTGACCGGCGGCACCACGGGCGGCGCAACCACCGGCGCCACCATGCCCGGCGACACGTCCCCGGGGATGGACGCGTCCACCGCGGGCGGGCCGGCGGGCACCACCAGCGGCGCGTCCACGCCGGCGACCACCCCGCCCCCGGCCACCACGCCGTAACCGGCGCGGGCGAAACACGATGCACCTCGCTCCGCGCCCCTGTGCGCGGGGCGGGGTGCATGTTGCGTAGGGCCTCCACGTCACGGCTGAGGAGCCGCGAACACCCCAACCCTGCTGTGGAGGATGTGATGAAGACGAACCGGCTTCTTTCGACCCTGGCCCTTGCGGCGATGCTCGGCGCGGCGGCGTGCGGCGGCGGCGGCGAGGGTGGCGAGGGCGGCGCCGGCGCGACCGGCGAGACCACCGGCGCTGGCACCACCGACGCGGGCGCGGCCGGCGGCGCGGCCACCACCGACCCGGCCATGACGGGCGGCACCACCACCACCGGCACCACCGATCCGGCGATGACCGGCGGTGCGACCGGCACCACCACGGGCGGCGCGATGACCACCGACACGGCCGGCATGGGCGCGGGCGCGGCGGGCGGCACCGCCGGCGGCACCGGCACCGCAAACCC
>CADCTW010000243.1 GCA_902805735.1 uncultured Gemmatimonadota bacterium | reverse complement strand
TGGGCCCTCCTCCACCCGGCGCAGCAGGTCGGCGCGGGCGTCGCGGGCGGCCTCGCGCCCCGTGTGCACGGCGGAGCGGGCCTGCTCGCGGCGCGCGTCCACCGCGCCGCGCACCCCCTCCACCCGGTCGCCCAGGGCGCCGCGCACCCCCAGCGCCGCGCGCACGAACTCGCCCCGCACCTCGGCGCCGGCGCGGGGGGCCAGGAGCAGCGCCACCCCGGCGCCCACCAGCGCGCCCAGCAGGAACGCCCCGCCATCCCCGCGCCGCTCGATCACGATGTAGGGAAGGTCGTCGTACTCGCGCATGTGAGGCAAGGTAGGGGTCAGGAACCGACGGCCAGGCAGCCGCCCCCCGGCTCCGTGGCGTCGGCGAGCGCGCTGCACAGGCGGGGGAGGTCGATGGGCTTGCGGAAGAAGAAATCGGCTTCGCGCTCCAGCCGGTGCTCGGCCTCTTCGCCGCCGCACCCGGCCGTCACCACGATGAAGCACACGTCCCACGCCGCGGTGCGGCGCACGTGCCGCAGGATCTGCAGGCCGTCCGTGTCCGGCAGGCGGAAGTCGCACACCACCGTGTCCGGGTGGAAGCTCTCCAGCTCCGCCAGCCCGCGCGCGCCCGTGGCCGCCGCGCACACCACGTACCCCTCTTCGGCAAGGAGGCTGGTGAGCGCTTCCCGGGCGCCGGGTTCGTCTTCGATCAGGAGGATACGCTTCGCCGCCATCGGATTGCAACCTCCGCGAGTCGCCTCTGCGGAGGCGGGCCTGCTGCCGGAACAGCAGGCCAAGGGGGCAATCCGCGTGCCATGCCCAGGGAAACAAATAAGGGCCTCACACAGAGACACGGAGGCACAGAGATGAAGTCGTCTCCGTGCCTCCGTGTCTCTGTGTGAGACTTTTTCGCGCTCAGGCGGCGACGGCCTCGCCGGCCACGGCCTGGTTGAGCCGGTTGCGCAGCTCGTCCTCGTCAATCCCCAGCATCAGGGCGGCGCGCTGGTGGTTCCCCTCCACGAAGGAGAAGGTCTTGAGCATCAGCGTGCGCTCGGCGTGCTCCAGCTTGGTGCCCACGGGGATGCGCACCTCGCGGTCTTCCGTGACCAGCAGCTCGTGGGCGCGCATGTCGGCCAGCGTCACCATGTCGCCGCGGGCCAGGATCACGGCGCGCTCCACCGCGTTCTTGAGCTCGCGCACGTTGCCGGGCCAGCGGTAGCTGTTGACGAACTCCAGCGTCTCCGGCGCGAAGCCCTTGAGCGGCTTGCCGTTCTCTTCCGCGAAGCGGCGCAGGAACGCTTCCGCCAGGATGCGCACGTCGCCGCGGCGCTCGCGCAGCGGCGGCAGCACCAGCGGGATCACCGCCAGGCGGTGGTAGAGGTCGTCGCGCAGCTTCCCTTCGTCGATGGCGCGCTGGATGTTCTTGTTGGTGGCGGCGACCACGCGGATGTCCACGTGCACCTCCTTCTTGCCGCCCAGGCGGCGGAAGGAGCGCTGCTCCAGGGCGCGCAGGAACTTGACCTGGATGTCCGGCTCCATCTCCGCGACTTCGTCCAGGAAGAGGGTGCCGCCGTCGGCCAGCTCGAAGCATCCCTGCTTCTCGTTGATGGCCCCGGTGAAGGCGCCCTTCTCGTGGCCGAACAGCTCGTTCTCCAGGATCTCGCGGGGGAACGCGGCGCAGTTGATGGCGATGAACGGACCCTTGGCGCGGTTGCTCTTGTCGTGGATGGCGCGCGCCACCAGCTCCTTGCCGGTGCCGCTCTCGCCCACGATGAACATGGAGGCCGTGGACGGGGCCGCGGCCTCGATGGTCCCGTAGACCGACTGCATCTCCTCCGACTGGCCGATCAGGTCACCGAAGCGCGTGAGGTTCTTGAGCTTCTCCTCCAGCGTGCGGTTGGCCTGCTTGACGCGGTACGCCTCCAGCGCCTTGGGAAGCAGCGCCTTGAGGCGCGCCACGTTCAGCGGCTTCTCCAGGTAGTCGTACGCGCCCTCGCGCATTGCGGCCACCGCGCTGTCCACCGAGGCGCTGCCGGTGATGATGATCATCTCGCTGGCGACGCTCGCGTCCCGCATCTTGGCGAAGAGGGCGAGCCCGTCCAGCTCGGGCATGCGCAGGTCCGCCAGGACCACGCCGTACCCGCCGGTGCGGACCATCTCCCACGCCGTCTTCCCGTCGGTGGCCGTGTCCACCTCGTAGCCGTCGTCGGCGAGGAGCATCTGGAGCCCCTCGACGATGTGGCGCTCGTCATCCGCTACGAGAATCTTCTGAAGCATGCCGTGGCCCTGGAGGCGTTGCGAAGGTCGAACCTGCAAGATAGAAAAGCGGCGGGTCGCGGTCAACCCATTGGACCGCAACCCGCTACGCCGCTTATGTATGGAGATGCACAGCGTTTGCCCAACGGGCCCTCAGCGCGCCACCGGCACGGTGAGCGTGCGGGCTCCCTCGCCTTCCCCGTCCACGTGCCCGCCCATGCGCTCGGCCAGGTGGCGGGCCACGGCCAGGCGTGCGGCGCTCTCGGCCGCGGGCTCGGCCGGCCCGCCGCCGGAGCTCTCCACCGCGAGACGCGCGCTGCCCCCGGCCTCGTCCAGCACGATGCGCAGGGTGGCGCCGGGGCCGGAGGTGTCCAGCGCGTCCAGCACCAGGTTGAGGATCACCTGCCGCGCCGGCTCCCGGGGGACGAACACGCGCGGCGCTCCCTCGCCCGGCTGGAAGTCCACCGTGGCCTCCCGGTGTCGCGCCTCGAGCTGGATGAGCTCCATCAGCTCTTCCGTGAGGTCGCGCAGCGTGGTGGTCTCCGCGCCGCGGCCGGGGCGCGACAGGCGCAGCAGCAGCTCGATGCGCCGGTTGACGCGCTCCAGCTCGCCGCTGAGCACACCGAAGTAGCGCGCCAGGTCTTCCGACTCGCCGGCCACGCGCGCGACCCGCCGCTTGAGCACTTCCAGGTTGATGACCATGGAGTGGAGCGGGTTCTTGATCTCGTGCGCCAGGTCGTCGGCCAGCCGCTCCAACAGGTCCAGCTTGTTGGCCCGGACGCGCAGGACGTCTCCGTCCTCCGCGTCCGTCGGCTCCAGGGTCATGGTCTCGGTGCTCACATCCGTTCCCGGTACAGCGTGGAAAGTTCCGGGGCGCTGCGGGAAGCACAATCCGTTCCGCTGAACTGCGGGGCTCACACAGAGACACGGAGGCACAGAGACGAATTCATCTCTGTGCCTCCGTGTCTCCGTGGGAGATGGGTGTTGCCTTAGTCGGACAGGTCCCAGTCGTCCGCGGCGGCCTTCATGCGCAGGGAGCCGGGGCCGCCGCGCGCCACTTCGGGGAGGGGGACGATGCGGCGCACCGTGTCCAGCGTGTCGTTCACCCGGAGCTGCGTGAAGAGGAAGGCGAACTGCTCCTTGAGCGTCTCGCGGACGGCGGCGCGGTCCTGCTCCGCGATGTCCCACAGCTCGCGCTTGAAGGCGCCCAGGGCCTTCTTGCGGGCCTTGTAGATGAACTGCTGCTCCGTGTCCGTCGGCTTGCGCTCGTCCGGGAAGTTCTGCCGGCAGTGCTCGTACATCCGCTCGCGCAGCTCGGCCGGGAAGCGCGGGTGGTCGTACACAATGTTCTGGAAGTTGGTGGCCAGGTGGATCTCGGCCGTCTCCACTTCCGGGAAGTTGCCGAAGGCGCTGTTGGGAAGGGTGGACGCGCCGTGCTGCACCGCGCCGGACAGGCCGTACTCGTCGCGCGAGATCTGGCTCAGGGAACGGAGCGTCTCGAAGTCGATCGCCACGTCCGCGATGGTGCCGTCAGGCAGCACCGTGCCGCCGTGCGTGGTGCCGCTCTGCACGGAGATCTTGGCCAGCCCCTCCACCGCCACCCCTTCACGGGCCGCGATGCGCTGCAGCTCGCGGTTGAAGCCGTCCATGTAGGCGCGCAGCTCCTCCGGCGTGGAGTTCTCCGTCCCCACCTCGCCGATCTCGCCGCCCACCGACACCGTGACCCCTTCCGGCTGGTAGTGGCGCACGTACGCCGTCAGCTCGGCCGAGAGGCGGAAGTTGAGCTCCTGCTGCGCGTCCAGCCCCTCCTTCGACAGGTCCACCAGCGTGGAGGTGTCCACGTCGATGTTGTAGAACCCGGCGTGCAGCCCTTCGCGGATGATGTCCTTGACGGCGCGCATCTCCGCGTCCGCGTCCGCCTTGTACTTCTTGGCGTTGAGCTGGAAGTGGTCGCCCTGCACGAACAGGGGGCCGCTCCACCCTTCCTTGATGGCGGACGCGGTCATCACGGCCACGTACTCGGCCGGGCGCTGGTCGGTGTAGCCGATCTCGGAGCGCGCGATCTCCAGGATCAGCGCGCCGGCGTTCAGCTCGCGCGCGGCGGAGAAGAGGGCGCGCCCCGTGTCGAACGACATCGCGCGCACGTTCATGGCGGGGACGGTGAAGCCGCTCACCTCGCCGCGCCCGCGGGCCATGTAGAGGTCGTGGATGGAGGCCGGCGCCACGCCCAGCCGCCGCCCCACCTCGCCGATGGTCCAGCGGGCCGTGTCGCGCACGTCCTCGTCGCCGGAGAAGACGGCGGCGCGCACCAGGCGGTCGATGCCCTCCTGGCGGAGCGCGTTCTCGTCCACGATCTCCACGGCGCCTTCATCGGACACGCGGACGGACGAGGCCACCTCGTCCAGCATCGCGCGCACGGGCGCGCGGGTAAGTAGCGCCAGATCGTCGGCGGACGCGACGGGTTGCACCATGGCTCCTCGGTTGTTCCTGGATGGACGTTCCCTGCTTTTCCTGCGGCCGGAATGTGCGGGCGGGGCGGCGCGGGAGCAAGGGCACGGCGGAACAGCGGGGGCCCTCACCCCCCCGACCCCCCTCCCCCAAACTGCTGGGGGAGGGGGGCGCACTCCAGCCATCCAGCCGCGCCCCGTACCATCCCAGGAGCCGCGGGTGAGGAGGCACCGCTTCGTCGCACTGGCGCGTGGGAATCGCCCCCCTCTCCCGTTTTTCGGGAGAGGGGGGTCGGGGGGGTGAGGGCCCCTTTCGCGCGCCGCCAGCTGCCTCCCATTCGGCGCCTCGCGGTCCGGGGCTTGCGCGGGGCCGCGCCCATGAACAACGGAATCAGGAACGTGCTGGGTGCGGCGGGAGGGCTGGCGGCGTACGCCTTCCTCGTGGAGCCGCTCTGGCTGGAGACGACGCGGCCCAGGATCCATGTGCGGGGGCTTCATCCGAAGCTGGAAGGGTTCCGCATCGCGTTGCTCACGGACATGCACGCGGGGGCGGGGACGCCGCTGTCGCTCATCCGTCGCGCGTGCCGCAGGGCCATGGCGGAGAGGCCGCACCTGATCGCGCTGACGGGGGACTTCGCGGCGGACGACGCGCCGGACTTCGGCGGGGTGATCGGGGCGATGGAGGGGCTACGGGCGCCGTACGGGGTGTACGCGGTGCCGGGGAACCACGACTACATCGTGGGCATCGAGACGTGGCGCCGGCAGATCGCGGGGCACCCCGTGATCCGCGACCTCACCAACGACGCGCGGATGCTGGACGTGGAGGGCGCGCGCTTCTGCGTGGCGGGGGTGGACGACTACTCGCAGGGGCACCCCGCCATGGACGCCCTCCCGCCCCCGGACCAGCGCGACTTCACCCTGCTGCTGGCCCACGACCCCGACCAGGCGGAGCGGGCCAAGCGCTCGTACGACCAGGTGGACCTGATCGTGAGCGGCCACACCCACGCGGGGCAGGTGCGCCTCCCCTGGGTGGGCGCCCTGCGCAACCCCGCCGAGCGCCCGGACCTGTACGAGGAAGGGCTGCGCCGCCGCCCGTGGACGCAGGTCTACACCTCGCGGGGCGTGGGGACGGTGCACATCCCCGTCCGCTTCCTGTGCCGGCCGGAGGTGGCGGTGCTGGAGCTCACGGGCGGACCCAGGCCGCCGCGAAATACCTGAAGGGAACGCTCTTTGCTAACGAATGTTCCCCGCGAGCAGTCCGGGGCGGCGTTGGACGGGACGACGCACCGGTGCCCAGGCGGTTCCGTCCATCTCGGAGGGATCATGGCACGACAGACCGGTACGGTGGAGTTCTTCAAGGACGACAAGGGGTTCGGTTTCATCCGGCCCGACGACGGCGGCAAGGACGTCTTCGTCCACCACTCCTCCATTCAGATGGAAGGGTTCCGCTCCCTCAAGCGGGGCGACCGCGTGGAGTTCGAGATCCAGGAAGATCCGAAGGGGCCCCGGGCCGCGGAGGTCCGGATCGCTCCGGAAGGAGCCGTACCGGAGGAGTGAACGGCTGATCTCACACAGAGACACAGAGGCACAGAGATTACTTCTTCTCTGTGCCTCTGTGTCTCTCCCATGATCGGAAGCGATGCGCGCGGCGATTTTCCATGAGAACGGCGGGCCGGAGGTGGTCCGCATCGAAGAGGTGGCGCGTCCACGCCCCGGGCCCGGCGAGGTGCTGGTGGAGGTGCGCGCGGCGGCGCTCAACCACCTGGACCTGTGGGTGCGCCGCGGCATTCCCATCGACACCACCATGCCGCACATCGGCGGGTCGGACGTGGCGGGGGTGATCGCCGAGGTGGGGGCCGGGGTGGATCATGGGCGCGTCGGTGAGCGGGTGGTGGTGAACCCGTCGCTCTGGTGCGGGCGCTGCCGCGAGTGCGCGCGCGGCGAGGAGTCCATGTGCGCGGAATACCGCATCCTGGGCGAGCACACGGACGGCGGGTTCGCGGAGTTCGTGGCCGCGGCGGCGGACCGGGCGTACGCCATCCCGGACGAGCTCTCGTTCGAGGAGGCCGCGGCGCTTCCCATCTCGTACCAGACGGCGTGGCGGGCGCTGCTCGCCCGCGCGCGGCTGCGCCCCACCGAGGACGTACTGGTGATCGGCGCCTCCGGGGGCACCGCCATCGCCGCCGTGCAGATCGCGCGGCTGGCGGGCGCGCGCGTCTTCGCCGTCACCAGCGGCGCGGAGAACGTGCGGCGGCTGCGCGAGATCGGCGCCGCTTTCGTGTACGACCGCGACGTGGAGGACTGGTCCAAAGCCGTGTTCCGCGACACGGGGCGGCGCGGGGTGGACGTGGTGGTGGAGAACGTGGGCGCCGCCACCTGGGCCGGGAGCGTGCGCGCGCTGGCCCGGGGCGGCCGGCTGGTGACCTACGGCGCCACCGCGGGTCCCAGGGTGGAGATCGACGTGCGTGTGCTCTTCTGGAAGCAGCTGGAGATCATCGGCACCACCATGGCGTCGCGCAGCGAATTCGAAGAAATGCTGCGCGCCGTCGTCACCGGCGGCCTGCGCCCGGTGGTGGACTCGGTGATGCCCCTGGACCAGGCCCGCGAGGCGCACGAGCGGCTGGAGGCGGGGGGGCAGTTCGGGAAGATCGTCCTGGTCCCCTGAACTGCTGATCTCACACAGAGACACAGAGGCACAGAGAAGAGCTTCCCGTGATCTGTCGCGAACGCACCGCCCGCTGATACTTTCCCCCGCATGCGCTACTCGGGATCCGAAGACCGGCTGAATCCCCAGACTCCGGAGGGGGTGACCGACGAGACCCTCGGCGGGTACGCCAGGGTGCACGGGCGGGCCGCTGCCTTCCAGGGGTGCGACGGCGAGCCGTACACCGCCGCGGTCGAGACCGATGAGACCGGCGATCCGCAAAACCCCTGGGCCGCGTACCTCGTCTTCGTGCGCTGGGCGCAGACGGGGACGGCGGTAATGGGGCACCTGGAAACGGGCGACCTGGTGGCCGCGCCTACCGAGGACGCGGCACGGGAGGCGCTGGAGGGGCTTTCGCTCGCCGAGGTGCGCGCCCTGCTGGACGAGACGATCCGCCGCAGGCGGAGCGAAGAAGATTAGCGCCCACACGAACCAGGACCTTTTCCAGCCATGCTCAAGCAGAGCCTGCTTTACCTCAGCCAGAGCCCCACCGCCAAGCGGATGGTCACCGGCACCCCCGTGTCCCGCCAGATGGCGCGGCGCTTCGTGGCCGGCGACACCCTGGACGAGGCGCTCGCAGCCGCCCGCGCCCTCAACGACGCCGGCCTCAGCGTGTCGCTGGACTACCTGGGCGAGGCCGTGGAGAGCCGCGAAGAGGCCGAGGCGGCCACCGACATGGTGATCCGCATCCTGGAAGCGCTCAAGCGCGACGGGCTCGACGCCAACGTGTCCGTGAAGCCCACGCAGTTCGGGCTGGACCTGGACCCCGACTTCTGCCGCCGCGGCATCGAGATGGTGCTGCAGCGCGCCCGCGAGCTGGGCGACGGCGAGGGCGAGATCTTCGTGCGGCTGGACATGGAGAGCAGCGACTACACCGAGCGCACCGTCGCCCTGGTGGAGTCGCTGTGGGCCGACGGCTTCCAGAACACCGGCACCGTGCTCCAGTCCATGCTCCGCCGCACCCCGGACGACGTGGAGCGGATGATCCGGCTGGGGGCGCGCGTGCGGCTGGTGAAGGGGGCGTACCTGGAGCCGGAGACGGTCGCCTACCCGGACAAGGCGGACACCGACCGCATGTTCGTGGAGGAGATGGAGCGCCTGCTGGACGCGGGGAAGTACCCGGCCATCGCCACGCACGACGAGGCCATCATCGACCACGCGCGCCGCTACGTGTGGGAGAAGGGGATCGCCAAGGAGTCGTTCGAGTTCCAGATGCTCTACGGCGTCCGCCGCGACCTGCAGACGCGGTTGCGCGAGGAGGGGTACAACGTGCGCGTGTACGTGCCCTTCGGCGAGAGCTGGTACCCGTACCTCATGCGCCGCCTGGCCGAGCGCCCCGCCAACATGATGTTCATGGCCGGTAGCATCGCCAAGGAGAGCGGGATCGGCGGGCTCGGCCGTCCGCTGGCCATCGGCGGCGGCATGGTGGCCGGGGCGCTGGCCGCGCTCGCCTGGCGCCGGCGCCGCTAGAGTGGCGGCGGTCCGCTACCGGCTCCGCATGCCGGAGCCGCACACCCACCTCCTGCACGTGGAAATGGAGGTGGACGGGGTCCGCTCGCCGGCGTCGCTGGCGATGCCGTCGTGGACCCCGGGCTCGTACCTGATGCGCGAGTTCCCCCGCAACGTCCAGGGCTTCCAGGCCACGGACGGGGCGGGGGCTCCGCTTTCCTGGACCAAGACGGACAAGAACCGCTGGAGCGTGGACGCCCCGGCGGACGGCGCGCTCCGCGTGCGCTACCAGGTGTACGCCAACGAGCTGACCGTCCGCACCAGTCACCTGGACGCCACCCACGCCCTGGTGAACGGCGCCAGCGTCTTCCTGTACCCCGAGGACCGCGCTGGCGAGCCACTCTCCGTGCACGTGGATGCGCCCGATGGCTGGCGGGTCACGACCGCGCTCCGCCCGGGCGACGACGGCTTCGCGGCCTCCGGCTACGACGAGCTGGTGGATGCGCCCATGGAGATCGGCATCCACCGCCTGCTGGAGTGGGAGGTCGCGGGGAAGACGCACCGCTGGGCCCTCTGGGGACGCGGCAACTACGACGAGCAGCGCCTCGTCGCCGACACCTCGCGCATCATCCTGGCTGAGGAAGCGCTCTTCGGCGCGCTCCCCTACCCGGACTACACCTTCATCGTGCACCTGACGCTGGGGGGCGGGGGCGGGCTGGAGCACCGCGACTCCACGGTGCTGCTGGCCGACCGCTGGACCTTCCGAGGGCAGCCGTACGAGCGCTTCCTGGGGCTGGTCGCCCACGAGTTCTTCCACCTGTGGAACGGCAAGCGCATCCGTCCCGCCGTGCTGGGCCCGTTCGACTACACGGCCGAGAACTACACGCGTGACCTGTGGGTGGTGGAGGGGATCACCAGCTACTACACCGACCTCCTCCTGCGCCGCGCCGGGCTCATCACCGCGCAGCGCTACCTGGAGCGCCTCGCCGAAGCGATCGCGCGCTTCCAGGCGATCCCCGGCCGCGCCGTGCAGACGCTGGCCGATTCGTCCTGGGATACCTGGATCAAGTTCTACCGCCCCGATCCCAACACCCCCAACTCGTCCATCTCCTACTACGAGAAGGGCGCCCTGGTCGCGCTTCTCCTCGACCTGACCATCCGCCACGCGACCGGCAACGAGCGCTCGCTGGACGACGTCATGCGCCGCCTGTGGACGGAGTACGGCGCGCGCGACGTGGGCTTCCCCGAGGGCGAGGTGGAGCGCATCGCCTCCGAAGTCGCGGGCGCGCCGCTGGACGGCTTCTTCGACCTGGCGCTGCGCAGCACCGCCGAGCTCCCTTTCGCGGACACCCTGGAGAGGGCGGGGCTGGTGCTGCGCCCTGCGCACGAGCCCGTGCCCTTCCCCGCCAGCGAAGCCTCCGCGCGCACGGAGGTGCGCACGGGCCTGCAGTTCAAGCCCGAAGGCGGCCGTACCCTGGTGTCGCACGTCCTGGCGGACACGCCCGCGTACCGCGCCGGCGTCAACGCGGGCGACGAGCTGGTGGCGCTGGATGGCGCGCGCGTCGCCCCCGACACGCTCACCGCCCGCCTGGCCGAGCGCCGCCACGGCGAGCGCCTCCCGCTCACCGTCTTCCGCCGCGACGAGCTGCTGACGCTGGAGCTGGAGGTGGAGCTGGTGCCCCCCACGCGCCTCTCCCTGCGCCCGGCGGAGCACCCCACCCCCGCCCAGCAGCGCCTCCTGGACGACTGGCTGCGCGTGGACGTCCCCACCGCCCCCGAGATCGCCATCCGCGCGAGCTGAGCCACCTGTGAACAGAAGGTCTCACACAGAGGCACAGAGACACAGAGGAGTGATTCTCTCGTATCCCGTGGGTGAGCTGCCGAGCCGGGTTGACGGGAACGCAGGCGGGGGTTAGCTTCTAGTCCTCGAACGCGCCGGGCAATGCGTTCGAGGTCGGACTCGGGACGTGGCGCAGCCCGGTAGCGCACCTGAATGGGGTTCAGGGGGTCGCCGGTTCAAATCCGGCCGTCCCGACTGTGTAAAGCGAAGCCCGCCAACGACTTGCGTTGGCGGGCTTCGCTGTTTTCTTGTTTGGCTGCGGCGGTGGCATCAGTTCTGGTGGCATCAGTTCTCTGGACGTTCCTTCCGGCCGAGGATGCGGGCACGGATGAGGCAGGTCGTCTGGCACTGGTACGCGATCACATGTACCACCCGTCCAAGAGGTTTAGCCGCGGCGCCGATTCATCGAGGAACAAGCTGACGGCCACACTTCTGCCTGTCGTAGTACAGATGTTGTGTGTTGTGTTACAAAAGTCCTTGGACAGGTTCTCCGAAAGTTCCTGGATTTGACCTAAGTCTCTGGACAGCGAAGGCCGAGGGCGACCCCCTCGGCCTTTGTTTTGCCCGTACGCCGCCCCGACTTGCCGCGCCACGCCGGGGAATATGTGTGTGACCGCGCCAAACCGAGTGCCGCCGGCCGTCGTCCGTGGCTACCCGGCTTGAGAACGACCTTTCCGGGGTGCACCACTCGGGCGCACTCGCGGGTTTGATCAAGCAGAGAGTGTATGTGGAACAAAGCACGCTCGCGCATCCCTGCCGCGCAGGCGGAGATGAAGGTGTTCACCCCGGCAGTCCGCCCGCTCTACACAGTGAGTAGCCGCGAGAAGCCGGACGCCGAGGGATCCTGCGTGCTCTTCAAGGTCGGCGGTCGGCACTTCCTGCTGACGGCCGCACACGTACTGGACCAGCTGATGGAAGGAGAACTTTACATCGGCGGGGACGAATCACTTCTCACGATTCCCCGGAACTGGCATGGAACCCAGATGCCAGATTCCGGGAACCGGGAAGATGACAAGATCGATCTGGCGTTCATGGAACTGCCGGCGGAACTTGTCGCCGAGATGGGCGATTGTCTCTGGCTGGGCCCGCGGGATGTCGTCCAGCCCGGATCGGCGGCCGCGCACCGCTTCTACTGCACCTTCGGCTACCCTGTGCGCCGCGCCAAGGTGCGTAGTCAGGTGCTCAGCGTTGCCGCTCCAGCGGACCTGTACGCGGGGGTCGCGGTTGATCAGGAGGTTTACGAACGACTGGGCCTCTCCCCGGAGACCCACATCGTCATCTCGTATGACCGGGAGAGGGTAATCTCCTCCCATGGAGTGCGTGTCCCGACGGTGAAGCCATATGGAAAGAGCGGGGGCGGACTGTGGCGCTTCGACAGTTTAGTCGTCCCGGGGCTACCGCCGTTGGAGAATCCGCTTGCCGGGATACTGACCGAGTGGCGCCGGGAGGAGAAGGTGCTCGTCGCCACGCGCATCGAGTTGTTCGTCGCACTACTGAAGAGGGAGTTCCCGGGCGCGTTCCATTGATGCGGCCGAATCCCGGCTGGCAGTTCGTTGGCCTGCGATCTGATGATCCTGAGTCACCGGCGCATCGGCGGGGATGGCCCGCACAAAGGGGTAAGATGACGTACACGGACGAATTCACCACCGCCCTTGACCGGACGCGGAGCCAAGCGAGGTTGTCCGGGGTTTCGTCTTTGAGGATCTCGCTCCGGGCCGGACCGGCTTCCCAGAGGGCGTTCCACTCCGCGATCAGGAGCCGTGCCTGAGATCGCGCGTCCTGAGATCCTTTTGCGCGCTGCCAGACCGGGACTTAGGCGTACTCAGGCGTGACGAGCTGATCTTCCAGTACCGGGATGAACTGGTACATGAACGCCGGCGAGATGCTGTGGAGCACCGGGTACTGATCCGGTTCGAGCTGGTCCCCGTGCGCAAATCTCTGGTCGAGCCCCTTCATGTGCATCCTCCGAGCTGTTGTTGGTGACGCTGCCACCAAGTAGCGACACGTGCTCGGCAATCCGTTCCGCGACGGGGCACTGTGAACGCCGTGGATTACGGGTCCACGTGCGGCTCGTTCCCGAAACGGGGAGCCGGTTCAGGCGTCGCTCTCCAGCACCACCTTCCAATCCCGCAGTCGCGACACGCGGCTGTAGATCCTATAACCGGTGCGGACCTCCCAGCCCGGCACCTCCGGCGCCACAACCTCAGGATTTCGGATCAGGTCGGCTTCGCACCAGCCGTCCTCATCCACCCGGATACTGCGGACGCCTCGGATCGCCTCAAGTGATCCGATGATACCTCCCAGCACCAGGTACGTCCGCCCAGCGCCGGATGCCATCCGCGCGAGGAGCCGAGACGATTCAATGCTGCCGCCCCGCAGGTATCCCGCCGAGCTCATACTCCACTCTTCATGTTCCGACCACAAATAGCCCTCGGGAGCACGGCGGTCCTGTACGTTCCAGCGCGTCTCCACCGATTCTCCGCTGAGGCACACGAGAGCCCGGCGATACCCGCGCGGGGCGTACAGCATCTTGCCGCCATCCGCAGCAGCTACCTCCCCTTCCTGCGCGACATCGCACTCCGCCCAGACGGTCCCGTCCGGCATCCGGTGCAGTTCGTGAACACGAATGATCGGGAGCCAGAAATACTCGCCCCAAACCCGGCCGCCGAGCACTACTTCAACATCCTTCCCGGAGCTCGCCCGTGCCCATGCGGGAAACACGTCCACGCGTGCGGATCCCAACGGGAAGCGGTACGCATCGGGACGTAAGGGACGCCGATCGGTCAGTTCGCCCGGATGCTGACAAACAGCCCGGACAAATTCCGCGAACGGCACCTGAACCCCGTCCTGCACGACGACTTGGAGGCTTCCGTCTGCAATCCGCACGACCGGGCACGTGTATCCCGCTCCAACCTTCGCCCTGATGGCGTCTACATCGGCGAGACCACAGAGCCAGTACGGATGAATCGGTTGGTTCGCGTTGCGCTCGAGTTCGAGGAGGCGTCCAGTGACTTCCGCCGCTGACGGCGCTATGGCGAAGGCGGCCCCCCAAGGCCTGAAGCCCTCGTCCAGGCGCACGGCACGGTCGATCCAGTCACCGGCTCGCTCCGAATACCCGTCGCGGCGATCTACCTTCCAGCGGGCCTCCCCCTGGAATCGGTACTCACCCGCGGCCGCATCGACCACACGGTCGAGTTCAGCGAGGATCTCGTCACGAGAGGGGCTGCCGATGATTGTGCTACGCGACTTCCAACTCCTACGACGCTTAGCCTCGGCTGTGAACGGCTCCATGGCATACTGGAGCGCATGGGAAAGGGAGTGCGGTCCCCTGAGGTGCTCCCTGACGTCGGCGCTGGCCGACCTGTGCAAAGCGGTGTGCGTCTCATTGAGCACCGCGCACAAATCCACGCCAGCTGCCGGAGTCGGAAATTCGTCATGCGCTACCTTGATCCATCCCTCTGCGCCGAGCAGCCAGGCTTCGACGATGATCTCGTCCTCGTGCGGCACCGCATTGAACCAGATCCCGTCGCGGATGCTGTGAAAACGGGCGGCGCGTCCCTCATCTGGGAGATCGCACCAAGAGGCATCGCACCCCCACAGTGGATGGAATGTGTACGCATCCCACTGTGCTGTATCAGAGGGCCAGTGTAGTTCGGCAGCGTTCGGAGCAATGCGGGGCGCTTCACCAGGTCGTGTCCAGCGCAGTCGCCCGGGGTAGAGTTCCGGCGGGAGCGCGCGGAGGAGCCCCGCCGGACGCACCCAGCCCATGGGACTTTCCATCTCGCGATCTGGCGGTGCAGTAAGCGCGTGGAGGGCGCGATCCGCAGCCATCAGCGCTGCCGCCTCGTCTGCGCACCGAACGCGCTCAGACAACACCTCCTTTGTCAGCGCGTTCACCAGCCAGATCTCAGCCGGCCAGCCCTCCTCACCGCTCTTCATTGCGAGCACCTGGACCAGACGGCTGTGCCACACAGGACCCTCGTGGTACTGCGCCGGCTGTTCTTCCCAGTTGGACAGCCGGACCGCTCGGCCGCGCCACGGCGTTCCTTTGGCAATCTGCTCCTGCCGCTGGCTCTCCCACTTTTCCCGGTGGTACGTACAGCGGTAGGGCTGGGGTGCTTCCCGGTTTGAGCGACGGACGGGTAGGGGCATCCCCGAAGACCACGGCACGCCCTCACCGGGCTCAGGGAGGATGTCGCGCGCCCGCACCTCCACCCAAGGAACTCCCAGTGCGCGAAGTGCGCCGATCTTTGCCGCGTCCACCGCGTGCGTGACGTGCACCTCGATCGCGGCGATCGGACGGCCCTGCTTCAGGAGGATCACGTCCGCGCGGGCGGACGGCAGTTCATACTCGACGAGGACGTCGTCCCAGCCTTCCACCCAGACATCCACGTCCGAGAGTTCGCATGGGGTTCCCCGGGCACGCTTGCCGTCGCCGGCGCAGATCTTTTTGATTCGGAGGCGCTTTACCTTCCGCAGTTCCGAGGCGATCCGGAGCTTCGAGTTCAGGTGCAGAGCGCTCTCCGGAGCCGAAGCCGGACAGGTCGAGCCTTCACACCAGTGGGCGTAATGCGGCCGGAGAACCTCCCCGCACTTTGTGATGACTCGCGCACGGCAGACGGGGCAGAACGCTTCCGGCCGGTCAGCCGGGGGCGTTCCCAACCATCGGCTGACTGGCTCGAGGTCGTAGATTGCTCCCCCGGAGCCGGTGGTGTCAGGCACGAGGTGGTCGCCGTCACGGCGGAAGCGATGCCGGAGATCGGAAGCGGTGGGGATGAGCTCGCTGGGGCCGGTCCGGAGGGTGAAAACCCACTCCGGATGCTCAGCGTTCTGCGCGGTCGCGGCGCTGTCCTTCGCGTGGAATCGGTGCATGGGCCCGCGTAAGGGTCGGGTAAGCCATAGAGGCTCCTCCTTATACCGTGCCCGCGGCCTTCGGTTCACGTTCGGTGTCCAGCCCCGCTGGGGCAACCATCGTCAGGCTACCGATGGCGGGTCGATGCCTGTGTGATACCTACAGGCCTGACTGCTTCCATACCGAATCCGCGCCTACTACAACGAACACCTTGCCCCGGAGTCCGAGAAGACGGAGCGCGGTATTGACCTGCTCCGAGAGACGGTCCCTCACCGCAATGGCCGATGTGCCACTCAAAACCCCGCACACGGTCGTGTTCGGAAGCGTGATGTTGTTGCCCGCGTCGGCTGCGAGCTGGTGGTTGAGCCCGAGATGGGTGAGGGCCTCGTAGGCTTCTTGGTAGTCGGAGGAAGAAGCGCCGAAAAGGTCGTAGGATACGGTCACGAAGTACGCCATGGGACTGTTCTCCTCCAGGCAAGGACAAAAAGAGGGGCCACGACGGCGTGCGCGTCGTGGCCCCTCGGGCGTGTGTCCTCAATGTACAACCCAAAGCTGGGACGTCAAGTGGACGGTGCCCTGGTGAATCGGCTGAACCCGCGTTCGTGAGGCTACCCTCCGGTCTGCTCAGAGCCACCAAAATTCTGAAGGTGGGCCCGTGCCAGATGGCGGCTGCATTCCCGGGCGCCTCGGACCATCAGCGCACCTCGTCGATCTCGCGGGCCTCGTCGGCGTACCGCTGTGCGTAGATCGAAGCGAATCCGGCCTCACCGACGAACTCGCGGTAGTCCACGACCTCGAACGGCGGTCCGATCTCCTGCTCGCCTCGCTCCATCGCCTTACTGACACCGGTGCCTTCCGGCAGGCCATCCCGGGCCTTCTTCTCGACCATGGCCCCCGCCTGGGCTCCACGTTCCGTGTCGAACCTGAAGTGGACCCCGAGATCGATCCGGCTCTCGTCGTTGGCCCGGGCTGCGTCTCCGAGAGTCGGGTAGGCGACGCACACTCGCGGCGGTTCGTCGGTGGCGAGCGTCACCCCCGAGGAGGCCTGACCGGTCTCGGCCAGCGCATGCGCGGCTGCGTTGAACACGGCGTTGCCGAGCGTGGAGTGCCCCGAGACGTACGCCGGGAAGGGGGGCGAGCAGCTGTCCCTCGGCGGGTACGGCGGCCGCTTCCCGAACGGGATCCACCGCACCGGGTCCAGCTCGTCGAGGTTCGCCGCGTGGACGGGCCGCCACAGGCCGTACTCGTACTTGATCCGCCACGCCACGATGGCGGCGTCCGCCATCACGAGGTTCCCGTAGAGGAACAGGCGCGCGTGACCCACGACATCGAGGTTGCTCGCGAAGGCGATGGAACGGAGCGCCTGGTTGTACAGGCGGACCGGGGTTCCTCTGCCTTCGTCGTAGGACCAGAACACCGCGTTCAGCTTCCGTGGATCGGTCGAATTGCCGTCGGCGGGCGGGGCGCCGCGGACGAGCACCTCTTCGCGAGCCTCACGGTAGGCGGGGTCCGAGAGGTCGTACGCCGCCGGGTACCCGTCCCCCGCCTGCCCCTTGTAGCCCGGCGGCGGCCCCAGATCGCGCAGGATCTCCTCGACGTCGGCTTGCGAGATCAGGAACGGCTCCACGCGACCCCAGTGGGGGTCGAGCGCCTTCTGGGCAGGGTCCACCAGATCCGGGCGCCAGAGACCCGGCCGCCGGGGGGGATTGTACGGCCGCCGTCGGTTGGAGCCGTCGTTCACCCGGGTGTTCCACACCCGCACCGCGACGTTGTACCCGAAGGTGATGCTGGGCCGGATGGAGGGCTCTTCGCGTGAGCGTCCGACGATGTCCAGAAACGCCTGGTCGAAGTGGCGCCGCTGCGACGGGTACAGCCAGCTGAGGATCGTACGCGCCGCCGAGCCCACCGCTGCGGCGAGGTCCGGCTGGGCGGGCCGTTCGGGCAGGTCGCTGTACGGCGGCCGGATGTAGGGGCGGTACCCGCCCACAAGTCCGACGACCGCGTTGTACATCGCCGCGTGAACCATGGCCATCGCGCGCGATGCGCGCGTGACACCGTCCTGGTCCCGCGTGATGAGTACGGTGTTCTCGTCCAGCGGCACCAGGTTGCGCGGCTTGGAATCCACCAGGATCGCTTCGATGGCCACATCGTTCCAGTCCACCACGGGGTCCGTCACGTACCGCGGGGAGTGGACGGCTTCGCGGGTGGGGGGTCTGCCGCTGGTATCTGCGTGGGTCTCGATCATGCCGGCCATGGCACCTCTGCGGGCGGGTTGTGGACGACGGAACTGGGACGGGCTGCTGGATTCGGGCGGGAGGTGTCCTCGGGTTGGAGGTGATGGAAGAGGGGCGGTGCCCCCGGCGCTGCGCCGAATTGCAACCTAATCGGATCGGGCATTTGCGCCATGTTCTTATTCATGTCCCCACGGACATACCCCCTGTGGATCGGCAGTACCCCCAGGGGCGGTCCGGACCGGGGTCTTGCGTCGGACGCGCCTGCGGCGGGCGGTCGACGGGTCCGGCGTCCGGTCCTCGAGGCGAGGGGGTCCGGTTCGCCACCCGGCCGACCGGACCGGCCCGGACCGGCCCGCGGGCGACCTGCCCCGAAGTGTCCAATTTGGCCGCACACTTTGTGAACATCCCTTGCCCGGAGCGGCTCCGCAGTGAGTGCGGGCAAAGCCATGTGCTGCATGTGTTTGTGATGCGTGGCGTGAGCGGCCCGCATCAACCCCTGCCGTTTACTGCACAGCGTACAGCGGCCCTCGGCGCATCTACTCCGCGGGCCGTTGTTCTGAGTCCGCGCGGGTTCTGGGCGCCGTTCGATGCGAATGCGCTCGAGATGGCCGTTTCAGCGTGCGCCCTCGTGGTGCCGCAGCACCTGCCGACACACCTCAAGGAACTCCTCGATCGTGAGATCGTTCTTGGCGTCGTTGACCCGCCATGAGCAGATCGCGAAGTCAGCTGGACCGAGGCCGTCACCAACATGATCGACGGTGGGCAGGTCGGCGAGCGACTTCTTGTAGGCGCGTCCCCCAGCGGCGGCCTGCTCATTGTCGTAGCTGCTGACGAGATCCCAGCGCAGAGAAAGCCCGGTGTACTCATCCCGGCCGTCACTGCGGAGGACAGCGTCGTGGATGGCCAGCATGTATCCCTCCCGCGTGGCCGTAGCGTTGCCCCGCTCACGGTCCCGCCGCTTGTGCGCTTCTGCCTTCCGACTGAGCCACCGCTGGTACGCGGCCTGGTCGAGCGTGCCGACGAGGAACTCCGGTAGGGTGTACTTCCGCTCTGCGGGCGCCATCACTCCCCCGCTGAACGAAGGGGTACCTCCGAGGTCCGAGACATTAGCGTGATCATTGGTGTTCGAGGAACGAGCGCCACGTGCATCCTGATCTTCGGCGGTCCAATCCCCTGATGCCGCGGAGTCTCCGAGCCACACGTACACCACCGCAGCGACCTCTTCGAGCTGCCGGAGCGCCCGATCGAACGCCTTCTCGTCGTCGCGCTCTCCCGCCAGCCGCAAATCCTCCAAGTAGGCTGCGATGAAGTCGTCGCCGGAGGTAAACTTGCGGTCGATGAGGGTTTCCGCGATGCGCGAAGCCCGATCGCTGAGCGAGAGCGTCTCATCCTCGGCGTACTGCATAATGTCGATGATGTCGAGACCGTACTCCCGCGCTTTCTGGTTCCGCATCTCCATCTGCATTCGTCCGTTCAAGGTTCTACAGTGCCGACCCCGTAGCTTGGTGGTGGCGCAGTCCGAAGCGGTCCGGGTCTCCGTCGTAGCGCCCTATGCAGCCCGCCGACGGATCCGCCGCGTGGGGCGACTGACGACCTGAAAGGTAGTATCCGTGTCGTCGTGAAGATATGCCCGAAGCGACCGCTCGTCTGTCCAGCCCCCTGCGGCCATGATGTCCGGGATCGGATGGTCCTTGCGTTCGCTCACCCACTTTCGGCGGAATGCATGAGAGCCACCCATGTGAGCGATCTCGGCCAGTCTCTCCGCCCGATTCGTGAGATCGCGCACGTACCAGCGGAGCCAAGGACGGCTTACGTCCTTGGGTCCCGCGAACAGGAACTTGTCATCGCCTGCAGCCGCGCCGCGAAGCCGGAGGAGACGCTTGAACGTGGCCTGAGCCAGACGGGACAGCGGCACGCGCTGGCCCACTGCCTCCTTGTCCACCGCAGGGTTCTTACGGACGTAGCCATACGGCATACCGTCGTGCGGCTGCAAGCAAACCTCGGATGCCTTGATGCTACAGACCGCCGTCACACGCCAGCCCAGCGCATCGTGCAGCCGAATGTAGCAACCGAAGTAACCGCGCGGATCGACCTGATTGGCAACCCTGCGCAGGTCGCGGACGTCCTCGTACGTCGCGATGGGCCGCCTCGGCTCCGGCGTCTTCAAGACCGGCAGACGGATAGGAACCTCCGCCAGCAGGCGCTTGCCGGCGGTGCGCTTCTGGTTCGCCCAGTTGAGCACGGTGACGAGGTACACAACGTCGGCGTGCACCGTCGTTGCGGTGACGACATCCTCGCCCGGCCGCTCAGGATCCTCCAGCGTGAGCTTGACGCCGTCCACATGCAGGCGGCCCTTGATGCGCAACCGAGTGAACTTCTTGATGGCGGACTGGTCGAGATGCCCCGGCTCCTCGATCTTCTCGAGGGCAAAGAACGCCCTCCAGACCTTCTGCCGCCGCAGGTCCTCGCGAGGTTGCGCCCCTTTCTTGTACTGCCCCTCCTCCTCGTGATACAGCGCGAAGAGCAGATCCCACGCGAGAGCGCGCGCGGCAGTCGCAGCCACAGGCTGCGGCTCGTGGCGGACTTCCAAAACGGGCTTGGCTGTCGGCGCTACAGGTTCCAGAGCGGAGCTCACCTCAGCCGCCGCGGGCAACGTCACGCCGAGCCTCAGCGCGTCCGAAAGGTCCCTGCACTGATTCCGCGCCTTCTCCCGGTCGGCATGCCCGAGAGAGAACGGGACTCGCTTCCCCAGCGCCGCGTCCCAGTGCTCGATGTAGATGCACTTCCGCCCCGAGCGTGTGAACACACGCACCCGATGGCCGTAGTCGCCCTCGCTGTAGCTCCAGCTCTTCGCCATCCTACGCGTTCCTTCTCCGCGAAGCGGTCGCTCGTCTCATGATCCCCTCGAACCGCGAATCCAGCGGAGCCGCAGTACTCGGCACTTGCGCCGGGGTGCATACGCCTTCGGTGGACCCCTGCTCTCCAGCAGGCCGGCTCATGCCCGGCTTCGGCCCGCGCCCCGGACCGATCCTCTCCATCGTCGCCCGCGTCACCATCGGGCGACTGCCCGGAGAACCGGCGTTCAGCTCAGGATTGTCAGCCACCTTCCTCCGCAGCGCCTCGTAGTTCCACGCATACATCGCCGCTGCCGCAGGCAGCGGGAGTAATTCAGCCAGGTGCGCCCGCAGGTCCGCCTCAAGCCGACGTGCGGACTCTCGAAACGCGGTCGCGGCCGCATCCTGGTAGCCATCAAGCTGTCTGGCCCGATCATCGAGCCAGCGCACCGTATCGAACAGTCGAACCATTCGCCGTGTCGCCCCGTGCCTGCGGTGGGCAGCCCGCGTCTCGGGCCACGGCAGAGACGGTACTCGGCGGGGTTCAGATCATCCAAGGCGGCGTCGACAGGGCGTGGCAACGGGAGATACCGGATCCGCCTCGGCTCGTGCTCCGAGGGAGGGTCAAGGTGCTCGAGGACTGCTGGGCGCGTGTTTTCGGCGCCGCAGGCGGGAGCTTCCTGCCAGGTGTTCTGTCCGAGCCGCTGAGCTGCAGTCGGCGTGTACAGCCGACATCGCAGGTGCACTCGCCGCGCTCCCTCGCCTCCACGCATGGAAGGACGTATGTCAGGCACCGTCCGATTGGGCGTGGGGGTCAGGATCGCAGGGGAGGTCGAACTGGTCACCAAATACGGAGTCTGGGGAGGCGCTTGCCTCCCCAGGCTGCGTGGTTGACGCCGAGTCTCACCGCTTGATGCGTCCTCCCGCGGGCTTCGCCCCATCCGAGCTCTACCCGGCTGAGTCCTAACATCGCCGAACAAAGGAGACCCATACATCGCGCAGAGTTCACATACGCTAACGGGTGACAGCCCGAGGATCGCCGCAGCACGTCGCACGGAGCGAAAGCCGGTGTTTACCGCATGTGCGATGGGCGTGATGAACCGCTGGAGGAAGGGTATCGGCGGTTCAACCTTGTGCTGCAGTCGCACGCCTCGCGGCCGTGCCAGCCCCGAGTTCAACTCGCTCTCCTTCATCAGCGGAGCCCGCGCAGCACTGCCGCGATCGCCTCTCTGCACGGGATCCAGTAGCGGATTTCAGGGCGGAACGGACCCGAGCCCCACTCGAGCCGCAGTGGAGCGAGGCGTCGTATAATCGCGTGCGCGTCCCACGACGAGACGCCGAGTTCGCGGGCGAGTTCTGCTTGGGAGATCCACCCGTCAATCCGTTGAGGCAGTTCCGGTCGCTCCGCCAGTTCCTCATCCAAGGGCTTCAACCGCCAGAGCGTTAGCTCGTCGGGGGTTGCGCGGATGAGGGTGATCGAGCGGACGCCCGGTGGAAGCTGAGCACTCGCGCGGGGGAGTCGACCATCCGCCAAGGCGGCCTTCACTGCCGCCGAGGTCCTCCCAGTCGCGCGGGCGACATCGCCGATCGTCAGAACATCGATATCCCGACCGCGTCTCAGGGTGCTAACCAAGTAGAACCAGATCTGCTCCTCCATTCTCCCTCCTCAGTGACGACTCGACAGGATCGCCTGCCTCCAGCGAAGGGAAGACGTCGAAGCGGCACCGCCCCAGCCCATCAATGCAGGCCAGAGCGGGGTCGAGGGACGGACCGGGCGAGCTTCTACATTCGTCTTGGCAGCGCTCCAGCAGGGATGAGGATGCTGGGCTTGATCATCCAGACACCGCGCCGCCGATTCCCATGTTGCTACGGTGGGAGGCCGTCACGCAGTGGACACCCGTACGCCCGGCAGAGCTCGGCGAAGGCGAGCGGCGATAACTCGAGGATGCCCGCTGCGCGTCTAACCAGTAGACGGCGGCTGTTCACTGCGTCCGCGATCGGCGCGATGAACATGCGGCTGAACAGCATGCGTGGTTCAGCTCGGTGCTGCTGTTGCGCTCCGTGCGCCAACGTTGAAACCAGCTGTCCGTCCTGGACCAGTCCCAGCTCCAGAAGCCGCGCTCCAAGCGCGGGGACGCTGACCTGCAGATGGCCGGATGTGCGAAGCATCCAGGTGCCGAGATCTTCTCGGAGGCGAGCCGCCCACCGCGCCTGCATGAGCAGACTCGGCATTACGAGCGCGGCGGCGAAGCTGTCTGCGAGTTGCCGGCCGCGTGAGACCCTCCCCCTTGGAGGCACGTCGCGTTCGATTCGGCCCGGGGGCAGTTCTTCCCACGCGAGGAGACGGAACAGCGCACGGGCGATGTCGAGGGCGCGGCGCTCTGGAGCCGCACCCCGGTTCAGGAAAATCGTGTGGTGATCGCGCAGGTAGCACACGCCGGAGGACAGGCCTTCGGGACCGTCCACGTTCAGGATAAGAGCACCGACGTGCTGCTCGATGGCTTGTCCGAGCCGCTCCGCCGGGGCGGGACCCAGGTCCCACGCCATCCAGAGTTTGCGGCACGCGACTTCGACGTCCTCGCCCTCCCACGCCGAGAAGATCCTGCGCTTCGCCCCGCCGGACGGGCCCGTCTCCGCCAGCGGTCTGGCGCACTCCCGATAGGTAGCGACCCAGCGTCCGGCACGGTCCTCGAACTGTGACAGCTCCGCGGCAGTGATCGCTTGGACTCTGAAGCTGAACCGGCCCTCACCCACGAGGCGGAATGGGTCGCGGAGCGCATCGAGTTCGACTCCAAGCAACTCCGCAGCGCGCGCCAGTTCCTCGGGCGTAACCCCTCTGGCCGCGGACTCGATGGCTGCGACGGACCGCCTGCTTTCTAACCCCATCGCCGATGCGAAGGCCTGCTGACTTATGTGCTGCGCCATCCGCAACGACCTGATCCGGGCTGCGATGAGCGTAGTCTGCTCGTTCATGGGCATACGCTGAGCATCCGGAACGGGTATCGACATGGGTTGGCTCTCTGAAGGATAGACGAGGAGGCGGCACCACCGTCGGCCGCGCCTTCGCCCCGCGCTACACCCTACCGTACGAAGCGCCCCGGGAAGCTGATGCTTCCTGGGGCGCTTTGCGGTTATCGCCTCTCACCAAGGAATCGACTTTGAAGTTCTTGTTTTGTCAGCGGCTTAGCCCGCGTAGGCGCAACCGACTGTCCCCTGGAGGCGCTGAGCATGAGCTTGGAGCCGGTCGGTCCGAACCAGTACCGTTGCGTCCAGTCAGATCGCACCGTCCTCGCGACAGGCGGCGACGGCAACGCAATCCGGCTCTGCTTGCCTTCTCTTGGGTTCAACGCACCACTTCGTATCTACGAAGTGGTGTGTTGAACCCAGAGGAAAACAGGAGCGCCGAGCTTTCACAACGTACCGCGACACCGACACACGATGGCTCGAAACCCTAACGCTGGCGCGGACTCGGCGAGGCTGCCCGATCTGCTCGACTGTTACGAATTGGATGGAATGCTCGGCTTGAGCTTCGACGCGAACAAGCTTCGTTGCGTGCTCGCAGAGGCGCGTGCCACGCTGGTGGCGATTTCAGATGGTGCCGCCGAATCGTCCTTCCGTGTAGCGCAGCCGGAGGAGAGCGATGCCAAAAGAGCGAGGGAAAACGCTGACCCGCAGCCTGTCCGTACCAGCCGGAGCGCGAAACGCACCCGGCGAGGACGCTGAACAACACAAGAACCCACTGCCCGGCATTCGGCCCACGCTCGGCGCCGAACTCCTGGAGATCGCCGCGTCGATCATGGACTTCCAGGGGCGGTTCAGGGTGCTTGACGCCCGCTGGGTCGCGCTGGCGCTACGCCGCGGGGAGAGTCCCCGCAGGCGATGAGTCGATTCCAAACCCAAGCACACGCACATCCCGTGGACCGCAACTTCTCGAAGCCGCCTACCTCCGCTCGCTACCGGACTGTCAGCGAACGGGGGCAGCGCAAGCTGGCCGAGACCGCCCAGGCTGCGCCGCTCGCCTCCTACTCCGGGCCGCCGCTCTGGGACGGCAACGATGCCCACCTGGACTCGAGGGTCCGACAGGCGCTCCAAAGCGACCGACGCGTACTCGTGTGGATCAGACACTCCGACCCGCGCGCTGCAGAGGAGAGCGAGGGTAGCCGCCGCGACCAGTACGGCCAGTACCGTTATCTGGCTCCGTACGGACTCACCGAGTCGTCGAGCTGTCTGGACTTCATCTGCGCAGCAGGCGAGACCGCAACCGAGCGCGAAGCACGCGAGTTCTTTGAGCGGGAGTTGATGGAGCGTCTCGACTCGGGCAATTACGGAATCCTACTCGTGAACGAGGCCGACAGAATCTCGCGTAACATGAGGGACGGGGTGCGTTTCGTAGAGACGTGCGACAGGCACCGCGTGCTGATCGTGATCCGCGGCCGCGTGCTGGACCCGCGCAACGCCGACGACAAGCACATGCTGTATGCATTGTTTGTGGAGGCCTCGCGCGAGAGCTCACGCCGTTCGGGGCGCTTGATGCGGAACCGGTGCCAAAAGGCTGCCATCGGCAAGCTGCGCAACACGCTGCCCAGCGGTCTGATCCACGCCACGCCCGACGATCCGCTCTACCGGCAGCGGTTGACTGCGATGGCAGACGCGCTCGGAGACCCCGCCGTCCTCGAGTGCGTCACCCCGGAGCAGCTCGTCCAGCACAAAGTGGTCTCCACACACGACGGCCGCCCGCATTATATCCTTCCGTACCCCGACGCCGAGATGTACACGTCGGTGAAGCTAAGACTCGCGTGGCTCCGTGAATGCGGAAGCCTCCGCGCGGTTCTTCGCCGCATCGAGGCGGGCTACGAAGGCTGGCCGCCGGGTCGCGCGGGGATGATCCCGATGATGTTCCACACGATCTTCCGCCACACGAACGAAGTGCACTGGCGGCGTGCTACCCTCAGCCGCCTCCGGCGCTGGATCGGCAGCCCTGCGCTCTACGGCACATTCAGCTTCCATGCGCGCCGGTTCGAGGAACAAACCGGCGGGGCAGGTAGTGTCCAGACCCACACGGTTGAGGTGGACGCCTTCCCGAGCTTCGCGTCGGCGGACGAATACGCTGAGATCCGCGCGCTCCTCCAGAAGCCGAAGCGGAAGTATCGTGAGCCGTTGACGGACAAGTACCGGGGAGCCCGCAACTTCGCGATTCCGCAGATTTCGTGTTGTCATGACGTCCCAGGTCGGGGGGCTTGCGGAATGCGCATGCATGCGCAGTACGCCCGCAATGGGGAGTACTGTTACTGGGCCAGGCAGTGCGGCGTCAGCTTCGATCACCATTTCATGGTCTCCGCGGCTGCCGAGGATTTCGTGATTGACGCCCTCATCTCCGCGCTGGATCCGGTTCGGGTCCGGACGGCGGTGGACGCGGTGCGCCTTGCGGGCGACACGCATCGCGTATCGCTGAGCCAGCTGTCGAGACGCCGCGATGCAGCAGAGAACGAGGCGCGCGTCGCGACCGAGTTCGCGGTGCACGCGCGTGCACGGTTGATGTCCGGTGTGGATGAGGCGACCGGTGCGAAGCTGGACGCAGACGAGCAGGCCGCCGCGCGGGATGAAGCTGAAGCGTATGCCGCACTCTCCCGGCAGAAGCGGAAAACGGTGGCGGAACTCTGCCGCGAAATTGAACGCGCCCAGTCGCAGACCCGGAGCGTAGCCGAGTTGACGGGAGAGGACTTAGCGGAACTCGCCACGCTCGCGGGTGACCTCCGGTCACTCATCGCTGAGGCGCGCATGGTCGATCGGGAGGTCGATCGCATGATGAAGTCATGCACTGCTGAGCAGCGCCACCGCCTCGAGCGGTACGAAGGCAGGGTGCGCGCGGTGCTCGTCGCGGCCGGCATCCGCGTCTTCGCGCGCCAGCTGGACGACGGCCGGGTTGAGTTGACGGTGGAGTTCCCACGGGGCGGACGGATCACAGGCGTTCTGGACTGCGACTATGGATTGGGCAGTCAGGTGGAGCGCCTGTACATCCATCACGAAACGCGGGTCATGGGTCGCGACCCCGATGTGGTCGCCCGAGAAATCGGGCGGGTCCATAGACGCCGCGCCTTCGGCGCCGACCCGGGCTGGACGGCCGCGCACGTCCGCGCTGCCGCCCTAATGCACGAGTACGCAGATGCCGCAGATCCCCCGCCGGATGCGGTCTGGCCTGTGGAGTCTCTGGCGAATGCTGTCGGCGTGGGTGTCGACGAGATCATGACGGCTGCACTCCGCGGTCGCCTCGGACGCGGGCTCATCGAGAACGGCACATTGTTGCTGGAGGCCGGGGAGGAACGCCTCGACAATGTGTTCCCGAATTACGGGAAGAGGCGAGTCGCCGCCCAAACTGGCTGGCCCCTCGACGAGGTGCGCACCATCGTTGAGTTTGCGCAGGAACGCGGGATCCTGCCACAGGCTGCATGGGGCACCGCGCAGGCTTGGGAGACCCACGCGAGGGACGCCTCGGGCCGACGGTACTGCTGGGGACCGCGGACTCCGATTTCCGGGGAGGAACGGCTCGGTGAAACACTCGCGCGGCAGCCGGAGCACATCCGCGCCCTCGACCCGAGCTACTGGATGCGGCTTCACGACGCGGCGCGCGAGTTCGGGTGCATCTCGAACACAGTCAAGTGCTCGGCGATCAGCATCTCATACGGAAAGCGGGGTGGAAGCCGACCTGTGTACGTGTGGATCGATCCCGTCGCCCGCGCGAAGCTGACCCGAGTCGATCTCGCCGATGCGGTTGCAGTGACGTTTCCGGAGTCCTGCGCGGAGCTTGCGGTCGAGGATTTCATCCCGCGTGAAGACGCGCTGTCGCTGCTGAGCGCGCGGTTTCGGATCGGCTACAAGTCCTACATGAAAGCGCTGCACGCTGCTGACATTCTGGAAATCCGGGCGACGGACCCGGCACGCGGTGGGAAGATGGTGCAGTTCGTCTGGCTCCCGAAAGACGTGCGAGAGTCCGCTGACTCCGAGGTGGCGCGCGCGTGGCTCGGCGGGGAATCTCTACCTGCATCAATGCGCGGGCGCATCGGGGGCGACTCGCCGGGCGCGGGAATCGTGGCCCAGTAGAAACCGGTCGATCGGCACGTCGTAGGACGCACCGGAGCTGCGGTTCGGTCGACACCACTGCTTCGGGGGAACCTGTTTTCCCAACCTTGTCTTTGGCGCGGAGCCCCCGATACCGTGCTCCTCATGCCGGACGGTTCCAGGTCCGCGACGCGAGGAGGATGTGCCATGTGACTACCCGAACCGAAGCCTTAGAGGTGCGAAGTACTTCGGGAGCCCGCGAGGGCAGTTCGCGCGGCACCGCGCGTGTACCATTGCTGCTGAACGAGGGGAGGCCGCTGCGGTGAGGCGTCGCTGCGGGATCCCGCGGGGTCGAACCGCAACCCAATCGTCATCGCACAGATGGAGTCACATGACCGTCGCACCGAATGCGAGGAACATCTTCGAGCAGCTCGGCTTCCCCGCCGACGAGGCCCGAGATCTCGCGGTCCGCTCAATTCTGATGAGCGCGGTCAGGCGAATGATCCGGCACCGGCGGATGACCCCCGTCGCCGCGGCTGAGCAGTTCGGGACCCGCGCCGAACGGATCCGTGACGTGATCACCGGTCGGATCGGAGCGGTGACCGCGGACGAGCTACTCGAGATACTGGTCTGCGCTGGGATGCCCGTCCTGCACGGCTCGGAGCACGATCCGGCTGCGCTCGCACGTGCGCGGGCGGTCGGAATCGACGTGGAACGGCTGGAGGCGCTTCTCCAGCTCACTCCGGAGGGGCGCCTCCAGCTCAACCGCACGGAGGTCCGACTTGCCCGCTCGGCGGTCGCACGCATTTCCGGTGATCGCGGTGGCACCATGGTCATCCAGGGCACGAGCGTGCCGCTCGCCGCCCTTCTCGATGCGCGAGCATCGGGAGCCACGCTGGACGAGTTCCTTGCGGCCCATTTGGGGGTGGATGCACGGAAGGCACAGTTGCTGTGGCGGTGCGACGCGGCCATGCTGGCACGTCTGATCGAACGAGGGCTGCCATGAGCGCAGGCGTCGGCGGGAGCGTCCGGACCATGCAACGCTCTGCCATTGGCGGATGAACTGCGGGGGATGCGTGTCCTCCGCGGCAAAGATCGAAAGAGTTTGGGGGCGCATCATGCGGTGTCTGCTCGCGCCCGCAGTATGAGCAGACTGCGCCGCGCTACCAGCCTGAGGGATACAATCGGACCTGATCCCCGGCTTGGCTGCTCAGGTTGGTCGCCACACCGATGCGGCCTGCGCTCGCTTTTGCGCGCGAGCCCCCGCATCGCCCGGAGTCAGGTCCGGCTTCCCGAAACAGTACATCGCTCCAATCGCCGTCCACCCAACCCTTCCGCGTGACTCGCAATGCCGCATTACGTCATTCAGAAAAAAGTTCCGGGGGAGCAGCACGCCGCGCGCCGCGGCGAGCCGCCTCCTGGGCGATTCCCTCCTTCCGCAGCTCCGCCACACGGTCGGCACGGAGCGGAAGCCCGGGCCGGTCGAGCTGGAGCAGCTCCGCGATGGAGCCCTGCAGCTCCACGCCGGTGCACGCGAGCCACACCGCCTGTAGGTGGCTCTCGATCAACTCCCGGTTCGCGAGGTCAAGGAGCGGCGGCTTCACGTCCCCGTGCACCATCGCGCGGGGATCACGGAAGAAGTACTGGTCGTGAGGACTGCGGGCGGCGCAGTACGTGACCACCAGGGCGGCCTGCCCGCTTCGCCCCGCCCGACCGGCGCGCTGCACGTAGTTGGCGGGCGTGGGCGGTACGTTGCGCAGGTACACGGCGTTCAGCGCGGAGATGTCCACGCCGAGCTCCATAGTGGGCGAGCAGACCAGCGTCGGCAGGAAGCGGGCGCTCTCCCCCACCGCGCGCGCGCCTTCTAAACCTGGAGACGCCAGGACCTTCCGCTCCTTATCCCCGAAGCGGAAGCGCATCTCGCGGATCTCGCGGACCTTGGCATCCACCTGGGCCGTGTGCTCGCGGGCCTCCAAGTCGAACAGCGGGTGTCCCGGCAGCGCGAGGACCTCCGCCATGGAGCGGTACAGGTCAGCGAAGAAGCGATTCGCCCGCTCCGCCGGCTCGTCGCTGCGAAACCGCACCGCCAAGCTGTTCAGCTGGTACCCGGGGGCACGGAAGGGTGTCTGCTCGTAACGGCGAACGTAGCCACCGGCCATCGCGGCCCCGAGCAGCGCGTTGAGCAGCTCCAGATAATCGCCGCGCTTCAGCCCGCTGGCGGCGGCGTTCTCCCACAGCTTAGGTGACCGGAGCAGCCGGCCCAGGCTGGTCTGCATCCCACCGCGCAGCAGCAGGTCCTCGTCCGCGAGCGTCCAGCGGCCGCGCTGCACGGGCTCCACTACGAGCCAGCGCCACCCCTGCGGCTTGTCGTCCGTCCCGCGGCCGAATCCCCACGGAGTCCGGAGGAGCTTGAAGGACGTCTCGCGCACCTGTTCAAGCGCCTGCGGATCGAGGGAGGCCGCGTCCACCGCGAGCCCCTTCCGTAGGTGATCGAGCAGCAGGCGGAACACCTTCTCACGCACGGCCGGGCTCGCCCGCCGGAGCAGTTCCGGGGTGCGCACGAAATGCTTCTCATCCCTGCAGAATGCGGCGAGATCGCGGTACTCCACCCGGAGCAGCCGGAGTTCTTCGAGATTTGGGTTCGTGTACCGCCAGCCGCGGCGCTGGTCGTGCCACGCACGGTGTGCGAGCACCTGCCGGAGCGTCTGCTTCGCGAGCTCGAAGTCCGCAGGCGAGATTTCGGTGTCGAACAGCCATTCGCGCAGATGCGTCCGCGGCGGGTGCTCGCCGGGCCGAATCTCCCGGTCGAAGCCCAGCGCGGCCGCGACCGCCGATCCGATGTTTTTGTCTTCGAGCCCGGATGGACCCGAGCTGCGCAGGGCGCGGTCGATCGCCGCCCGCAGGATGCAGACGAAGGTGAAGTCGTTGAAGTGCCCTGCCTGCAGCGCGGCGTCTTGCCGGTTGTCGGTAAACGCGAGCAGCTTCCGCTGGTGCGGCCGCTCCGGCATCCGCCGGCCATGCATCCAGCGCAGCGCGCCGGACACGAGCACCGTCGTCGCCGAGCTGCGCCCTTCCGCGGAGAGGCCGGCCAGGCGGTTGATGTCCTTACCCTGCGCGCCGTGCGTCTCTCTGCAGCGGATGCAGTGACGGAACTTCCCCGGCAGGAACCAGATGGGTGTACCCTGCGTGGCGACCACACCGTCCCGCGCGACCAGAAGCCGCTGGACCTCGAGGGCGCGGTGGCTCGGCTTGAGGCGCTCCTCCCCGGACCGGGTCACCTCGGTCCAGGTTTCCGGGTAGTCCTGTACGCGGCCCTGGAAATCCAGCGGCTCGTCGCCCGGGAAGGCACTGGCTGGGGTGACGAAGCCCAGCCGCTCCGACGTCGCATCCTCGTCGGCATCGTGCTCCAGCCCATCCGCGTCTTCGCGGCGGGCGGGCATGTCGTCGATCTCCCGGGGGAGCACCACCTGCTGATCGCGCTGGCGGCGCAGGCGCACGGGGTGGTACTCCTGGCCGCAGTTCCGGCAGAAGTACGTGGGGTACAGCCGCCGGGTCTCGTCGCCAGGTAGGTACCGCTGTCCGTCGAGCACCACGATGCGCTTGCCCGGTGGATCGAGCGTGGTGTACGCGACACCGGCGCCGCTGATGAACTGGTGGAGCTTGAATGCGAAGAACGGCCCTTCGCCCCCCGGAGTGTTCAGCCGGTCCGCCTCCGGAGTCGATGCTACAAGGAGGAAGCGGCGGAGCGCATCCGCACAAGCCTCCTCGGTGCGGCCCGCGTCGTCCGCGAGCCGTTTCGCTGCTTCAGCCAGCGTCATCGGGCGTGCACGCACCCACTTCTCCCCATCTGGACGGGCGAGGCCGAGTTGGGTCTCGATCCAGATGGCGAGCGGATGCTCGCGCAGCCCAGCGTTGCTGATTGTATCTGAGATCCCGGCGTCGAGGGCGGCGCCAAGCTGGTCACGCACGGTTTCGGCTGTCTCCGCGGGATTCGTAGCCCGCTCGAGATCCTCCGTGACGATGTTGAACTCGCTGATCCTGGTGGCGAACAGCCGTGAGGCGACCTCCGCCACCCTCCGGTTGGCGTCCGCGAGCCCGCTCCCGCCCGCCATCGTCGCGGAGGTCCCGATACACTGCAGGTCACCGTCGGTGAGGCGCTCCCGCACGCGGCGAACAAGCATCGCGACGTCGGCTCCCTGTCGCCCGCGGTAGGTATGCAGTTCGTCCAGCACGAGGAAACGCAACCCCTCGCAGTTGCGGATCACCGCACAATCCAGCGGTGCCTGCCGCGTCATCAACAATTCCAACATCATAAAATTCGTGAGAAGGATGTCCGGCGGATTGTGCCGGATCCGCTCCCGTTCCTCTGGGTCCTCCTGGCCCGTGTACCGCGCGAACGTCACCGGGCCCGTCTCACCCAAGAACTTCTTGAGCTCCTCGAGCTGCGAGTTCGCGAGCGCGTTCATCGGGTAGATGACAATCGCGCGCGTGCGAGGCCTCGGATCCTGCTCCTTAGCACTGAGCACCGCATCAACGATCGGGATGAAGAAGGCGAGCGACTTGCCTGAACCCGTACCAGTCGTGACGACGAAGCTCTCGCCCTGTGCCGCGAGGGCGATCGCGAACTCCTGGTGCTGGTAGAGGCCGATGTCGAACAGCTTGGCGCAGGCGGGATGCAGATCCCCCTGGCCGACGAGCTCGCCGACACTCCTTCCTGGTTTGAAGCGCGGGTTGATCTGGACGAGTGGCTCCGGCCAGAAGCGGCCGCTCTCGTACGCGTCGGCAATCGGCTCGTTCAGGTCACGCGCGCGGATGTTCGTGAACGACCGGGCAAACCCGGAGTACTCGCCGATCAGCGATTCGCGAAGAGCGAAGACGTCCATGGGATCGTACGTGGGAGGGCCGGACCGCGCGACAGGAGCGCCGCGGTCAAGCATTCGACCGAGAAGGGGAGATGCAGCACCGGCCGGAAAGAGAGTTCTTCTGGCGCCGCGCGCCTAATGTAGTGCTGTCGACTTCCACGGAACAGAGACGTACACCGCCCGACGTGTTCGCACGCGCTGCCGCCGAAGGATGAGACTGAAGCGGCGGCTTCCTACGGGATGCAGACCGGGTAATCGGTCGCGTACGAGCGCGCTGTGGGCAGCCTCAGCGTGCATGGAGCGCCTTCAGACGCGACGTGTGTGAGCCCCCGCCGGTCAGCGACCAGCGGGGGCCCAACCCGCGTTCCTGTTGCCGCCGCGCGCCCCGTCACTCACACGGTCCCGACGTCGGCCCGGCACGGGGTCAGTCCCCCTTCCCTTTCGGGCGTTGCCGCATGGCTTTCTCGGCCGCGGCGCGAGCGAGCGCGTCTACTTCCGGCTCCGACTTCTCGGCGTCAGAGCGTGCCCGCTCAACCTCCTCGGGCGTCACCCGCCCGAGGAGGGCGCCGGCGCGGTCGCCGAGGGGTTGTGTCCCGTCACGCGTGTTGTCTTTGGCCACAACGATTCTCTCTGTGCGCCAGCACAGCTGGGGTGTGCCCCGGCGGTACGCGCCGACCGCGCCGACGCACGCTGTGCGCCGGCGGACGGCGGCCGCTTCGCCTCTTCGGTCAGATTCGTACCCCGAACGCAGACAGGCGCTGAATCACGAGGTCGCGCTTCGGCTCGGGCAACTGATGAATGCGGCGGACGAGTTCGCGGCGCAAGCGCGCCTGAGCGCGCTGGTAACGCCGCTTCGCCCCAGCGGGCGTGGTTCCCACATCCTCCCCCGCCTCAGCCCACGTGGCTCCATCGATCAGGCGGGCCCAGAGGAGGAGCTGCAGATCGGGGGGCAGGGCGGCATGCGTCTCGGCCAGGAGATCCAGCAACGCGTCTTCGGACTGGGTGAGGATATCGGGAGCGGGCGTCGAGTCGCATACAGTCGTGTCGAGGTCCTCCAGC
The DNA here is from genome assembly GCA_902805735.1 of uncultured Gemmatimonadota bacterium. GTDB lineage: Bacteria > Gemmatimonadota > Gemmatimonadetes > Longimicrobiales > Longimicrobiaceae > Longimicrobium. The sequence goes on along the minus strand of CADCTW010000243.1, from coordinate 48,837 downwards.
GCGCCCGCGAGAGCCCGCCGCAACTCCTGCCGGTGCAGGTCGATGGCTGTGTTTCGCGCCACCTCAAGGATCCACGCCACGACCCCGCCCTCAGTCCCCGCGCGACACGCTGTGAATGCGAGCGCCACCCGGCCCACGGTTTCCACCGCCGTGTCCTCGACGAACGTATCGTCCGCCGAACGCGGCAGGCGCCGCCTGACGAACGCCCGCGCAATCCGGTACACGCGCACGAGAAACTCTTCGAGCGCGCCTTCGTCACCGCCCACAGCCCGATGCATGAGCGGAACAAGGCTCCCGCGCGGCGTCGCGGGCATCACACCGGGCTCCGGTCGCGCGACGCCGCACCCACCGGCTCTCCCGCGGCTGCTCGGCCGGGACCGCGTGGCACCACCGTGGAGTTGCGGACCTCGTCCTCGCAGATCTCCCAGAAGGGGCACGCCGGACAACCGGCTCTCCTCGGCGCCAAGGGGAAGGCCGACGCCGGCGCGGGGATGTTCGCCTCGACATCTGTGAGCAGCGCGAGCATTCCACCGTACCCCTCCTGCGCGCGAACCCCGGCCGACTCGAGGTCTGCGGCAGTCAGATCGCAGGTCAGCTCCTCGCCGCTGTCCAGGAGGATGGCACGCCCGCGCCATGCGTTCGGCGCCGCCTCCCCCATGCCCTCGCGGAGGGCGAACGCATACAGCGCCAGCTGGCCGAGGACCTCATCCTCGTGTGCATTCCCGGTCTTGAAGTCCACGATGGTGGCCGCGTCCGGTCCGGAGAGGTACGCGAGATCCGGCGCAGCATATACGGGCACCCCGTCGAGCCGGTGGATCTCGAGGCTGTCCACCAGGAGGATGGAGGCCTGCGGGAGGGCGGCAAGCTCCACCCAGAGGGGAGAACCGACGAGCGAGTCGGTGCAGCGTTCGAGGCGCTCGGCCGTCCGCGCGATCGCCTCCGCCGTCAATCCGCCCCCGTAGTACACCTCCTGCAGCATGGGATGGGCGCGAGGCTGGAGCAGGAACGCTTCGACATCGCGGGAGGAGCGGACGACATCGTTCATCGCCGCCTTTACTCGGGCGCGAACCTGGTCCAGCTTCGGGAGCGGCCGCCTGTCGAGGAGCGCGGCGGCGAGTTCCCGCGCAGCTGCGTGAACTGCTGTCCCGAGCGCGAGCTGCAGGGTGGTCAGCTTGCCGTGGGCGTACGCGAGCCGCGCCAGCGCAGGGGCATCGGAAGACCACCCCCCCCAGCCGGAGTAGTATCGGTGCAGGTAGCGGCGCTTGCAACGGTCGAACACCGCCTGCCGTGCAAGCGACCATGCGAGCGGCGGCCGCTCCGACAACCTGGTCCCCATCGCGCACTCCCGTTCGGAGGGATCGGGCCGGAACTCCTGTCCGGCCCCTCACGAACGGAAGGACGAATGCGTGGCACCGGCGATTCGTAACTACACCGTCCGCCCTCGGCCCATTGGGCACTTGTAGACACCCCGCAGCAGCACTCGCCTTCCTCCGTGTACTGCACTCCGCCCGGTATGGCACCCCAAAGTCTGACCCCGCCACTCCCCTGAGCTGGCGGCGCATGGTTGTGCGGACACCATCAACTGTTGCAGGTTCGACTTGCCTCGCACCCTCAAGCCCAGTGCTAACTATGCCCGCATCTAACAGCGTTTCTCGTCTTCTCCGCGCCGAACCGGTCCGGTTCCGCATCGATCTCCCATCCTCCCACGCCCTTGTGCTCAGGTTGCTGCTTGCGGCGCTTTCCGTGGGGGCCGTACCAACAGCTTGGTGTCGGCGCACCGGTATAGTGCTGTTCATAGGGATCAGCCGCTCGGGCGTGCTGCGCCTCGCTCGCATCCTACAGTCCACAGGCATCCGCCTTGCGTTTCCGAGCACTTTCCGCCTCGGCGGGTTTGGTCCTTTGAACCCGGCTGAAGCGTATGCGCCTTTGTCGCAGTTCGTCGATTCGGCCGACGCCTGCTGCAATCCTGGTCCCGCGTGGAAGCCGCGGCACATCCTCCCGGCCTCGAACTAACGGAGTCCAGCCTTGCCAAGCTCGAACCAGAGCGCCGTCCGGAGAGTGCTCGGACTTGCTTCGGATGATCCAACGGGCCGTGGAGTTCGCGTCGCGATCATCGACACTGGGGTCGACGTAAACCATCCTGATTTGAAGCCGAGCGTCGACCGGCGCGCGAGCAGGAGTATCTTACGTCCGGTTCTGACCCGGACGGCAGGGGCGCTACGCGACAGCAACATTCATGGGACATTCATGGCGGGGCTCGTTGCGGGGCGCGGGACATGCTCAGCCGGTGAGTATGCGGGCGTCGCTCCGGAGGCCTCTATCATCGCGATCAAAGCTTCCGAGAACGGGCTGTACACGTTTGCTCGCGTGGAAGCCGCACTGAGAGTTGCGCTCGATGCACATGTCGACCTGATCTACTTGGCAGCAGGATTCGACAAAGAGCCCACCCCCGGACCTTGGGTTTGGCCCGGGCGTGCTTCGATTACTGAGCTCCTGGATGAGATAAACCAGTCAGGCGTGATTTGCTTCAGTCCCGCTGGTAACGAGGGTCTCCTTGGTCCTGGGACGGTCAACTTCCCAGGATGCGCCTCGAGCATGTTCTCGGTGGGGGCTTGCGATTTGAACGGACGTGTCTGGCCGCACTCGAGCCAGGGTCCTGCCTTTCTGGATTCGACTGCGGAGCGACTCTCAGGGTTGTGCGCCCCGGCTCAGGCCTCGCGTAATCCCGGCAAACCAGAGTTCGTTGCGCTCGGCCTAAATACTATGGCGCCATTGAGTTCAGGGTACCACGGGAGCGATGCGCCCACCGCGGATCCTTCAGGACGCTACACTGGCGGAACTGGTACCAGTGAGGCTGCTGCGATCGCAACGGGACTCGCCGCGTGTGCCCTCGAGTGGATCGAGACCCGGATCGGGCTACCGCGATCAGCCTGTGGGGCCGCACTGCGATCCGTCATCACTGAAGCTGTACGCGGTTGCCCACTCCCAGCCCGGTTCGCGTCCCATGGTGTCGGCGTCCTCACCTGGGCCGCGCTAAAGACGGCCCTGGCAGCTATTCCCCCGCCGCAGTAGGGTTCGGCTGCCGAGGAGCAGCCGACGGCGGGAGTTCCAGCCGCCCCTCCCACACACCGGGCCAATCGGGGTTGGTTCGTCACCGGGGAAGCGTCGGGGGGAGTTCGTCACCGGCCTCCATCAGCCGGTCCGTGGGGTCTCCTCTCCCCGCTCCTTCACACGTCGCCTGGAACTGCGGTTCCCCGGTACCCAGGAGGTAACCGATGCTCCCGCTCACCTGATCGGTCAAGAGCATCGCGCAGCGTCCTGATGCCGCAGCACAAGTCGGCACACCTCGAGGAACTCTTCCATTGTGAGATCGTTTTTAGCGTCGTTGACCCGCCAGGAGCAGATCGTAAAATCAGCCGAACCAAGTCCATCACCAACGTGATCAACCGTCGGTAGATCCGCGAGCGACTTCTTGTACGCGCGCCCTTCGGCGCCAGACCGCACGTTGTCGTAGGTGCTGACAAGATCCCAACGGAGACGTAGCCCAGTGTACTCATCGTTCCCACCGCTGCGGAGCACGGCCTCGTGCATGGCCAGCATGTAACTCTCCCGCGTGGACATAGGATTGACCCGCGCACGGTCCCGCCGCTTGTGAGCGTTCGCCTTTCGGCTGAGCCACCGCTGATACGCCTCCTGATCGAGCGTGCCAACAAGGAACCCCGGCAGGGGGTACTTCCGCTTTGTAATCACGTCTAATCCTGATCTGGTGCCGGCACAGCCCGAGCATCTTTCCCTACACGGTGCTACCCCCGCTGGTTCAGTATGAGATGCCAGATGCTCGGTCCGTCCTCGGTGATGGCGTATAACGGGATTTCGGATGCCACGAGAGCGGGAGGCGCCCGTTCTCTGCGGTGCAGGACGGCGGCTGAGGTGCGTATGTCCTTTCCCTGGGCAACTTCACCCGGGCCGGGGATCCCGACACACCATCAGACTGTTTTGAAGGTTCGCTCCGCCGGGGGGGTGATCCCGTGAAGCCCACAAGACGGCCGAGCACCTCCGCGGCAATCTCACAGCCGCTATATCAGTTCCCACGGCGTCGGTTCCGCACGCTGTGCTGCGGCCCGGCACGGGCGGTCCCCAGTGTGTGAGAGTGCGACCCATCAGAGCGGACGCCTCTCCAGTAAGTAGCGCGTGTCCTCGGGTTGGGTGAACTGGTATCGGTTCCGCCCTACTCGGCCTCAGTTCTGCCGGAATGTGGCCTACTGACGCAGTAGGGATCAGCGGGGAAACAGCGCGGCCTACCTGCGTAAGTGGATGTGTGACAGGCGCTTGCATCCGCAACCCGCGCGGGATACCCCGTAAATGGGGTTCAGGGGGTCGCCGGTTCAAATCCGGCCGTCCCGACTAGCACAAGCGAAGGTCCCGCAGCGGTTTTCGTTGCGGGACCTTCGCGTTTTGCTGTCGCAACCCGGCGAGTCGTTCAGCGAGTATCGCTTCCTTCAATCCGCCACGAACCACCATGCCTGATAAGCAGAAGCCCCTTCCTGCTGCGAACCGAGTGGCAACATCACCTTTGGTAGAGCAGCTAAACTTCGAACCTCGCGTGCAGACGCGCCTAACGAGCATCCTACTTCGCCTTAACTCACGACGAGTGGCTTCGAAACGCTGGGCGTCTCGACTTGCGCCGTTCTCCGTCATAGTTGGATGGGGTGGGTCGGCCTTGCACATCTGGGCGGTTTACTCCGAAGCATTGAACGATCAGTCCGTAGGATTCTGGTCGCTGCTTGCAGCGCTCCTTCCGGCTCTTTTTACGGTCGCTTGGTGGATCCGTCAGCGGTTCGGGGCAGATGTGCCACCGAAATTCACTCTGTGGCCGGTTGTGTGGACAGCAGCCGTGGGTGTCGTCCTGACTCTCGGAACTACCCTCGTATACTACATCCTCCGCGAACATTGGGTCACCGACGTTTTCCGCAGCGCTACTCTCGCCGCATTCATCCTTCCCTACGCACTACTACCCGCATGGATTTACGCCGAGTTGAAAACCTCGTTTCCAGCGTTCTGGGCCGGCCGAATGGAACCCGAGGCGAGAGCGGTTGCAGCTTTCCACAAGTTTGTCAAAGTACTGAGGCACAACGGAACGGACAGGGCTGATCTGCAGGTGCAGGAGCAGCTAGGGCACTGCCTCGCTGAAGCGACTTCAGCGATCAACGGCACCTTGCCCCGGATTCTGCGTTCTGACCCGCCTGACACCCGTCTGATAAAACGGCGTGAGAGCGAGGCGGCTGTACGCACCCTTCGCAATGCTCATGGGTGTCTTGCCCCGGGCAAAGCGACCGACACAGATCTAATCAATGCGGGACGCTCCGCGTTGCTTGCGAGCGTCAGAAGCGAGTGGTCGACGATCGCCGACATTCAATTCGGATGCGCTGCAGTTGCGACCAGCCCTTCGCAGTGGGCCAGGCGAATGAGAACGGCGCTGACGACTGTAGGGATTGCCTTGGGCTTGATGGTACTCTGGTCTCCAGATGTGATCGACAACCTAGCAGCCGCCCTCCCGATCGGCGGCCCGGTGGCCCGTGGTGCTCTGTACCTGGCAGGACTAGCATCCATTGTGGGCGTGTTCTCATCGGACGGACCAGGCAGCCGAGCCGGGCGCAGAGCACTTATGTTGATGGCCTCCTTCCGAGCGCCTCCTGAGAACGGCCCACCCGCTAGATGAAGAGCGGGTCAGGACCGAAGCAGGCTCGTAATCACGACGGCCGCCGCCACGGCAAGCGGAACGCCCACCATGACAGTCGTCACCATGTTGTGCCAATCAGCGCGAGACCGATGAGGCGGCCGCCTCGCGAGTATCGCCAGGTGCAGCGCAAAGTATGCTAGTGCGCACGCAACGTAGGCGATCCGCTCACCGTTCAAACCACCGCCGCTTAGGCTCATTCGCCCCTCCTGAGCCGGTGCGTCGGCTCGAGCACGACCTTCCGCACCGTATCCGGATCCTCCTTCATGTAGCTCTTGAGCGAGCGCTCATCCTTCCAGCCTCCCGCGGCGGCGATGTCCGTAAGCGGATAGCCCTTCCGCTCGGAAACCCACTTGCGCCTCACGGGATGCCACATCCCGCCCGGGTCGGGAACCAAGCGGGCCGTCTGGTACGCTTTCTTGAGCCAGGTGTGGAGCTGGCGCTTCGCCACAGGCTCGGCGGGGCTGCGCGGCGCCGGGAAGACTGGCCCGTCCGGCTCCGGCTTCACGGGCCGGAGGCCAAGCAGTGCATCGCGCACACGGGCGCTGATGGGCCGCCACATGGCGAGGCCGCCCTTGTCGGTCTCGCCGGGCCAGTGGATCGCCCCGTACTGCTCGCGCGTAAAGTCGATGTCGCGCCAACGCAGTTGGCGCCATGCGGAGAGGCGCCGGCCCGTGCCGTCGGCCACGATCAACGCGGGCCGCAGGAGCGGGTGGATGGTGTCCGCGACGCCGAGCAGCGTCTGCAGGTCGTCCTCGTTGAGGACCGGCCCGCGCGGGTTCAGCTCGCGGGGGAACGCTATCCCCTTCAGCGGGTCCGACGCGAGGAGGGTGACCCCCTTCGCGTTCTTGGTCACGCACCCCCAGCGCACCATCGTGTGCAGGGCCACCAGATCGGCTTCGACAGTGCGGTCGTTGTCCGGCGGCGCATCCGCCGCCCGCGGACGCACGTGCAGCAGCGACGGGTCGCCGCCTCGGCGCGCGTCCACATAGTCCAGGACCGCCTCCTCGTCGAGCGAGACGACGCGGCGCGTCGGCCCGAGGAACGCGACTACGCGCTCAAGTTTGCGCTCGTCCTCGGCGCGGGTGCGCTCCTTCTTCCGCGCGTGGGCGCGGCTGGCCACATAACGGGCGCGGAGGGCGCCCAGCGTGATCTCGCCCTGGGGTACCCCATCCCCCGCCGAGCGCAGGTGCGCGATCAGCTCGTACGCCTGCTTGACCGCGAGGTCGCGGTCGGAGTGGCCCAGGCTCTTCTTGTCCTCGCGGCCCGGGGCACCATCGCGCCCCGGAATCCAAACCGAACGGTAGATGCGGCTCCCCGGGTGCGTCTCGAAGAGACGCACGGTGAACCCATGCTCACCCACCGAGGTGTTCCAGTTCTTCTTCCGGCGCGCCTTCGTGCGCTGTGCCACGTCTGCCCCCTGCGCCACGCGTGAGCGTGCGGTGACCACCCCAACGGTGTTCATCGCGCCTCCCGCGTAGCGGCAAGACGGACGGCGTCCGCCGCGGCGTCGTAGCGGCGGTCGAGGGACGGGAGGTCGCCGCGGCGGACGCGGTGCCGTCCCCGGCCCGCCGGGCGGCGATCGGGGAGGACTCCCTCCCGGACCTTCCGCCTCACCGTCTCCTCGCAGCACCCCGTGACCTCGGCGGCCTCAGCCACATCCACCTCGCCGTCCAGCCACTCGCGGGCGGCTTCGATGAAAGAGACGAGGACGCGGCACCGCGCGGCCGCGGCGCTCCGCGCGCCGTTCATCTCCAGCACCTGGTTCTCGGCCACGGCGCCGCGCAGCCACGGCTCGATCCACGGATCGAGGCCCACGGGCAGCGCCTGCAGGAGCGTGCGCTCCGTGAGGAGCGCCGCTGGCCCTCCCAGCTGATCGTGAGCGGCTTCGTTCCGCCCGCAGGTAGTTCCCTCCCCCACGCGACACCCCCCTCTGCAGCGAGGGCCGCGACTGGAAGCCGATGATCGGCTCCGGCGCGGCCCTCTTTCGTTGTTGCCCCGCATCCGGCGCGGCGGCGATGCCGCCGAGCCCCTTCGTGATCGTCCGTCCCCCGCGTGCACCACCCCGTCCTCTGGTCCCCTCCCGACCCCAAGGGGGGAGAAGAAAGGGGGGGACTATAGGGGGGGAAAGAAGAGGGGGGTCTCCAGAAGCCTTAGCCCCCTACTCTGGGTTCTTCTTTAGAACCCCAAACCCAAAAAAGAAAAGTAGTAGTAGATCCTTCCTTCTTCTCCTGCCCAGATGCCCAGCGAGCGTACGAAGCCGTCGGCTTCGTGTGAAACGACCCGCGGGAACCGGCCGACAACGGCCGCAGCCGACAAAAAAGAAAAAGGAGGTTGAAGGAGGAGCGCGAACCCGCCCGACCGAAGCGCCAGAGGCGCGTAGACGCGGCAGGCCAGCGCAGGTGGTGTGCACCCGGACCCGGCCAGCAGGACTCAGGCGCAACCCGAACGCTTCAACCAAACCTTTTCTTCAAGGAGGCTTTCTGTCCGCGTAAGCGGCACATCCGGCGGCCAGCGCCGGCCCCGAAGGGCGCGGAGCGGTGCCGCGGCTACGTCCTCAGGGACCAGACGAGCGAAGCTCCGGTCCGAGAGGCGAGTCCATGGCCAACGAGAGTGGCGACGGGAAGCGCCGGCGCGCCGGCGGCGGCGCAACGCCGCACATGGCTGGCGAGGAGGGAGTGGCTCCGGACGCGCCTCTCGGCGCGCTCGTGCACGCCTGGCGCGAGGAAGCCGCGACCCTGCGGGTCCGGTACGGGATGCGGGCCGCCGCGCGCCTGTGTGAGACGCACGCGCGCGAGTTGGCCGATGCGATGCGCCGCGAAGCCGCGGCGATGCTCACGCTGGAGCAGGCGTCCGCGTACAGCGGATACTCGCCATCGCACCTGCGCGCCCTGCAGGCGGAGGGGCGCCTCAGTAACGCGGGGCGAAAGGGGTCCCCGCGGTTCTTCCGCGGGGAGCTCCCGCGCAAGCCCGTGCGCCCCGCGGCCGAGGCGGAGGCGCCGCCGCGCGCCGGCCGCAAGGGGTTCGATGCCGAAGCGCTGGCTCGGACGGCGGTGGGAGAAGGTAGGAGGTGAAGGATCTGTCCCCGTGTGAATGACGCACGGGGTTTTCTGTTTATGGCTATGACCGTCCGAAAGGAGCGTTGAACGTGGGAAAGCAGAGCGAAACGAAGGAGCGCGTCGTCGCGACCGTAAAGCACGTGGGTTTGGAGATCGACCTCAAGCACCGGGAGGGCAGTCCCGTGCTCCAGATGGAGTCGCGGATCCCGGTAAACGGGAATAGCAAGCGGGTGCGGCTGAGCTCGCGCACCTCAGACCTGAAGGAGGCGAAAGCCCGCGCGAAGGATTTCGCGCAGGCGCTGCTATCGAAACTCGCAGGCGGAGCCACTGGCCTTGCGGCCAAGCATCTCATGCAGGGCTCCGAGCTTACGCTCGGCGAAGTGTTCGACGTCTACCGGGAGAAGAAGATCCCGCTGCTGAAACCGGGTAATGCCCGGCACATGGAAAAGGTGATGACGGTCTTCGAGACGACCACCGGGCGCGACATGATCGTCGCGCACTTCTCGCAGACTGAGGTGGATTCCCACCTGGAGCAACGGAAGAAGGGGGTGCCCCACATCCAGCGGTTCACGGGCGGGGTTCCGCGCAACGTCGTGCTGCGCAGGGCCGGCAAGCGAGCCCTCTTCGACGACTTCGACCGCCTTCAGAGCATCTTCAGGTGGATGAAGACCGTCAGGTTAAGAGGAGAGCCGCTCCTGCGGGTGAACCCGCTCGACGACCTTACGCTTCCGGACCCGGTCCGGCAGGCGAGGCGCCCCGTCATGAGCGTGAGCCGGTACGAGGCGATGCTCGCCGTCGCGGATTCGGCAGAAGCCGAGCTGCGCGCGCACCGGTTCGGGCGGAGGGGCGCCAAGATCTCCGATGACGAGCCGTCGCACCGGAAAGTCAGCGGACGTCGTCGCCGCAGGGGCGACACGAACGTCGGCCACATGCCGAAGGGCTTTCTGAAGCTCCTGCTCGTCCTGGCCAGAGAAACCGGCCACCGGCGGTCAGCCGTGAGATCACTCCGGGTTGGAGACATCCTCCTAGATGAGCAGGCGGTGGAGCGTGCGCTCGCGCTCATCGGGGAGGAAGCGATTCCTGAATCGGCGTGGCCGTTCGGAGCGATCTACTGGAGCATGCGCCATGACAAGCAGGAGATCGATCGGGTGATTCCAATCTCGAAGCGCGTCCATGACGCGCTCGTCGCGTATCTGGAGGAGCGAGGGACCGATGATCCAGATGCGCCGCTGGTACCCTCGGCGGTCGGCCCCAACGTATGTGCAGGTGCCGCGGAGATGGAGTTCTGGTTTCTGAAGGTGGAGCGGTGTGCCACGAGTCCGAGAGGCGCCCTGCCGCACGTGTTCCGAGGTGGCTGGCACATGTTCCGCCGAATGTGGCGGAGCGAGCGTGCAGAGTTCTTCTCTGACAAGCTCGTCGCCATCTGCGGCGGGTGGGGCACCGAGCGGTGGAACGATGCGATGAACACGTCCTATCTGCACTTCGCCGCGCGCGCGGTCTATCTGTGCGTCGAGTTTGATTCCGTGCGCGATGCGCCCGCGAACGGTTTGATCCCGGGAGTGAACGTCGCCGTGAGGGCGCCGGGCCGCTGAAAAGCGGTCACAGTGCGGTCACACTTACGAAGGAAGGGGACGCCGGAGAACTCCGGCGTCCCCTTCCTTCTTTGTGCTGCGCAGCTGCAGCAGGTGCGCAAACATACGCGTCTAAACAGCTTGCACGATTCGACTACATAACGCTCCGGGGTCGTGCTGGACGAGGACGGCGTGGTCGACCTGGACGCGCATGTCGTCGGCGTTCAGCAAACCTGCTGGGCAGCTATATCAGTGAAGGTGAGCGTATACAGGGACTTTTCTGGTAACTTGCAGCACGCAGAGCCGTGTAAATGGCAGATCCAGGCCTCAGGGAGGTCACACAACGGTCACACTCCGGGGCGGCAGAGCCCAGCCTCACCGAACCGCCGAGTGGCACTCCCCTCCAGCTAGCGATCGTGAGGTAGGGCGCCGCAGACTGGGCCGGCGGCAACCGCGCGCGTTCGTTCGTGCGTCGGTGGCTGAACGCACCGGAGCGCAGGTACCGACGACCTGAGCACCCGCGGGTCTTCAACCCAATCCGGGTCTCAAGAAGGCCGTGGATCATCTCTGATGATGGGATCATTCGTGAGGGGAGATGATCTTCTACTCCTACCTACCGCGTCCAGACCTCCGCATGCCGATGGATGTGGTCGTATCGCGCGAACACTGCTCTAAGCTCGTCCATGACCTCCATCGTCGTCCGATGCTCAAAGCCTCGCTCACCCCAGTTGAACCACATAAGAGTCTGGCGTGTCTGCCGGAGGTATCGGGACATGAGGTCAGCACGTAGGTACACTAGATGGGACGAGTACGTGTCGGACTCCGACTTGGATTCCCGGTACAGCGAGGCGACGCTGCCGGCAGAATCATACAGGTCCCACTCACCCTGGTGGTTGACCAGCCCGAGTCGCTCACAGAGCGCGGGTGCCGGCACTTCGATGCGGCCGGCCTGGTTCACCTCACTATGATAGCTCTCCCAAGCGAAATCGCTTACTGGTATCTCGACCTTGACACCCGGAACCCAACGCACGCCGTCGTGCGACTCAAAAGCTTCGCGGATGTCGCGTTCCGCTTTCCCCGACGGAGTGCGGAGCGCCACACCGAAACGGGCTGACCAGGGGATCTCACCCGCGTACGTGTAGTGGTCCTCCTGCCCATCCGGAATGGCATTGTTGCCAGGATACTTCAACGAATCGAAGATGCCGACGAGCCGGTCGACCAGCTTCGGTTTTGTCAGCACCCCACGCAGAAAAGTGAAGATTCGCCGGCCATCGGTCGGGGCGGATTGCTCGACATATCCGTTCAGTAGTACCCACGGGCCATCCACACCGTCCACAACTTGAGGATTCAGCAGGGACCGGTAGTCGGGTGTCGTCTGATGTGACAGCCAGTCGCGCGCTTCGGCGGGTGCGGTGGAGAAGATCTCCGGCAGGTCCGGCATCCATGTCCGACCTGGCGTGGGGAAGCTCGGATCAATGTCCGCATCGGACGGACGCGCCGCTCCGTGCCACTCGTCGAGGGTGCCCTCGTCGAGCCTCAAGCCGTACATCTCGAAATAGGCGATCCAGGAATACTTCTTCCCGTACCGATCCACCTTGCCGCTGTTGCGACGGTGGACGCGCCAGGCGTCCTCGCCAACGCTGCGGTCGATGGCGTCGAACCTCGCTTCCGAGTACCCCAGCTGCAGGATGCGGTGATAAATCTGACGGCGCACTTCCTGGAAGGTCGGATCGTCGTAATCGTAGTTGCGGCGATCAGAAACTAGCCTCCCGAGTGTGTAGTTGCCGAAGTCCATGTGGATCGCGTGCTCAGCTCCCGCCACGTCGAGATCCTTGATCTCGGATGCTGGAGGGAATGGCGATGAGAGGTGAGCATAAGGAGGCTGCAAGTACGCATCGTGCTCTTCGGCGATGCATGTTGGAACAATCATCTTGGCGACCGCGATCACTCCCAGGGCGTAGTCGCGTGTCAGTGCATGCCGCGTCGATGCGGGTGCTTCGGGGACGAACATCCGGGTCACCAACTCTTGCGCGAACCGCGGGAGCGCGCCGCGGACCGCACCACCGCGTGGATCGGCCCACCATGACATCGCCACCCCGTAGCAAGCTGCCAGCATACGCTCCGGAATGTACGGATCGTTGACTTCCAATGCATCGAGCGTGAGGTCAAAGAGTCCGTTGGGATCTCCGAAACCGAACCAATACAGTGACTTGGTCGCCTGATCCCGTAAGGCTCGGACCGTGCTGGTCAGCGTCCACATGGCCCATCGTGCACGGAGCGCATCACTAGACGACCGAGCCGGATCCTGGGCCCAACGCCTCTCCAGATCCTCCAGATCCCCGAGTACTTCCTTTTGTTTGCTGCGCACCCATTCAGACCAACGCAGATCACGGTCAGCGATCTGCATGGGCCGAAGCGCTGCGTCCAAGAAAGTAGCGTCCAGCGGGTGCGAGCGAGCCGCGCGCGTGACCCGTACGCGATCGAGAAGGTCGCGACGGCCGGCAGGTTTAGCAGCCACCAGTCGGCCGAGCTCCGCAACCGTGTTCGCGTCCAAGAACGCTCCTTCGAGCTTGGCAGCTTCGTATAACGCTTCAGTGCGCGACGGCTCGTCCAGAACGCTCCAGAGCTGGGTCCGATGCGACCTGCGAGGAGTCAGCCCCGCGAGCGCCACAAAGATGTCATCGGCTAGCGGATGCCGCTCGTCCAAGTTCCCGGTGAGAGCGATGAGGTTGTCCTCGTCTCCGATCCACTCCTTGAACCGCACCGCGTCCGTCGCTCCCAGGATCGCGTCGGCGATAAGGTGCCCACCGAGTGCATCGTAGATCACTGACATTTCCCCGGAACCGGGGCGATCACCAGGAACGCGGAACAGGACACCGTCATTCTCCAGCGCACTCACGATACTCTCATTCCAGGGCCGTTCTTGATCGCCCAAGTAGCGCCTTAGCCAGTCGATGCCTAAGCTCCTGGTGTCCTCTTCCCACAGGGCAGCACCGATCTTTTCGAGGGCGGCAAGCACATCGGCCTGGTAGTAGCGCCGGTTGCGTGGCGCGAGCTGCGCGATCCGGTCGGCGGCCTGTTCGAGATAGCGATCGAAGATCGCTGTCAGTGAACCTGGTATCGCTTCGACACCCACCGTGACCTTGCGCTCCGGATTCGCGACTTCGCAGAAGAGGCGTAGCGTGAGAGGGTGGCGCAACAATCCCCAAGGCAGTAGTGCGTCGGCTGGATTGATCTTGTAGTACCTGAAGTAACGGCGCACCGCTTGGGCCGTATCCCGCTCAAAGCTCGGCACGTTGATGCGTTTCACGGCGTCAGGTAGCGCCTCATCTGCGAACGCCGAGCGGAGTGTGCACGCAACCAGCACGTACGGGTACTTGTACAGCGACTCGACGAGCGAACCCAAAGGACTCTGCCAGTCGCGCGGGTCCTCGGCTTCATTCAGGCCATCGATGACTACAGGCAGGCGGCGCCCCGCCCGCCGCCCTGCGGCGTCGAGGGCCGCGAGCAGCCCCTGGAAGCTGGGGACGGGCTTCCCATTGACCACCACGCCACGGGCAAGATCATCCAGGTCCTTCCCAGCGTGCAGCCCTCTGCCGTGTAGAAGGATGCCCGCCGGGCGGTCGGCTGTCGCGGAAGTGAGTTGGGCCGCGAGTTCGGTCTTCCCACATCCGGCGTCCGCCAACACCGCCACAAACTCCCGCGCCAGATCGCGTCGGAGCGCGGACCGCACTTGGTGGGCCGTGTGGAGGTCCGCCACAACGTTCGTTGCGACGAGCACTACGGAGTGGCGTGCAGCTCTGAGGCGACGCAGTAGGACTTCCCACTCAGTCGCCGGAGGAGCGACGCTGTCGAGGTGCGCCCGAAGAAGCTCCAGATCACCACTGTGGAGCAAACTGGCCGTGTCATTCAGTTGCGCGGCGGCTGCACGCGCCGCGGCGGTTAGGGCCTCCAGCTGCTCTGAGAGCACGGTCGCGAGGCGGGTGCGATTTCCGGCAATCGCCGAAGCACCGACCTCCAGGCGTCCCGCGGCGCTATTGAGTTCGGACCAAGCGTCCCCGGTCCCCAGCATACGCCGGAGCGAGCGCTCCGCATTGATTACCTGATGCACTTCGGGCTGCCATCGACGTTTGATCGGCGCGACCGCAGTCCTATGTAGCTCCTGAAGGACACCCTCGGTGAGCACCAGCTCGCCGAAGTAGGTGCTCCGGAGGATCTCCGCCGGCCCAGAGAGCAGGTGCTCCGCGTCAGCGGCGGTCCAGAGATGCAACCGCATCCTCGTAGCGAGTCCATGGTACCACTCCTGGTCGCCGGCGGTCAGCGGGTGACGAGTCCAAAGCACCCAGTCAGTGATCCCTGGAACCTCAGCTTCGGTCTTGCTGATCGCCTCCTCGATCTTCTTCCGCCGTGTAGTCCCTATCGGACGGCCACTCTGCAGTTCGTACCATCGGCACTGCCATCCGTACCAGCGTCCCGCCTCACCGAGTGCGCAAGGCTCGGTGAGCCTAAGGTGGAACTCGACACCAGGCTGGTTCGCAAGAGCGAAGAAGTCACCGAAGCGGCCATAGTGAAGGCGCACGAGAGCTCTGCAAAGCAACTCGAAGTTGATGTCCGCAGCGCCAGGCAGATCGGCGAAAGTCGCCCAATTCACATTCGGCATCGTCCCTCCGGGGAGGTACTAACGACCACGGCCGTGCTCTGTGTCCGGGTACTCGTGTGCCGAGTAGACCTGAACGCGCGCACCTTTGTCGATGAGCACCTTGAGGTAAGCCGAGACTTCGATCTCTTCCGTCGTGACCACGACCTTACTGCCCTCAAGACGCACACTGGCGTCGTAGCCGAACTGCTCTAATTCACCCGGTCCGATGCTGTGAATCCTCGACGACTGGAGGAGATTCAGCATCTCTTCCGTGAACCGCTGCTGGTGCGGCTTGGCGTCCGCACGGTGGGCGTCGGATTCCTTGTGCACCTGGGTCGTGAGCTGATCGATGACTCGTTTCGCTTGATCGGCATCGTAGGCGGTCTTGAACTCCCCGATCATCACAAGGTTCATCGAGTGTTCAGAGCCGAAGCCGTTCCAGATACGCATCAGCTTGTTCCCCCAATCTCTTCGAGTGCTCGCAACGCGCTCACGAAACCTTCGGGTCCGATCGGAACACCTGCGCCATCGAATGATGACCGCTTGAGCAATCCACTCGCGTCGATATGCGCATACGCGCGAAGCCCCGTTTCCAACGGGAGGGGAGCGCAGGTCGGCAGTCCGGTGGCTCCCCTCTCACTCACGCTCAACGGAATGCCTCCGCGGTACGTCTCCACCCAAGCAGCGAGCAGCTCGCGCGTACTCGCGTCCATCCCAGGAGCACCAGCCGTGGCCTGCTCCGGTAGAAGCAGGAATTCGGAAGCACGAACCTCCCTCGCGATCTCCACCGCAGCATCGAGATCCCGCACTGTACGTGCATTGACCACGAAGTTGATGCCGATGGGCGCCACCTCACGAACGATGGACAGGCGCAGAATGAAGTCGGCAAACCGACGCCCCCGCAACGACTCATAAGTGGCCCCTACCCCGTCCATGCTCACGCGGATGAAGTGTACGTTTCCGCGCAGATCGGCGGCAAGACGGCTCGTAAAGTGATGAGCATGGGTCGTGAACGTCAGCGCGAGGCCGGTGTGTTCCGAGGCCCAGCGACAGAGCTCAGGCAGGCCGCGGTGCAGAGTCGGTTCTCCGCCCCCGAACCCCACACCGTGGCACCCGTGTTCGTCGAGCTCCTGAAGCCAGCACACCACACGCCCCGTGTCCAACGCGGCTGGGTGCTTGGGTGCGTAACAGTACGAGCACCTCAGGTCACAAGCATTCGTTAGGGCAATCGAAACTTGGCGTGGTGCCGAGGACCACATCGCGCTCGGGACGCGCGCCTCGTCGATCAGGATGTTCCATCCTGTCAGGCGATCAAAAAGGTGGACCCCGTCTGGACCGGCACGCATTTTCATGAGGTTCGATGTAGCGGCGCGTGGAAATGGAGTACCAACTCGTCGCAAGCGGAGGTCAGCTGTGCAGGGTGTCGAGCGCGCCTTCTCACCCGCCGCTACGACCGAACGGGCACTCGGGGAGCGAGCCGCCCTCATGCGAGGCCTGTGCGGGTCCGCCCAAGAATGCTCGAAATGCGCAAGAACCGACAAAGTGTTAGACGCTAAGTGTACGTCTACCCACCGCCAGCCTACCGATTTACTGACTTCCTGTGTCCTCAGCGAAGCTGCCACTTTGGGGGAATCAGCACAAGATCATCGAAATGGCCGACTCGATTAGGACTGCCAGGGTGAGGTACTTCACCACCTTCCTCTTCCTCGCTGAACGCGTTCACAGCGGCTATGCGGGTGTGATCGCCCGGCGGGGAGCGAGGCTATGCTTGGCCGGAAGCATCCGGCCGGTTACAGGGCGATCGCACAACTGCGTGGCGCCGTATTGGTGGGGCCTGAGGTCCAGAGCGCGAACACGAGGATACAGTGGAGGCGTGTGGGGTGTGGCCCCTCTTGGTGGACGGTCTACGACACCCTCCGATGAGGCAGCGCCTGCCCAGTGCGTGGAACCAGAGGCGGTCCGACGCCCAGAGGGCGAAGCCGACCCCCTACTGGTCGTGGATAGGCGTCAACTTGCGCTCGTCAAGCAACCGCTTGGAACGTTGCTTTTTGGTCACTCTCGGTCGTTAACGCTCCCACAAGCGAGCGGGGGAAGTCTCAGACGAGACCTCCCCCGCTCGCATTCTGCGATTCCGCTCGACGCGAAGACGCACTGTGTGTTCAGCGGCACACCGACACTACGCGCCGTCCGATTTCCGGAGGCGGCGGACAACCTCACGCGCGGCCGCCTCCGCCGTGGCCTGCTCCTGCTCCGTGGTCGGCAGGGTATCGACTACGAACGGCTCCAGATCCGGGGGCGGCGGTACGGTCGGCCGGTCGGGCCGGCGGAGCACCCGCCGGTAGGCGCGGATCAGCCGGTCGAGGAGCCCGGTGGGGATGTCGTCGCCTTCGTGCATGGGAGCCTGGCGGTCGTGGGAGGGTGGCGACTGTAGTGCATAGGGCGGGCCTACCGGAGCGCTGGCAGATCGAGATCGAGCCGGGCGAACCAGCGGCGGACGGCAGCCAGCTCACGCTGTGGGAGGCCGACGAGGCGCCGGAGGACGGCCAGGCGGATGCGAGCCTGGGTACGCTGGAACCGGCGCTTGGCCGCCGTCTCGGGTACACCGAGGGCGGCTCCGGCGCTCCCCCAGGGGCTTCCCGCCACAAGCCGCTCCCAGAGCAGCTCATGGGCTTCGTCGGGCTCGTTCGCGAGCACCTCGCTCAGGACGCCAAGCAGGACGCGGGCACCCTCGGTCGGCACCTGCGCATCCGCCTGCCAGGGGGCATCCAGCTGGACGAGCGGTCCATCGCCCGCGGTCAGAGCGAGCTCGGTCGCGTCCCACTCGTCCCGTACGGCCCGAAGGTGGTCGATGCCGATGTTGCGCGCCACCCGCAGGCACCACCGAATGAGCTCGACATCCGTGGCGGCCTGGCAGCCGCCGATCGAGCGCGCGATCCGGAGGAGCGTGTCCTGTGCGAGATCCTGCGCCAACTCCTCCCAATCACCACGGTGGTGGAGCCATGCCCGGAAGAAGCGCAGCACGCGGACGTGGATCCCGGCGAGGAGCTGCTCCAGAGCCTCGTCGTCTCCGCATCTAGCGCGCTCTGCCAGGGAGGTGAGTTCGTTGCTTGTCGTGGTCGGGTGCATGGATCCCCCAGGAGAATCGCCGAATCCGTGTTCTGGGGGTGTATGACGAAGGGGCGGCACCGCCGGGGGGCGGTGCCGCCCCTTCGTTAGCTCCGGCAGACGCGGTCGCGCCGGTGCGGAAGGCCGCACGGCGGGCGGATCGCAGCACGCGGAGCGGGCCGATGGCGGATCGCAAAATGCCGGACGACTACCGGGCGATGGCGGAGGAGCGGGGGGCGGTGTGGCTGGGGCCGGAGGTGCCGAATGCCAACACCCGGACGCGCTGGCGGTGTGTGGCGTGCGCCTGCGAATGGTGGGCGGTCTACAATACTCTCCAGGGCGGCAGTGCGTGCCCCGCGTGCGGGATCCGGAAGCGGTCCGAGACGCAGCGGGCGAAGCCGGCGGACTACCACGCGTTGGCTGGCGAGCGCGGGTTCGTATGGACCGGCCCGCCGGTGCGGAGCGCGGGCGCGAGGACCGGTTGGCGGTGCGCGCACGGCCACGAGTGGTCCGCGCGCTTCACCAAGATTCGCCGTGGCGGCGGATGTCCGACCTGCGCACGCCAGGCCCACGCGACTCGGGCTTGCGCGCTGCGCCATACGCCCGAACGCTACCAGGCGCTCGCCTCGTCGTGTGGGATGGTGTGGTTGGGCCCCGCCGTCGCCCGCGCGAACGACCGGACCCGCTGGCAGTGCAAGGCGTGCGGACACCGTTGGTGGGCGACGTACAACAAGATCAACCACGGGCGCGGCTGCCCCCCGTGCTCCGTCGTACGTCGCTCCACGGCACAGCGCCGGAAACCCGCGGAGTACCACGCGCTGGCGCGGTCCCGCAGGTTCGAATGGATCGGCCCGCCGGTGTCGAGCGCGACTGCTGACACCCGTTGGCGGTGCGCCAAAGGGCACGAGTGGACGACCTCCTACGTGTGTGTCAGGATGGGGAGCGGGTGCCACGTCTGCGGGCAGCGGGTGAACGGCAAGCCCGTGTCCCAGCCGCAGCGGACTCTGGCGCGGCGCATCGGGGGTGAGCTCAACCATCCCTTCGGGAGGCGGCGCATCGACGTCGTGGTAGTCCGGGAGGGGGTGCGGATCGCCGTCGAGTACGACGCGTGGTACTTCCACGGCGGCCAGCAGCACGCGGACCTCGAGCGCGACCGGGAACTCATCGCCGCGGGTTGGCGCGTGCTCCGGGTGCGCTCCGCGTACTTGGTCCCAAGCCGACACGCGCTGGAGGCTGCGCTCGCGCGCGTGGTGGCCGGCGAGACGCGCGTCGAGATCACGCTGGCCGACTGGGGCGTCGGTCCGTGCCGGAACGGTGCCTGGGACCCGAACCCGCTGCGGGCCTTCCGGCGTGGTAGGCGGTGATGGCCGGCGTTACACTTCCCGGCCCGGACAACGCTCTGGACCGGATCGCGGACGTCCTCCGTTCCACGGGACAGTACCGCGTTCTGGCGCGGTTCCGGCCCCGCGAGCAGTACGCCGAGGATGGGGGCCAGCCCAAGGTTCGCGCCCTCTTCGCCGACGTGGAGACGACCGGCCTCGACGTCGAGCAGGACCGCATCATCCAGCTCGCCCTGGTGCCGTTCGAGTACGCAGCGGAGGATGGAGCGATCGTCCGCGTCCACGAGCCGTGGGTCGGGTTCGAGGATCCGGGCCGCCCGGTTCCGGCCGAGATCACCGCCCTCACGGGGATCAGGGACGCGGACGTCGCGGGCAGGTGCCTGGACGACGCCGCGGTG
The DNA here is from genome assembly GCA_902805735.1 of uncultured Gemmatimonadota bacterium. Lineage (GTDB taxonomy): Bacteria > Gemmatimonadota > Gemmatimonadetes > Longimicrobiales > Longimicrobiaceae > Longimicrobium. The sequence goes on along the minus strand of CADCTW010000243.1, from coordinate 28,988 downwards.
GCCGCCCATGCCGCGTCGGCAGGTCTGGTGGTCGCCCACAATGCAGCTTTTGACCGTCCGTTCCTGGAGCGACGCTTCGCCGCCTTCGCCGACCGCCCCTGGGCGTGCTCCATGGCGGAGGTGCCGTGGGCGGCATCAGGGTTCTCCTCCGCAAAGCTCGAGTTCCTGCTCTGGAAATCGTGCGGGGAGTTCTTCGACGGGCACCGCGCCGACGAGGACTGCCGAGCGGGCGTGCACCTGCTCGCCACCCCGCTCCCCTCGGGCGAGCTCCCCATGTCGGCCCTCCTCCGGTCCTGTCGGCGGCGCACTGCGCGCGTCTGGGCTGCCGACGCGCCTTTCCGCCACAAGGATGCGCTGCGGGCGCGGGGGTACCGGTGGAGCGGCGGGGAGCGCGGCCGGCTCCGCGGGTGGTACCTGGATGCCGACGAAGCTGCGGCTGCCGCGGAGTGCCGATGGCTGGAGGAGCGGATCTACGGCGGCCGACCGGGTTGGGACCGTCAGACCTACGGCGCCCGCGTCCGCTACTCGGATCGGGTGTGGGCCGTCCCGCTGGACCCCCGGTGAATCGGCCGCGCGGTGCATCAGCGGCGGGCGGCGCGCTGCAGCCACTCCAGCGCTGCGGAGCGCTCGTCGGGAGGAAGGCTCTCAAGGGCGCGCAGTACCCGCGCCCGGAGGCGGCCGATCGTGCGCTGGAAGCGCCGGCGGGCGGCCGGCACCCCGAGTCCCGCCGCCGCAGCCGTCTCGCCCCATGACCCTGCGGCCCGCGCTCGCTCCGCCAGCAGGGCGTGAGACTCGTCGGACTCGCGGTCCATCGTCTCACCCAGGATGCGCAGCACGATCTCCAGCCCGGCGGTGAGCTCGGACCCTGTCCCTGCTCCGCCGCCGAGCGCTTCGACCTCTTCCGCGAAAGCGCGGGCGTCGCGTTCGGCGCGCCCGCGGCGCAAGTAGTCCAGGCCCGCGCTGCGGGCGACCACCAGGCACCAGGCGACGAGGGTTCCGTCCGAGGTGGCACGGCACCGCGCAAGCCGGGTGGCGATCCGCAGCAGCGCCTCCTGCGCGAGGTCCCGCGCCACCTCCTCGCGGTCGACATGGGCGAACAGCCACGACCGGTAGAACCGGTGAACGGGGACGTGGAGGCGCAGGAGCAGGTGCTCTAGTGCCGTGGCGTCGCCAGCGTTCGCAGCCGCGGCGAGGACGGAGAGGGGGGTGGGGTCGGCGGGGCGGGATGGCTCCATGCGTCTCCGGGTCGCCCGAACAGCGAGGATCGGTTCTGCGCCCACGGCAGCGCAGGCGATCCTGAAGGATGCACAAAAGTGGGCCGGCCTGCGTTCCCCCGGGGGACACAAGACCGGCCCTTTTGCCACCATTGTAGCCGGATCATAGTCGGAGGGGCTCCCGCGCGGTGCGCGGGAGCCCCTCTCCGGTCAGGCTTCTTGTGGCTCGCCGTCCAATCTGTCCGGTAGCCGAACACCGGCCTCCTCCGCCAATCCGCGGAGGAACCCGACCGTTCGGACGGCGGCGTCGGGGCGGAGGTCCTCCGGCACGAAACGCAGGAGGACACGGAGCGCCTCCGCCTCCGAGATGGGCGGACCCTCCGCGTCCTCGATCTGCTCCCTGTACCAGCGGAGCAGCTTCTCCAGTGTCTTGGGGTGGGGCTTGGCGCCGCCGAGGAACACGTCGAGACCGCGCGGTGTGACGCCGATCTCGCGGGCGACGGCACGACGCGACGAAGCCTCCGCGCGCGCCTGGGCGGCCTCGCGGAGGCGGGGCAAGGAGACGACGCGGCTAGGGAGCATTGCTCCCCCGGCCGCTTCTGACTAAAATCCGACTACAATATCGTTGAGTACACGCGGCAGGATACCGCTACCCGGGCGTATGGGCAAGCGGCCCCTCGTCCACGCGTGGCTTTGCTCCCCCTTACACCCGAGTATCGATGTCCCGTTTCCGAATCCTGACGCTCACCCTCCCCGCTCTCCTGTCCGCCTGCGGTGGGGACTCAACCAGCTCCAAAGCGGCCCCGCGCATCGAGGTGGCTGCGGTCACACCCGTCACGTACGCGGATGGATTCCCCGCGTTCACGTTCACCGTCGCGAACCGCGGCTCTGCGACCGCGGACAACGTGCAACTGGACATCCAGGTGCTGCGCGGCACGGTAGTGGTGGACCAGGGCGTCACGCTCATCCAGAACATCCGCCCTGGGCAGTCGGTGGTCTCCGATCCAGCGGTGCTCGCCAAGCTCTCGTCGCACGCGGACTACGCCTGCTACCAGTACCGGCTTCGCGTGTTCGACACGGCGGACGGGACGTACACCTCCGACGTGCAGGCCCCGCAGGTGTGCAAGTGAGCGGGCGCGCTGCGCGGCGAGCGGTGCTTGCCCTGCTGCTCCCGGTAAGCGGAGCGTGCGCTCGGGCGGCGGACCCACGTACCCCGTCGGAGGCGAACTTCAGGCCTGCCATCAATGCGCACCTCGCGGAGAACCCGAGATGCGTGGGCGAGCCCGCCTGGATGCTGCCGGCGGACCTGCCAGACGCGGGCGGGATGTCTCGGGAGTACGGCGCCCTTGTAGGGCGCCTGCGTACGATGGTGCGGCTGGGGATGATGGCACCCGAGCCTGGAGAGGTGGGAACCCGGTACTCGCTCACGGAATCAGGCCAAAAGGCTTACCGGACCTTCCCGGCGGGCCGATGGGACCCCACACGTCCTGTGGGGGCGTTCTGTTACGGGACGGCGGAGGTTGCAGGGGTGGTGCGCTGGACCGAGGCCGCCGAAGGACTGGGGCAGGTCACCACGAAAGTCACCTACCTGCGTCGGCTGCGCGAGGCTGCGTCCTGGGCCGAAGACGCCGAGCTCCGGCGTCAGTTCCCGTACGTCGAGCGCGAACTCGCCACCCGCACCGCCCCAGCGGAGGACTCGCTGACCCTGGTCCTGGCCAGCGATGGGTGGAGAGCGCTGGGCCGATAGTCCACGGGCACAGCGGGGCTTGCGACGTGCTCGGTCACCCCCACGGGTGCCTGGGGGGATCCGCAGCTGGGCTCCCAGCGAGGGGATCCTGCTCGAGTAGCGCTTCCTCGATTCCTGCCTCGACATCCTCGCGGTGGATCCCACCGCGGAACTCGTAGCGGGCGCGGAAGCCAGCTGCCCCGAGGCGTCGAACCGACGGGCCGAACATCCCCATCCAGAAGGCGCTTGACACGTCCCACGCGTCCGTAGGGACGAGGACTAGCACCCGCCCCACGGAAAGGTCGAAGTCCAGCCGGTCGAGTCCCGTGTTCTCGCGCGCACGTGCCCCGTGGTCCCGACCAATGCACACGCGCAGCTCGTCCATGTAGGGCTCCAAGTCCACCACACGAGTCTCACCACTCCGATCCTGCGTGATCGGTTCGCGCATCGAGTTCTCCAGTGCTGGCTATATCCGGCTGTCACGGAGTACATGACGTCGCTCGATTGCTGCCTCTATCCATCAAGGACGCGGACGCGGCACCCCGGAGGGCAGAACACCGGGTTAGGGCTCGCGACGCAATCCCGGCGCGGTTCGTGCTCCAAGCACAACGTGCCACTTTTTCAGAAACCGCGCACCTGAGGGGAGCCATGGACCAGCAGCGCGATGGGAGCGGCGGAGCGGGCGAGGATCGGGGCGGCAGTTCGGAGGGCCGGTCGTCCAACGATGACCGGAGCGACGTAATGAACCCCAACAACGACGCATACGACGCGGACCAAGCAAACCGTGAGGAGCAGGAGCAGCGGGGCTGGTAGGGCGAACGCCCCCGCCGTTCGCCGGTGCGGGTCGCGGGTCGCGGGTCGCGGGTCGACACCAAGGGGGTGCGCGCCTGCGATGGCGCGCACCCCCCTCGTCTAATTTGCGGCTGGGCGGATCGGGACGCGAATGCCCTTACAAGGTCAAGCAGGAAGCCGCTCACGGACGGGTTGAAGATGTCACTGCGGGCGCCACCGCCGGACCAGTGCGTCCCGTACCGGACGAGCTCGGAAGCATCCACCATGAGCACCTTGCCAGCGCGCTGATGCAGATTACCGCCACACGCCCAGACAGTGCAATTCACGCCGTTTGACAGACGATCACAAACTATGCCTCTTCGACGCGACCAAACTGGAATGCAACTCACAGACATCGCAGGGGATCCCCTCCATATGCAGGACGCGGAATGGTTCGGCGAGTTCTTGGCCCTGCTCACCGAGAAGATGCGCGCTCGTGACCTTCTGCGTGTATACCGCGGAAACCACGCGGGATACATCCGCGGTCTGCTGCACCGATCTGCTCGTGGGCCCGACGAAGGTGAAACCCGCGAGCGGCTCTTCCTATTCGGCGTGAAGGCACGCCGCTACCATACCGGCGGAGGCCAGTATCCGGACGCAAGGGACTACCTGAGTAGCGTGAACGACACGAGCGACGAGGTGCTGGCGTTCCTCTTCGACCGCGTGGCCGCAGCGTGCGTCCACCCGCGCCGCAGATCGTTCGTCGGCATGCATTGTTCTACAGCGTTCCTTACCTACTTCGAGAATGCGTCGAACCGCGACCACTTCGTCCGCGTCGTGGGCTCGCTCACGGGCCGTTCACGTTTGCGCGTCCGAGACTACTACCTGTACTTCGCGCACACGGCAGGACAGCCGGGGGTGAGCGCGGGATCTCCCCTCGTCTCGACCTCCATGCGTCCCGATACAGGACGGCAGTTTGCACGCGGGTACCAGGGTAGGAACCTCGAACCGTGGGTTATCCACTACTTCATCCCGCGCCCATTCGAAAACTTCGCCGTACTACCCTGGCACTCCACGAATGCGGACGACCAGGTGAGATCAGTAGGACTGCCTTCCCCGCCGCTCTTTGGCCTGTTCCCGGCGCAACAGGAGGTCGCCGTCAAAGGAGCGCTGCTTCCGCACTTCATCATCGGAGTGCGCGACCTCACCAGCGATCAATTCGTCCCGAACCCGCACCTGTTCGTCAATCACGGGCTCGTTCCGGACGAGATATGCGAGCACGGGATTCCCATTGACCAGAGCCGATTCACGGATACCATCTTTGACACTGGGTACGGAGGCTTCTTGGAGGCCGAACGGACAGGGGATTTCCGCGATTTCAGCGTGGCCGATCGGAGTCGGTAGCGGGCATGTGTCCCTGCCCAGAGTTACTTGGTGCTTTGACGTCCACGACCCACCGACGGAGGAGCGCAATCCGCTGGGTTGCGGGACCGGCTGCAACTCTGAGTTCCAAGCCGTCCGGAAGCCAAGCCGGGGTGAGCCGCAGGGCGGGCAGCCACGCTTCGTCGACCCAGACCAGGAGCTCACTGTAGCCGCGCGCGACAAGCCGCTCGTGCAACTGCCGGTGCACCAAGTGCCGGAGCGACTGCGCGTGCTCCTGGGTCATCGCGGCCGTGGTTGGTCCGACCATGGCTTCTGGATCAAGCAAGCCGTTGCGTGGACAGAGAATGGCGAGGTCGGTATCAGCTGGCCACATTCCCGCTCGTCGTGCACGGGCCAGCAACCGGAACACCCCCTCAGTGCAACGGGACCACGCGGGGGCGGGCTCAACAGGGAATGGACTGTGGTTGGAGATTGATACGATGAGTAGCCGACGGGGAGAGGGCACTCTGGGCGGTTTCAGATCTTCGGACATTGGGGCATATGGGTATGAGGTATGTCATACCTTTTTCTGCGCGGGTTGGTCGTTGCGGGGAACGGTTCGCGGCCCGGAAGCATCGCTTCCGGGCCGCGCATTCGTGTACTCCAGAGGAGCCGAACGGTCAACCTGCTCCAAGCTTCCGGAAGCGCGTGGGACTCCATACCCGCTCCCGGTACTCCTCCAGCAGGTAATCTGCGAGCAGCATGATGTCCTTGGACGTGTTCTGCACCTCGTTCCACTTCCGCTGCAGGCCTGGCCCGAAGTCCCAATACCCTGAGGTCCACCGGCAGACCTGCCGCAGCGGGTCCAACTCGGCCCGAAAGTTTGCCGTGTCCGGGATCCCATCGTCCAGGTACCTCTCAGCGGCAGCGTCCATGAGAAAGCCCACGCTGACGATGCCCGCGCCGTGCATCAAGCGCGAATCACGGGGCTTCTCACCCCACGCCTCCGGGAAGGTGTCCGCGACCGCAGTCCAGAACCGCTTGAGAAGGGTGAGCATGGATTCGACATCCCCCCGCCCGGTCCGCGGATCGCGGAAGCGGTGCAGGGCCCCTTCGGTCAGGCTGTTCTCCAGCATCCGCAGCACCGAGTTGTCCTTCACCACCCCGTCCGGATTCGTAGGCGTCTGGATCATACCGAAAAACGGCGAATCCTCGTCGAGGTTGAGCCTCTCCAATAGGAGCGCAGGAAAGCGCCGGCGCTGGAGGGGACTCGGAAGCCGAGACTCGGTCCCGGGGAGCAGCTCGTAGATCAACCCCTTGGGCAGCGGCTTGGTCGAGTTCACCAGGATGAACTGCTCCACCTGCTCCTGAGCATTGTCGGTGACGAACGCTGTCACGTTGATCGGAAAGCGGTCAATCTGGGCCTCCCGGATGGCTGCGGAGCGTTGCTGCCCATCAACGATCCACCCGGGCTTCTGCTCATCCGGGAGGGAGGGATCCATGGGGATGCAGAGGACTCCGAACCGGCTGTAGCCAGGTCCGAGCGGCTGCACGTCCGCCGGCTCGAATGTGACGCGGCCGTCGAAGGCGACAACGATCGAATTGGGGATCATCGGATCTTCGGACTCGAGGTACGTCCGAATCTCCCCGATGTGGGAGATCACCTCTGGGCGCTGGTAACCGCGAATCTCGTGGTCGGAATTGCGGTGAACGCGCGAGATTGTGGTGAACTGCGGCAGGAGCTTGCCGTCCACCGCGAAGCTGTAGAGCACACGGTCCCGCCCCTGCCGGATCTCCAGGGCGGGCAGGCGCAGCACGGTGGCGTCTGGCATCGAGTCCTCTCTAGTCGGCCGGCTCACGGTACGGCCACCAGCTTCGCCGGGCGGGTTTTCTTCCCCGCCAGTTCGTAGTGGAGCCGCTCGTACAGCACGGTTAGGTTGTGGAACCCGCGGCGCCGATTTCGGTCCGAACCGCGGAAGATGATTACGTGTATCCCCAACGTCCTGCAAACGTCGCACGGGCAGCGCTTCCACGGCTGGTCTTCTAGGACCTCGCGGTAGGACTGGCTCCGGTCCATTCCTTCGTCGTGGATTTGTTCGTACGCGAGGACAGGTTCCAGCGCCGCGTCCACGGGCACACGCCCAGCGTCGTAGTCCGCGAGAGCCCGGAGGCACTCCTGCTCAAGGCGCCGAGCCACGCTCTGGTCGATGATGCCCGCCCCGATGTAGCGTAGCAACTTCGGATTCCGCTCCACCTGCGGAACCCGCACCGCGACGTACGTCCGGTCGAGCGTGTGGTAGTTGTCCTTGGCGTCCTTGAACGCCTGCAGAAGCGGCATAGTGCTGTCAAAGCTCGTCACGCCGAAGCGTTTGAACTCGAGAACGTGCTCGCACCGCGTCACACCTAGGAGGTGGAAACGAGTGTCGGGGTGGCGCACCGCGGAGACCGCCTCAAGGCAGGCGAGGATGTCCACGGTACGGAGCGGCACCATGCCCCCGAGCGCAATCGTCCGGTACCCCATGTTCTGGAGGGCTTCGACCGCCTTTGCATACGACGCGGGACTCCACCCCTGCGCGACGCCCACGGGGTGGAATCGACACCGCTGTGACCGGTGGGTACGCAGGAATTCGTCGGCCAAGTCAAGCGTGACCTGCTGGCGCTTGCGCCCCTCGGAAAGCTTCGCCGCACGTGCAGGAGCCTGCAGCGATCCACCCAGCTCGAGCTGGTCGGCCTCGGGGAAGTAATCGAGGATGACGTGGTCCACGGATACGCCTAGGTCGAACCCACAGCGCGTGTAGAATTGCAGCACCTCGTCCACCGAGTAGGGCGGGTACTCCTCGCGCACGTACGTGAAGGCGCCACAGTCTCCCATCGTGGCGAGTCGACGGCTGCCTGGGCGTTCGTCCAAGCGGAGGAACTCCCGGATACCACACCGGAAGAGCCGATGCCGCTGCCCCAGGGTGTACTTACTGCCGCCGATCGGTGATCCGTCCACAATCGCCTTTGACACCAGCATACCGTCGAACGGTGGCTCAGCGAACACCTCGTGCGCGTACGCATCGTCGCGCTGCGGAATCCTGAACTCGTTCCGAGTTTCGGAACCGAAGTCAAAGCTCGGATCGACCAAGTCGAGGCTGTCGGGGAAGAAAAATTTCATCGGTCGCCTTCGCTCGTCGGCAGACTCATGCGGACTTGATCGTATAGGCGGGCGAAGCGCTTCTCTTCAAACGCCCAGTGCAGGTCGTCACGCAGCTTTCTCAGCAGGGGAGTCCGGCGCACTCCCGGGCGCGAGCGCATCTCCTCGCGGAGGAAACGCTCTACCTCCGCCTCAGACACCCGCATACCCACTTTGGGGCGTCGTACCGGCACGGTGGACGCCACCGACCGTAGCCGCCCGTTCAGGTCCGCGACGCTGGTCCCCACTTCGCCGCGCAAGAGCAGCTCCGCCACGCGGACGTTCAGGGACATCGCCGCCCCGCCCAGCGGTCCATCGTCCCCCTGGAGTCGCCAATCAAAATCGAGAGCGTGGGATGCCAGGCCTGGAACCCGACGCGCGCCTGCCGAGATGATCACGAGGCGGTCAGCCCGTGTGAGCGCCTGTGCGGAGGCGCGCAAGTCGGCGTGCATCGCGTTCAAGTAGCTCGCGGACGTGACCACCCAGATGCCCGCTGAAGGGTCGGAATCGGCCAGGTCCTGGAGGGTGCGGGGCGCCCCAGTGGTAGGTCCCGCCCACCTAGCGAGCCCTCCCCACCAAGACGCAAGCACATCCGCACAGCCGAGGGGATCACCTGTCCGCCACACCGCGTCCGGGTGACCGCGCGAGAACGTGGCTGAGTAAGGCTGGACGAGCGAATCCCCGGGCAGCAGCCCGTACCCGGCCGAGCACACCCAGAGCCGCGCTGCGGTGCCGTGCTCCGCGGCCACCGCTGGAAGTGAAGCGCTCCGCTGCCAGTGGTCGCCAGCGTACAATTCGCCCACGGGAACAAGCCCCTCCTCGGGTGCTCCGCGGAGCGCGCCGATCCAACTCTCCAGGCGAGCCGGGAGCGAACCGCCGTTGTGGCTCCCCAGTCGGAGTTGCGGCGGCGCCGCGTGGCGCTTCCGCTTTGTGCAGGTGACCACGATGTGCAGGCGCGTAGACTCCGGCTTATCGCGAGCCATGGGATCGCTCCGGACCGCGGTAGATGCAGCCCGAGGTGCATGTCTCCCGTACGCTCACCTGGTGCAGCCCAGGGAGGCGGGGCCCGAGGCGATCCCAGATCCAGCGGGCCAGGTTCTCGCTCGTCGGGTTCTCCAGCCCCGGGATGTCATTCAGGTAGTTGTGGTCGAGCTCCTCGAGGAACGGCTTGAACGCGGCCTTGATGTCTGCGAAGTCTGCAACCCAGCCCATTTTCGCATGCACCTCGCCTGCGAGATGGATGCGGACGCGGAAGCTGTGGCCGTGGAGCCGCGCGCACTTGTGCCCGTCGGGCACATTCGGCAGCCGATGCGCCGCTTCGAAGGTGAACTCCTTGAAGATTTGCATGCGCTTACCGGATTCCGGTGACCTTGTGCGTCTGCACGGATAGACGCCAGGGCGGGCCTAACTCCATGACGGCTTGGATCACCTCGGCGTAGTTGGGACCGCGCCCGGGGAGGTCCACCGGCTGCAGGAAGTAGTGTGCGAACTCCGTGTCCGCCGTGATGCGCCGCACTGTCTCTACGTCTGGGGTGAGGCCCGGTGTGCTGCCGCCCATGAAGAGGAGCTTCAGTTCGTCCCCTTCCCTCTGAATGAAGTCCGGTTGTTTGGGGCTGATCGTCAGCCAGTCGACCAGCGTCCGGTCAACCGGTCTGGAGCCATTAGACTCCATGGCGATCCGGTACCCACGCGCGCGGAGGGCGACGGACAGCGGGGCGTCGAACTGGAGCGACGGTTCGCCGCCGGTGACCACAACGAGCAGGCCGGGGCGCTCAGAGCCGAACCCCTCAACGGCCGCGCCTTCGACGAGCTGCAGCGTTCCGTCGGCGTCGATCACGTGGTCCGCCCGCGCCCAGTCGGTGTCACACCAGGGGCACACCTCCAGCCCCAGGTTACACCCCGCGAAGCGGAGGAAGACCGCGGGGGTGCCGGCTTGTGCGCCTTCGCCCTGCAGCGTGGGAAAGACCTCTTTGATTCCGTACCTGCGAACGCGGGCGAGCCCCTCCCGCGCGTCCGCAGGCTCGGCGACGTCTACCCCTGTCACGACAGCGCCACCGCGGGCTCCTCCATGACTTGTCTCCAGTATCCGGGATCCTCGTACACAGTCGGGTCGGCGATCCCCGCCTGGGCGATGGCCCATGCGCGCTCGACACACGTGCCGCAGCGGCCGCAATGGTCCGCGCCCCCCCGATAGCACGACCATGTGTCGGCCAGCGGCACACCCAGCCGGCGGGCATCACGGGCGATCGCCACCTTGTCGACGTCCAGGTACGGGGTAGAGAGTTCGATGTGGGCACCCAGAGAGGCGTCCTGCATCGCTTGGAAGCGCTCGATGAAGTCCCGCCGACAATCCGGATAGATCGCGTGGTCGCCGGAGTGCACCGCCGCAGCCACGAGAACCGCGCCTTCGCTAGCCGCCACACCAAAAGCTGCCGCGAGCATGAGCGCGTTGCGGTTGGGAACAACCGTTAGTTGCATCGTCTCCGCCTCGTAGTGCCCCTCGGGCACCTCGACAGCCCGGTTTGTGAGCGCCGAGGTGGTGAGTAGATGCGTCACGCTCGTCAGGTCGACGATGTCGTAGGCCGCTCCCAGGCGCGCAGCGGTCCGCCGCGCGAACTCCATCTCCTTGCGGTGGCGCTGTCCGTAGTCCACCGAGAGGCCGTGCAGCGCATACCCCTCGCTGGCCAGGCGGTAGAACAACGTGGTGCTGTCCAGACCGCCGCTCAGCAGCACTACAGCTCTGGGCTTCATCTCGCCTCCTTCAGGCGGCTCCGTTGAAGAGCTTGAGTTGCTCCCTGGCGCCCACGTCGAGGGGCTCGACCCGGTTGGCGTACTCGCGGACCTGCTGGAACTCGTGAGGCGTGAACACGATTTGGCGGTCGCGGAAACGTCGGCCCGACGGCACCACCCCCTTGCGCCGCCAGCGCCAAAGGGTCTGCCGCGACACGCCTAGCGTGTCGATAACCTCGTCTGCCGAGAAGTAGACAGCCCCTTCGATCTCGATGGGCATGCCGGTGCGGGAGGGGCGCAACCCAGGTCGCGCGGTGTTCCACAAGGTTACACGATGTAACACGTGGTAAACTCCGGTAACACAGGGTAACATGCGTGTCGCGTGCCAGGCCGGCAATCCTGCGGTGGGTGTTCGGGCACGGTCGGCGTTACGGCAGGAATGTTTGGAGCTCGCGTGTGAGCGACGCGGCCTGGGCCCGCCCGCCCACCTCCAAAACGGAAGGCCATTCATGGAACTGCGCGGGCTGGATGCCGGCGCTCCGCAGACCAGCTCCCAGGTCGTACGCCGCTGCCGCGGTGGCGCGGCCCACGAACTCGAGCGCGGTCGCTCCCAATCGCTCGTGCTCCTCCCGCGTGGTGATCTCCACCATGAGTTCTTCGTTCCTGCCAAAGCCAGCGTTCGTGAAGTTGGCGCTGCCGAGCATGGCACCGGCCCGGCTCCAAAGGAACTTTGCGTGCAGATTGTCGAGGAAGCGGATCTCTGCGCCCGTCGCGCGTAGGGCGGAGACCATGTGCAGGGTGGCTGCGTGCTTCGTGAACTCCTGCTCGAGCCCTTCTGCTTCCGTGCCGAACGTGACCGCGGTGCGCTCGGTGACGTCGAAGTCTCGGATGCGCACCTCGGCGAGCAAGGCAGCGCGTGCAGCCAGCACCTGCACCAGGCGCCTCAACCGGTCCAGCGGGATCAGCTCCGCGGGCGGCTTGACGACCACCACCACCCGGTGCCGAGCGACGAGCCGACCAAGCAGTTCGGAGAGCGCCACCCGTTCGCGGTGCCCACCGAACACCGTCGAGAAGTGCCCGGCATCCGCGACGGGGAGGTCCACGTCGCGGAGCCAGGGGCTGATGAGCAGGAGGTCGCCGGGCGGTGCGTCGAATGCGTCCAGCAGGTGCGTGAGGAGGCCGTGCCGCAGGTCAGGGCTGCGATCTCGGGTATAGATCCTCACTCGTTGCCTGCGATCCGCCGGACGGACCGGAGTTCCATGCGCTCGTAGTCAAACATCCGCCCGAGCAGTTCGAACTGGTCGCGCAGGGGCAGGTTGAGTTGCTCCGGAATGCGGTCCTGGTACGTCAGGATTACCCAACCGCCGCCCGCCCCCGCGGCGCGCACGATGTCGTCCTCGGTCACCCCCGCGTGTAAGGCGACGGTGAACGGACGGGTGAGCCATTCGTGCACCCGTTTGAGGTAGCGGCGGGAAAGCGTGTGGCGCATCACCTCGATGTGACCCATGCCGCAGGTGGACGCCAGGCACGCGGCGCACGCGTCAACGCAGGTACCCAACGAGAGGTGCTGCACCTGATCCATGAACCGCTCCAGATCGTTGGACGGTGCCTCGTCGTCGTGCCCACCCACCTCCTGCCGGTGCGCGCGGTACAGCGCACGCAGCGCGCCCAAAGCGGGAAACCGAGCCGCCGCCGGGTCGTTATCCACCTCGGTGGCCGCGTGGCCGGCGAGTTCCGCCTGGGTCGGCGGCCGGCCGAAGCGGGCTGCGAGCACGGCACGCAGTGCCTCAATCTCAAGGTGGAGTTCCACCAGAGGGATCGCGCCCCCGCCGCCGAACTCGACCTGTGACGTGAGGATCCCGGCCAGTCTGCCCAGCAGCCCGAGATCCCGGGCGAGGGCCGGGAACATCGCGATCAGGTCCTCCTTGGGCGACTGCCGCTCAGGGAGGGGCGCAGCGAAGAACCCGGCCGAGAGACCACGGAGCGCGGCCCCGTGGGCCGTCAGCGCTGCGCGAAGGAAATCCTCCTCGTCGCCCACCGGACACGACATGGTTACGTCCCACCACCGCTCCACCAAGTGGGGGAGGCGCTGGGGCTCGCGGATGGCGCCCACAAGGCGGGTGGCGCCGTTGCCATCCTGGTTGCGCTCGTAGACGTAAAAATCGCTATTCGGAGACCACTGTGGGTGCGTCAGCCGGAACATCCCGAAGCTTCCGACCTCCTCGTCGCGGGTGCTTCCCTCCGTGATGAAAAGGTGGCGAACGGCGTGCTTCAGCGAGTGCAGGATCGTCACCTGCAGGAACTCCCGCACACGGGTCGAACTCTGGATCTGCTGGAACAAACGGTCAAGGAACGGGCGCGTCGCCGGCGTTGTAAGGGTGGAGGTGAACCTCGCGACAAAGCCGTCGTTCAGGACCCGTGTGTCGCGCCAGTAGCGGGCGCGTGCATCCGCGACCATCCCCGCCAGGCCCGGATCGCTCGTGAGGGCATCCAGGAAGGCGCCAGGGGCGACCTGCTGCGCGCGTGCCTCGGCGCGCAGGGTGGAGATCAACTCCGCCGCTACACGGACGTCGAATAGGTTCATCGGGTCGGGAGCGCCCGCCGGCCAGGTCTCTGTCTTGAGCAGGTAGCGCAGGTACTTGTCCTGGAGGTGGTTCCGCTGGTTGGGTTCGTTCCACAACTCGTCAAATACGGCCTGGGCGTTTTCTTCTAAGCAGTTTGGGTCGTAAGGCGCGCGGAGCCCCTCGGTGTTCAGGTCGTACCCATACAGGGTGGGAAGCCGCTGGTTCTCGTCTCCCCCGAAGTACCGGACCAGAGCGTGTCCCGTGCCCGCATGCGGGTCTCGAGGACGCTCTGATCGCAGCTTCACGCTGGCTTCGGCGCCATAGTGGATCTCCCAAACGTCGAGAGCGGACCGCCTCCCGTCCACCTCGCCACAGTAGAGCCGGAGTTCATCCAGCAGGCCCGGGAAGAAGGGCGGGAGGTTGATCCCGCCGGCATCCGGAGAGATCTCCTCGCCCTCCTGGTGGGGACGGACGTACGCCGACGACAGCGGAAAGCTGTTCGAGTCGGGTAGAACCCTCCGCCAAGGATCCACGTCCGGATTGCGCGTACGCCGGAAGTGGTCGGAGTAGTGGACCGGAGGCGGCCCGTTCCTCCAGAACTTGACGGTCACCTCGCCGTTGGGGAGGAGCTCACCCCAGTCAACCCAGTCGTCCTGCGGCTCGCGCGGATCATTGGGATCGAGGGAGCCGAAATCCCACACTTCCACGAACCGGGCACGATAGAAGCGGGACGGCAGCGCGTTCGCGTACATCCCGTGCAGTTGGCGCGGCAGGTAGTCCGCCCAGTCAGGGCCCCAGATCGCCGGGAGCGACTGGACGAGCGCGGGGTTGAACGGACCGGCACCGCGCTTGTAGCGCTCAATGTCTACCCACGGCTTGGGCCGACGCCAGTGGAGCACGTGCCCGTGCCCGTACCGGCGCGTCACCTTGCCCGGCGCGACCTCTCCAAAGGCGAGCGCGACATCCTCCTCCTCCCCTCCGAAACGCCTCTGGTTTTGGTTCTGATTACGGTTCTGGTTCCTGTTCTCACGTGGGTAGACCACGCGAAGCGTGGGCAAGTTGATCGTGCCGAAGAGCGTATCGGGCAGTTCGGGGTGCCCTCGCACGAGATCCTGCTTTCCGCGCACCTCGTGCATCACCGCCGGTTCCATGATGCCGTCACGAAACCACTCCCACACTGTACGTAAAGTGGGGTGCATGCGGCGGAAAGAGTCGGCGGTCACATGGGCGTATGCTGCCTCTAGCGCACCGGCGTGATCCACGATGTGCTGGTCGACGGCGCGCAGACGCGCTTCGACGTCGTCCTGCGTCGGATCCGGCTGGAGCTTGGTGAGGTTCTGTCCAGTCAGCCGCGCGAGTTCGTCGAAGAGCATCGCCACCGACTGGAACCGCTGGACGAAGTAGTTCTCGACGTTCAGCGGGGGGCGGTAATCCGACGGGTCGTACAGCAGGCGCGGGTTCTGGTAGTAGAAGGCATCGCGGTACGACAGACGCGACAGGGTGACGGCCGTGACGGGCCGGTCCTGCAGCGATCTGCCGGCGCGCCCCTTCTTCTGCACGAAGCTGGCAACGTTGCGCGGCGCGTGGTGCTGGAGGACGAGCTGAATGGACGGGTCGTCGTATCCTACCTCCAGCACGCTGGTGGCGAACACGATGTCCTTCTTGAGCAGGTGCGACCCCTTGTTCGCGCCGTACACAGGGAGGTCCGGCGAGGTGAGCGCGACGGGCGCGTCCCCGTCCGCCACACGCCGCTCGCTGTACTGGAAGGGGTCGCCCGCGTCGAACACCCAGTACTCGCCGTCGTCAAATTGGGGAGAAGCGAGCGGGTCCGGACCGGCGGGCGTGGCGAGCCGGAGCCGGGCCAGGAAGTTGTTGGATTCGGCGTCCATGAATTCCAGCGCCAGCTTCTTGATTTTGGAGATGGAGTCCTGGAAGACGAGCGCCCGGTGCTTGGCGGGCTCGCGCAACTGGGCACCATTCCACTGAGGACCGCGGCGGCGGAGGTTGTGGGCGAGCGCCATCACCGTCTGGATCGCAACCGTCGCGTCACCGACCAGCTTGCCCCGCGAGTACCCTTCCGGGCGGATGAACAGGAAGTACTCGCGCCCCTGCGCAGCCTCCATGTCGCCGGGCTCCGGGTTCAATGCTGTGATCAACCCTCCAGGAAGGCCTGTCAGGCGCTCCCAGAAGTCAGCGGGGTCGCCGATCGTGGCGCTCATCCCGATCACCAGCGGGTGTGCCCACCCGGCTGCAGCGGACGCCATGCCCCGATTGAGACGATTGCGCAACCGCCTCAGGAGCATCCCAATCTGGGCACCGTGCGTCGTGTCGTAGAGATGGATCTCGTCGAACACGACCGCGCGGGGAACGGTGAACCGCGCGGCTCCGCCCCCGGCCCGGCGTACCCCGAAAAGTTCGTTCGCTTCGGGATCCATCAACCAGCGGTGCAGAGTCTCGGTGGTGACGATAAGGATGTCCGGCGGGGAGCGGCGCATGGCGTCGCGAGTGGCGCGGAATCCCTCAAACTCCCATCCACCGTCCGCGAACCCGCCGGGAGAGGAGCGGATCGCCCCGACCCCCCCATGGAACGCGCTCATCGTAACCGGACGGTCTCCCTCTCCCAGGAAGTACGGAACGACTCGGCGGCCATCCGCCTCCTCCCAGCCGCGCTTGGAGGCACTCTCCAAGTCGGTCTGGTCGAACGGGGTGTCACCGAACAAGATGCCTGTGGTGAGCGCCGCATCCCCGCCGCCGCGGTTGGCAAGCTCTTGATTGATGTATGCCAGGTAGCGGCAGATGCGCTGCAACTGGTTTTTGGCGAGCTCCTGCCGCGGGTAGACTAGGATCACCTTGCACCCGTCCGCCGCCTCCGGCGCCCGGAGTTTCTCCTCCATGGCCCCGAGTAGGAGCGGGAAGAGCGCCGCCTCGGTTTTCCCGCTCCCGGTGTTTCCCGTGATCACATACCCGCGCCCCCCACGGTCGAGATACTGCTTGCCAATCAAATCGATCGCGTCCCTCTGGATCCGCGTGATCCGCACATCCGCGGGGTCCGGGCTATTTATCGCCCGGGCAAACCCCTCAAGCAGCGCATGGCGCGCGCGGTCCACGCGCATTCCCTTTCCCCTGCTCCATTCGAACACGCCGTCGAGCGCATCCGCGAGCGTGTGCTGGGTACGGTCGAGCCGCTTCCGATCCGCGAAGTGCACTCGCACCGAGTGCACGAGGTAAGGGGCCGTGCCTGAATCGCCGTCGTTGAAGCGCTGTTTCACCCGCTTCAGCACTCGAACCGTCTCGCTGATGCGGCTCCGCACGCGATCCTCCGCCAGGCGGATTAAGTACTGGTGGCGCCCCAGCCTCTCAACTGCTGCCTCCAGTTCCGCTGGCGCGGCCGAGCGCAGGCCGGGCTCCATTTCCTGGATGCGGCGCAGCAACTCCGCCACGGGGACGAACGTTTCGTACACGCCGAAATTGATCCGCTCCGCCTCCAGATTCTCCAGGTGGCCGAGGACCCGCAGGTCCTCGGCCTCATCCAGGGGACCGGCAACGTACGCGGCAGGGGCGTGATCCATCGTGTTGGGTGGTACGACCCTCACCGGATCGGAGGCCCCAGGACCGGGGAGCACCTCGCCATCCCGGATGTGGAACGCCGCTGCTTCGCCTCCACCATTGAGGACAGCCTCCAAGGCCCGCGCTCCCTCGGCCGACTTGCCGAAGCTGGCGGCAAGGCGGTGCACCGCAATGGGGGCGAGGCGCACGATGTTCTCCGGGGTGAACACGGGACGGACCACATCGAAGAAGCCTTCCGGCGCCTTCGTAGTGTGGATCCGTTCTACCTCCAGTTCGGGCGTGTCACGGATGCGTGCACGCGCTACCGCCTCGCTCACTCCGAGGAGCCTCACTGTCCTGTCCAGCGAATGGTTGAGATATCGGGAATCGCGAAACGCGGTGAACAGAACGTCGAGTTGCGGCGGGGCGATGGGCGGCATCGTGAAGAACTCGGAATGAGTGATTTTGGGTCTGTGTTCAGTTCAACTGCTCAGCCGGCATGTGCGGTTGTCGAATCATGAAGCCTCAGGATGCACGGAGTCCCCACTGCATCACGATCGTTCTGGCCCGACGATGCGTTCGAACAAGCATCATTTCCGAGCCGCGAGCGTCGAGAAGCCTCGGTACATTGTGCCATCTATCGTTCACCCACCGTCCTGTGGTGGCCGAATAGTCACGATTGGACAACATATGCAGCGACCCCGGCCGGCGCACCCCGTTCAACGGACGAGATAGGCCCCGGACTTAGCGGAACGACACCACGAGGACCTCCCAAAGCGAATGGCGATCCAAAAAGGCACGCACCTCCGGGTCCGCGAGCGCACGTGGATCTCCGTGGGAGCCAGCCGCACCAACGAGGAACTCGCCGGCCGCTCCCCCGAGCCCGAGGCGGCCGACCACCGCAGCCAACTCGGTGAAAGCATCCGCGACGCCCCGCGCGGTCTCCTCGTCGGCGGGCGGCATTCGCGCCTGGACGCGCAGCCGGGTGATCTGTGCCGCGAGCGCGTGCCGCCCCGGGAGCCCGGCTGTCTCTGCCGCACCCAGCAGCGCCTCGAAGCCCTTCAGGCGCTGCTCCATCTGTCGGGTCCACGGATCGCGCAGCGCCTTCTGGGCGCTGGTGATGTGGTCGCCGAGGCTGGCAAAGGCGGCGCTCACTCCGGCCTCGTTCACCGCGCCCGCACCGGCGCGCACGGTGTCCGCCAGTTTCGCCGCAGTTGAGGAGGCTTTCCGGCGGTGCGCGTGGGACGCCGTGGAGAGGTTCGGGAACACGACCCGGACCCACCTCTCGGAGTTGGCAGTTGCCTCGAGCGCCTCGGCTCCGGCGTGCGCCCGTGCGCCGTAGTGCTGGAGCGCACCCACTAGTTCCTGGCGCCCGCGCTTGTCCGGGATGGCACATACGTCGGTACGCAGGCGCTGGAGACGCGTTTGTCCTATCAAGAAACCTCCGCAACTTCGGGGCGATCGACGGCGGCGATCCTGTCCAGCGCAGCCAGGAGAGCGGCCGCGCATTCGTCAGGGTCTCCGGAGTGGAGAATGTCGTCCAACTCCTGCTGCACCCATCCTTCCACCTGCAGAAGGTGCGCACATGCGGTGGTCAGGTGCTCGTCCACCTCGCGGAGCGGGGCCGGATCGTGCAGGAGGGTGTCGACAGGGTCCGCGGGTGCGGCCGCAACGGCTGCTGCACCCGCAGCGCGCGCCCAACGCCTCGTCCGGTCCGCGAGCTGCCGAGCCGACAGCCCGTCGAAGAGCGGGGCCGAGGCGAAAACCTCCGACTCCCGCTCGGCCTTGATCTCAGCCGCGAGGTCAGTGAAGAACGCCTGGACGGATGCGGCCAGGTCATCCTCCACGTACCCCCACTCGCCCAGGGAGGCGCGTACGCGTTCCAGCAGCTCCGCGAGGGCTGCGCCCTCCACGGTCCCATAGAGTGAAAGCGCACCGAGTCCCGGGAGACCTTCGAGAGCAGCGTAGCGCGACGACCAGAACTGGGTGAAGAACCGCTCGTCCAGGTCATCCACGCGCGGACTGGCATCGAACTCCGCCAACGCACGCAGGATGGGCAGAGGATCGATGAAGTTGATCCCGCCCGTGGCTCCCTGTGGCACTGTAACCTCTCCGAGCAGGAATTCGCGGACGCGGGAGTGATGGGCCCGGAATGATGCGATCGCCCCCTGCCACTGCGCGGACAACCCGACCGGAGGCGCCTCTCCCGGCGGAGCGAGGACCGAGGCGATGCGGCGGTCCGCTTCCTCCGGGATGCGGCCTCGGCGCTCGGCCATCGATACCGCCGCGAGGAACTGCACCGCCACGCGCACCGGCGCCTCGGGGTCCAGCCCGCCGCGCGGGTGCAACGCGGCATGAAGGCGGCCCTGGTGGCGGCGCAGCCACGCGGACACGCGGCGCTTGTGCCGCTCCCCGTCCTCGAAGTTCCAGGAGTTGCTGCCTGTCCACTCGAACTGGGCAAGCGACTCAATCAGGTCCCGGGTCTCTGCCGAGCGTTCGATGGAGACGGAGAACCCGGTGCGGTTCTTGAGCCGGGAGCGCATCCCCTCAATGTTGACCCACTCGTACCCTTTGAGCATCTCCCGCCAGATGCGCTGGGGCACCTCGCGCTGGTCTTCCCAGCGGATGCTCTTTAACGCCAGCTCAGCGATCAACTCGCGGGCGTGGGCGTCCGCGAGATCACCGCCGGCCATCCAGTCATCCAGTTCGCGGAGGAGCCGCTCCAGCTTCGGGTGGACCCGCGGCTCAGGTGCCGGCCCGGCCCCGTCCTCGGGGCGCGGGCCAGGAGCTGGTGTACCCGCAGGCTCGGGGCGCCGTTCGACCGCCGCCCCCGTGAACGTGGGGAACCGGAGCGGAGCCAGGAAGCGCGCGAGCTCGGACGCCGCCTCGTCAGCGCTATCCGCACGGATCCAGAACTGGGCGAGGGTGCGGAGCCGCGTCCGCTCGGCCGGTGTCCAGTTCCCGCAGAAACGCTCTTCGAACGTCGCCCAGTACGGCAGTACCGGCGGACGGACCGCGAGGTGGAGCGAGGGAAACTCGCCGATCTCAAGCGACGGATGGGCCGCGACCACCGGGTGGACCACATGCATCAGGAGCCCGCGGGGGTTCCGGCGCACTCCGTCGGAGCCCTCGTTGAGGTTGGACACCAAGCGTTGCGGTGCGTCCACCGAGAAGGGGAACGTCCCTATGCGGGTCCCTTCCAGCTCCACGAATCCGAAGGCCGAATGGCATCCCTCCCGGACCGCGCACCCATCGCACGCGCTGGCGTCCACGTCCCCTCGCGAGGCCCTCCGCCGCCTGGCGATGTCGGCCACCTCTTCCGCCGGGAGGCGCAGTGCGTTCAGGTAGCGCGCGGTGAACCGCGCCACTCCTTCCCGGTCACCGACCCAATCCGTGTCGGAGCCCTCGCCCACGGAAATCGTGTGGGTGGCGCGCTCCTTCTGGTTGTCGCGGAGGCGCTGCATGCCCGGCAGGGTGAGCCCCAGGACAGCGATTGTCCGGCACAGCTCGTCGCGGCCCTGCGGCTCGAACATGTTGACCACTTCTTGGTCGAGCGCTGACATGACGGACACGTCCTCGACGAATACCGCCAGCCACTCGCCGCGGGCGCGGAGGTCTGTCCGGATGCGGTCGAAGATCTCACGCAGGCTGCCGGTGAGACGGGTGACCTCACGCAGCGCATCCGGCAGCACCTCGTTGAAGTGCCGCGCGGCCTCGTCGCGCAACTCCGCCTCGTCTTCCAGATCGTCGATCAGGCGGAGGACCGTGGGGGTGTTCTCGCGGTTGTAGCGGCCGTCCTCCAATAGGAAGTCGCGCGGCGCGAACACCGGCGGGGCGTCACGCTCCTCCACCTCGCTGGCGTCGCTGAGGAGCCGCACAATGCGGTCGATGGGTCCGCCCTCGCGGGACAACCAGTCGCGGAAGCCGGGCGACGCAACCAGGTCCTCGATGCGCCGCAGTTCGCCGGTGATGGGCGGGCGACCTCGTGTGGCCCGGCGCACGCCCAGTTCCATGTTCAACTCCCCCGCCAATTCCCGTCGCGCGATCTCCGGGGTGATCTGGTCAATCGCATTGCGCACCGGGTCCAAGTAACCGGCGAACTCCTCCGGAAGCTGCCGTACCAGTTGCTCCAGCGCGTCGCGGAGGCTCCCACTGCGGCGCTGCACCAGAACGGGGACGGCGCCTTGCAGTTCGCCCTCGGCAAGCGCGCGCCGGAGGCGCAGGTTGAGCCAGTGGATCAGGTGGGACTTTCCCGTTCCGGGATCCCCGTGCACCAGCGCGAGGACGTCGCCGTGGGCGGGATCGGCGATGGACGCGAAAAGCTCCTCCTCGCCCAGTAGGTCACCGGTGCGCGTGTCGCGGAGCCCGTCGATGGGTGTGTGGCTGGCGAGGAAGTAGTCGACACGCGACTCATCGAGCTGCGCGATCCGCGGGATCGCCACTGCGACCGCCTTATGGGTCCAGCAGGGCCGTCCCGGTTCGGCGGGGACGACGGCGGGCGCCTTGATGGTGTGCATTGTCATCCTTGCGCGCGGGCCACGAAATCGATGCGTGCGGACTGCATGGTTCCCTCGACTGGAGGCGCCGCGGCCGCGATGCTCCACCCCCCGCTGTCGCGCGCGCACGTCAGCCTCAGTTGGCGCGCCAGATGTAGGTCTACGAGCGCATGGCTGAGACCGAGTGTGCACGTGGTTGCCTCACGCCGCCACGCCGGGAGGGCTCGCACGAAGACGGCGCCGCCGTCCAACTCGGGGCAGCACTCGCCCACGCGCGCCATGAACTCGTCGCCGGGGAGGGCGTCGTCCCCACCGAAGATCGCGTCGAGCCGGCGCGAGACGCGCCCAAACGGGTTGGGCTGGAACACGCCGCGTGGGTCGAACCAGCCGAGGCCCGCGTAGGCGATCCACCGCTTGAGTCCGTCGTACTTTGCCCCGTTGAAGGGATTGTTGGGGCTGCGGCCTTGGTAGACGGCCGTCTCGAATGCCTTCGCCCACTCGTCGCCATTGCGCCGTGTGTCCGCCGCGCGCCCCTCGTTCAGAAGCCACGCATAGAACCGGGCGAAGTAGGGTTCCACGTCCTCGCCCGAGAGCACGCGCTCGTCGACGGCTTGGAGCACGACATCCCGCGTGGGGCGAGGGTCCCCGCGCTCAAAGGTGAGGCGGAGGCCGCGCGCAGTCTCCTCCACGAGCCCGAGTTCGACGGCGGCGCGCACCGCCACGCTGGTCTGGGTGCGCCGGCTGTCGGCGCCCACCTTGGGCAGCTCGTCGGGCTGGAGCACCATGCCCAACTTTTCGCGGTCGAACTGGTAGCGTGTTTGGCGCAGCAGGTCGACCAGCGTTTCGACGCGGGTCGGGGTAACCGGCTGGTCAGTGAACAAGGGGCGGGGCCTCCTGGAGCCATGCGTCGGGGTGGGGGTGGAGCGCGGCGCCCTCGGCCTCGAACGGGTAGCGCCCGTTGAAGTCTAGGAGCGGTGTGCCCGCCGTGACGAGGTGGACTACCGTCCCGCCGCGCCGTTCGTGGAGCAGCGCCGGGTGGAGCTCGTCGACGTGCAGCACCACGAGGGTCTCGGCTAGCGCGGGGGCGAACGGAACGCCGCCCAGCGAGTCCACCCGGTACGGGACCGGGGGCGGATCGCCCACTGCCTGCGCCAATGTGTCGCAGAGCGCCCTCTGGAGGGCGGGCGCGCACACGAAGCGGCGCGCATACCTGCCCTCCACGATCCGCCTCACCAGACGCACGAAGTCCGTCCGGTGGCGCAGCGGGTGCGGGCACCCGGCCACCACAATGCGGCGGGCGTCCTCGTCCGGGGGGGATGCCTCAATCGGAAGCGGAGGGCACTCGCCCGGTTCGCGACCCCGCACGCGGCAACCGGGGCATCCGCCGCAAGCGCGCTCGGTGCCTTCACCGTAGGTGCGGGTCAGGGTGCGACAAAGCGGTGCCCCTCTGCGGACGTACTCCACCATCCGGTCCACGTCGGCGAGAGCGCCCGCAACTTCGGCGCTGCGGTGCTCGGCCAGCACCGGCCCGAGGGCGCGGGCGTGCGGATCGAACCCCTCTTTGATCCGGAGTACCAGCCACTGCGCCCCATCCGCCGTCCGGGTCGCGTCGAGGAGGTCCAGCAGCCCCGCCCGCTGCATGAGGAGGAGCAACCGTTTGTTCCAGTCGGCATTCCGCCGCCCCGAACGGGTTCCGAGCAATCCCAGGCGCTGGGCGTCGGCACGCACCCGATAGGTGCGCACCTCCTCCGCTCCCTCTCGCGTCGCCCAGACAGCGCGCCATCGCTCGTCCCCCAGTTCGTCGCCGATCAGCTTCGGCGTCATCGTGCGAGCGGTGTGCTCGTCCTGCCGCGTAGGGAGGAGCACGCATACCGAGGAGTAACCATCGCGGCCGCTGCGGCCGACCTCCTGATAGTATCTGTGCAGGTTCTCGGGGAGGCAGGCGTGGACAACCGCGCGCACGTCGCCCTTGTCCACTCCCATGCCGAACGCCGAAGTGGCGACCATCAGGTCGATCCCGTCGGCGCGCCAGGCATCCAACAGCCGCACGCGCTCGCCGCCAGGTGTGTCACCCGTGAAGCATCCCACGCGGGAGAACCCCTCTGAGCGGAGCTCCCGCTCCAGGTCGAGTGCGTCCGCAACCTCCGTCGTGTAGAACACCGCCGGCCGCGGGAGCCGCCACGCGCACTCCAGAACGGCACGCCGGCGTTCGGCGGCGTCGGCGAACTCTCGGAGGTGATATGCGGGCTCCGGCCGCAGGCGCTGGCTCACGACCTCGCTCCATCCGTCACCTCCGAACAGGGCGCGCAGCGTGGCGCGTCCGGCGGGTGTGAAGGTCGCGGAGAGCAGTTGCGTGCGCATCCTCCCACCGGACAGTGCCAACCACTGTCTACGTCGCGTGGCCAGCAGTTGGAAGTCTACGCGGAAGTAGGCACCCCAGGTCTCCACCATGTGGGCTTCGTCCACGACGAGGTTGTCCAGCCTGCCCTCGGCGGCCGCCTCTTCCAAGGTTGTCCGGAGCCGTCCCGATACGCATGCCTCCGGCGACGTGAATACCAGCCGGGTGCGTCCGGTGCGGACGTCCTCGCATACGGTCGCCGCAGCGCGGTCGCCAGACGCGAAGTAGCTCGGGTTCACCCCCGGGATATCCCGGAACAGCGTCCAGGCGCTGCGCCACTGATCCAGCGCGAGCGCGACCGTGGGGACCACGACGACGGTGAGCCCGCGGCCGAAGCGGGGAAGCATTTGGAAGCACAGACTCTTCCCGGAGCCGGTGGGGAGCGCCACGAGTGTGCACGACCCCGGAGGAGCGGTGAGCACCGTCCAGGCGCACTCTTTCTGCGCCTGGGACTGCCACGTGGTGTAGCCGAACGCCTCGAGAAAGCGCTCGCCAGGGACGGATTCGTCCCATCGTCGCAGCACCGGCAGAGGGTCCGCGACGTATCCGAGCCAGCCGGGCCGGAAGACATCCGCCCGCAGTACGCCAGCGTGGGTGATGGCCACACCGGCCGAAGCCAGCACCGCGCGCCACCCTTCGGGGGCAGAGCCGACGTAGATGTCCCCCCAGCGCGCGACCTGGCGAAGGAGGACGGCGCAATCCGCGGTGAGCGTGCCTGAGGCCCCCCACGCCCGCAGGAACCGCCAGATCGCGCCGTCCGAGGACGGCGGGCCTCCAGGCCGGGCTCCGGCGTCATCCGGCGCATGCCCCGCGCGGAGCGAGTCAACCAGTAGCGTACGCAGCGCGCTCACGCCCGCCCCACATTCACGGCCAGGAATCCCACGGAGTCGAGCACCACCGACCACTGCGCCCGGGCGGCGCGAAGGCACTCGAGCGCCTCCGCCTCACCGGAGTCGGCGGGAACACCTGCCATGCGGATCTGGCGGAGCGACTCGGCGGTCTTTGCGTCCTCCGCCGCGAGCGAACCCTCCAGCCGGGAGGCGAGTTGCTCGCGGGCGCGGTCGTGGGCGGCGCCGTGGATGCCGAGGAGGACGCCCTGCCAATCGCTGCCCATCTGGCCCCCCAGAATCCCCAGGAGCCGGGCAGACTGGATGTCCACCCAAGTTCTTCCCTGGTCGGGCATCTGGAGTCCCTGGCGAAGACGGATCAGCGCGTCGCCGTCCTCCACTACCACGCCTTCCGTGGTGCAGAACAGGTGCACCGGGGGAGCGGTGAACGGCTCGGCCACCCGCGCGGCGAGGCCAGGTTGAGAAGCGACGGCGTTCCAATCCGGCTCGGCGCGGAACACGAACTCGAACCCGGTCCAGCTGGGACGCCCGCTCGCCGCGCACGAGATGGCGTAGGTTCGCCCGGCTACGGACGCGCCCAGGGACCGAACGATTGCGTCGAACAGCGGGTGGCCAGCGGTGAAGAACTCGAGGTCCGGTCGGACCTGCGCAATGGCGCGGCGGAACGTCCCGTGGGCCTTTCGGAAGATTTCCGCCTGCCCGTCCTCCGCGCGCGGAAGGACGCCGTGGCGGAACTCGTCCGGGTGCAGCGTCCAGACTCCTTCGGGGTGCCGCCGGTCGTCGTCCGCCCGGGCGGCACGTTTGGAGGACACGCTCCGCACGTAGCGCACGAACGAACGCTCCAGCTCCGCTTCGACACGCGCCGAGTGGTGCACGTGCCGGAGCCGCTCGGAAGACGAGCGGCCGAAGGATGCCTCATCTAGGACCGTTTCGCCCTCGTCCCGTGCCCGTTCCTGGGAGAGCGCCTCCCGGATCTCCGGGGCGCGGTCGCACATCCCGTCGTACCCCCCGACCAGCGCCTCCTCGATGATCCCGCGCTCCACGTCGCGCAGCGCGAACTCCAGCCCGCTGACGGAGGCCCCGTATACGCCGATCCCTTCGGCGTAGCACTGGACCAGCCCGGCCTCCGTTGTCCCCTCCGCCACGATAACCCGGGAGAGCACCTCCGGCCGCACGGCCTCGCGTCCAATCCTGTCCAGTCGTCCGATCCGCTGTTCCACTCGCGCCACGCTCCAGGGCGTGTCGACGTGCACCACCTCGTCCACAAACTGGAAGTTCCGTCCCTCGCCGCCCGTTTCGTCTGACACGAGCACCCACACGGCAGGGTTGGTGGCAAAGGCGCGCACGTTCTCTTCCTTCACGTCGCGCGGGAGGTCGTGGCGGAATTCCCTCACCGCGGCCGCTCCAAACGCCCCTCCGAGTGCCGCCGCCACCTCGGTGCACGCGCCAGGGAAGCCCGCGAACAGGAGGATCTTGGGCGGGGGAGCGCCGTCTGCCGTCCGGGCGCGCAGCAGCGCCGCGATGTGCCGGATCCGCGCCGCGCCCTGCGACGAAGCCTGCCACGCGCGGGCACGCTCCAGCGCGCGGGCAACGACGGCATCGTCTAGGAACGGCCGGGCCACCCGGGCGAGGATCTGCCGATACACGGGCCACTCGGCGTACCCGGCGAGGTGCCCGGACGCTGCGTACGCGGCGTCTTCGTCGGTGCCGCCGGAGGGCACGGCGCGCGCCAGATCGCCGACGAGCCCGGACACCGCGCCCGGCGAAACCAGGCTCTGCAGCGACACGCGCGCGAGCGCGTGTACGACTTCGGGGGCGAGGCCAGCGCTCCGGGCCGTGCACACCAACTCGACCACGCTGTCAGCTGCCTCTCGCTCCAGCTGTCCCGGTTCGTAGGGATGCACCTCGAGGTGGCGCTGGATCGCGGCGATCTCGCCGCGTTCGATCAAGTGCTGCCGCCGGTTGCGGAGGATGCGCCGGTTGACGCGGTACCGGTCCGCCACATAGGCGACGATCTCGTCCGCCGCTTGCGCAGCCGTGGCCTCCTGATGAGCGAGCGCGTCCACGGCGCGGAGCAACCGGCCGTCACGGGCGAGCGCCGGCACGTCCAGCAGCCGCCGTGCGACACGCGCGACGTCGCCGACGGACACCTCACCGGCCTGTAGTTCCTGCGCCCGCGCGGAGAGCCGACGCAACCGGAGTCCCACCTCCCGCTGGACGGCGTGGAGTGCCCGGAAATCGTCCGCCGTTTCCGATCCGTACCGGTCCGGTTCCAGCAGCCTGAGCAGGCGCAGGAACTCGTCTTCGCGGCGTTGAGCGGGAAGGGCGCTGAGCAGAAGGAGCGCCTTCACCGAGCGCGACAGGCGTTCGACAAGGGCGTAGAGCCGCGGCGCCTGGAGGAGGTGGTGCACCTCGTCCACCACGACCATGTCCCATGGGACGGCGGCGAGCGTTTCCGAGAGTCGAAAGCCCGCGAGCGCGGTCGAAACGATAGCCTTCCGCAGCACACCCGGCCTCACCGCCTCCGGATCGTGCAGGTCGACCAGGGTGAAAACGTGCCCACCGAACTTGGAGAAGATCTCGCATAACCACTGCTGCGTCAGCTCCCCTGGGCAGATCACCAAAATCCGGGCGTCCGGCTTCTGCAGGAGGAGGTCGTGGATGACGACCCCTGCCTCGATGGTCTTCCCCAGACCTACCTCGTCCGCCAGTATGTACCGCCTGCGCCAGTCGCCGACAATCACGCCGGCGACGTACGCCTGGTGGGGGCGCAGGTCGATGCGGCTCGACAAGAGCGCCTGGAACCCACCCGCGTTCCTGACCAGGCGCGAGTGCGACCGCACCAGCCACTCCCGGGCGGCAAAGAGTGCGTACGGGTGCGCATCCGCGCTCGCGAGCTGGAGCAGCGGGTCAGTCGTCACCTCCCCGGGAAACGGCGCCAAGTCCACCTCGCTCACCAACGCGGTGGTTCCATCCTCCCGCTGCACCCTGTACCGGAAGGGGCCGTCTCCGCCCCCATCTGCGAGGCTGTGTACGGTGCATGCGCTCCCCTCTACGGTGCAGCGTGCGCCCGGTGCCAGAGGAACCCGCACCAGGACGCCTTCCTGGATCGCCGTGGGCCCGAGGGTGAGTTCAGCTCCGCCCTCCACATAACGGACGCGCAGGGTCCGCCCGTCGTGCGCGACGACCTTGCCGATGCCCAGATGCGCGTGCTTGAGGATCCAGCCGTTCAACGGAGGCGCTCCGGAGAGGGGGTGCCGGAGGAGGTGAACTGCAGCGGGAGGACCGGCGGTGCGGACCGCCCGCCGGCCTGGGAACATACGAACGGGGAGCCAGCCCCGCCAGCCCGGTAGAGTCAATCCGTCAGCAGAGGATCGGAGCCGCGCGGCTCCGCAAATCCGGGGCGCACCAGCCCGATGAGCTCCCCCCACGGCACCCTCTCCCGGTGCATTGGGGCGTGGGTCCGTAACGTCGCGTCCGCCGGCGGGCACGACGTCACGGGCGCGGCGCGTGCGGAAATACTGCACCTACCGTCCGGGTTCAGGCGTCCGCAAGCGCGATGTGGTATCAGTGGTTACGGAGAACACGCTCACATGGCACCCGATGTCACACGCTCCGGACCCGGTCTGCACGTGCTGACCGGGCTACTGCCCTCACACGCGCACATGCGCGTGTGAGGACAAGATGCCCATCGTCGCGAAGCGAGTATCTCGGTGAGTCCTGTGCTACGGGGCCGCTTCTGACAGGCACGCGATGCTACACCCGAACTGCGAATTGCCAGGAAGTACAACGGATTGTGGCATTACGACCCTATAGGCCTCCGAATGGGGTTCAGGGGGTCGCCGGTTCAAATCCGGCCGTCCCGACTGTGATAAGAGAAGGCCCTCCAACGCATTCGCGCTGGAGGGCCTTCTCGCGTCCGCAGGCCCATTGGGGGCTCACAGAGAGGTACAGAGACACGGAGGAGTGCTTCTCTCCGTGTCTCTGTGCCTCTGTGTGAGATCCGCTGTTCCTAGCGCGTCGCGCGCGCCAGGTCGCGGACCGCGGCGGCCATGGCGGTGACGCGCGCCGCGTCGGCCGCGCCGCGCGCGTCCCGGTCGAGCTGGGCGGCGAGGGCGTTGAGCTGAGCGCACCGGGCGCTGCCGCGCGCGCGCTCGG
>CADCTW010000242.1 GCA_902805735.1 uncultured Gemmatimonadota bacterium | reverse complement strand
CGGCGGCCGTGCGGGCGGAGACCACCAGGAGCTGCGGGCCCGCCGACGCGGACGGCGCGGGGGCGGGGGCCTCCTCCAGCACCACGTGCGCGTTGGTCCCGCCGATGCCGAACGAGCTGACCCCCGCCCGGCGCGGGGCGCCGCCCCGCGGCCACGGGGTGGGCGCGGTGACCACGCGGAAGGGCCCCTCCGCGAAGGGGACGTCCGGATTGGGGGCCCCGTGGTGCAGGGTGGCGGGGATCAGCCCGCGGTCCAGCGCCAGGGCGGCCTTGATGAGCCCGGTGACGCCGGCGGCGGTGTCCAGGTGCCCCAGCGAGGGCTTCACGGAGCCCAGCCAGCAGCTCCCCCCCGCGCCGAAGGCCTGGTTGAGGGCGGCCACCTCGATGGGATCGCCCAGCGGGGTGCCGGTGCCGTGGGCCTCCACGTAGCCGATGGACGCGGGCGGCACCCCGGCGGCGGCCAGGGCGGCACGCACCACCGCGGCCTGCCCCTCCACGCTGGGGGCGGTGTACCCCACCTTCCGCGCGCCGTCGTTGTTCACGGCCGAGCCGCGGATGACGGCGTACACGTGGTCGCCGTCGCGGACGGCGTCGTCCAGCCGGCGGAGCGCCACCACGCCCGCGCCGTTGCCGAACACGGTGCCGCCCGCGCGCGCGTCGAAGGCGCGGCACACGCCGTCGGGCGCGAGGATGCTCCCCTCCTGCCAGCGGTAGGCGGGGGGCTGCGGGGCGCGCACCGAGACGCCGCCGGCCAGCGCCAGGTCGCATCCGTACTCCAGCAGGCTCTGGCACGCCAGGTGGACGGCCACCAGCGAGGTGGAGCAGGCGGTCTGCACGCCCACGGCGGGGCCGCGCAGGTCCAGCTTGTAGGCGACGCGGGTGGCGAGGTAGTCCTTGTCGTTCCCCACCGTGAGCTGCATCGAGTCGCCCTCGTCGGCCCCGCCGCGCAGCACGTGCAGCAGGTAGGTGCTCATACCCGTCCCGGCGAAGACGCCCACGGGCCCGCCGGCGGCTCCGGGGACGCGCCCGGCGTCTTCCATGGCCTCCCAGGCGCACTCCAGGAAGATGCGGTGCTGGGGATCGATGGCGGCGGCTTCGCGGGGCGAGTAGCCAAAGAAGGCCGCGTCGAACCGCTCGATCCCCTCCAGCCGCGCGGCGGCGCGCACCAGGCGAGGGTCGCGGCGGGCGGCGGGGTCCACCCCCGCGGCGTCCAGCTCCGCGTCGGTGGTGGGGAGGATTCCCTCCGCCCCGTCGGCCAGCCGCGTCCACAGCGCCTCCACCGACGGCGCGCCCGGAAAGCGCCCCGCCATCCCCACGATGGCTACGTCGAGCGCGGATGCGGAAAGGTTGGGGTCCACTTGGCTCCTCGGCGCGTTGTCTGGTTCCATCGTCTCGGTCTCCGCTTCACTTCGGCCCGGCGATCCATTCCTGCGTGTCTTCTGGCTGGGGCGATTCGGATCTGCATCGATGCGGAGGATCCCGCGCCCCTGGCTTGCCTGTTCCCGCCGGCGGGCGGAGCGAGCGCCGTTCGGCCCGCCTCCGCACCGGACCGTCGCGTCAGCCGCCCGCCTCCTGGACGCGACGGGCGCGGGCGAGCCGCGCCTCGCGCTGCAGGCGGGCGCGCTCGGCGCTGTCGTCCTCCGCCGGGGCGGTGGCGGGCTCGGCCTCCAGGGCACGGGCCAGCGCCTCCACCGTGGTGTGGCGGAAGAGGGTGACCACGGGGAAGTCGCGCTCCAGCGCCCCGCGCAGGCGGTTGTGCAGCCGCACCAGCGTGAGCGAGGTGGCCCCCAGGTCGAAGAAGTTCTCGGACACGCCCACGCTGGCCGTCCCCAGCTCCGCCGCGAGGGCGGCCGCGATGCGTGCCTCCAGGCCGGTGCGCGGCGCCAGCACCGGCCGGGCGCGGGGCGTGGCGCCCTCCGCTGGGGCGGGGAGCGCCCTGCGGTCCACCTTGCCGTTGGCCGTCAGCGGGAGCGCGTCCAGCCGGACGATGCTCGGCGGGACCATGTACTCGGGAAGCTTGCCGCGGAGGAACGTGCGCAGCTCGTCCGCCGTGGGCCCCGCCGGGTGCCCGCCGTTGCCGTTGCCGGCGTGGCCGTTGCCTGCGTGCATGCCGCTGTCGCCGTCCGGGAAGGCGGCTGCGGAGGCGGCGGCGGGCTCCACCGCGCCGCCCAGCAGGGTGTAGAGGAGCGCGTGGCTCTCGCCGGAGCCCAGGCCGCCGCGCACCTTCTCCCAGTCCAGGCTCCCCACGCCGCACACGCCGATTCCCTCGGCGGCGGCGGCGGTTTCCAGGAGCTGCGCCATCATCCCCGCCTCCACCAGGCAGAAGTCGCGGGCGGCGCCGCCGTACAGCGGGGCAATGTCTTTCATGCGCCCCACCAGGAAGAGGGTGAAGGCGGCGCGGCGGGCCGCGTCCCGGTTGAATGGCCAGTGCGCCGTCTCGTCCACCCCCGCGCCCGTGCCCACCGCCTCCAGCCGGTGCAGCGTGGCGTCGTAGCGGTAGGCTCCGCCCTCCAGCCCCTCCACGGCGCCGGCGCGTACGTGGAGGACGGCGTCCACGGGGTAGATGCCCCCAGCGGAGGCGTAGCGGCGGCGCGCGTTTCCATCCACGTGCAGGACGCGGAGGCACTCCAGCATCCTCCCCAGCGCGTCCAGGGGGACCGGCCGCTCCAGGAAGTCGCGCCGGGTGCCGCGCGCGGTCCACGCGGGGGCTGCCTCTTCCACCGGAGTCGCCCCGGGGAAGGGGATGCCGCCCGAGCGGCCGTTGCGCCCGGCGTGCAGCGCGTGCTTGAACGCCTCCCGCGCGGCCGGATCCAGGAGCACGCCCCCGTCCGCCGGCGCATGCCCGCCCGCCGTCCCGTTCCCGCCCTCGGCCGCGCTCGCGGCCGGCTCGGCCACGTAGTAGGCGGCCAGCCGCATGGAGCCGCCGGGCTCGCCAAAGACGGCGGCGGCGGCGTCCCGCACCCCCGGGTGCCGGGCGAGGGCGGCCTCGATCTCCCCCAGCTCGATGCGGTGCCCGCCCACCTTGACCTGCGCGTCCTCGCGCCCCAGGAACTCGATGTTCCCGTCCGGCAGCCAGCGCCCCAGGTCGCCCGTGCGGTACAGCCTCTCCCCCGTGCGCGGATGCACGATGAAGCGCTCCGCCGTCTTCTCCGCGTCCCGCCAGTAGCCGCGCGCCAGGCCGCAGCCGGAGATGTACAGCTCGCCTGCGGTCCACTCCGGCGCCGGCTCCATGGCCGCGTCCAGCACGTGGAAGCCCTGCCCGCGCATCGCCCGTCCGTAGGGGATGCTCTTCCAGGCGGGATCCACCTCGCCCACCGGGTACACGATGGACCAGATAGCCGCCTCCGTCGCGCCGCCCATGCTCACCACGCGCAGCCCCGGCCGCAGCGCCCGAGCGCGATCGGGAAGGGTGAGCGGGATCCAGTCGCCCGAGAGCAGGGCCACGCGCAGCGATTCGGGGAGCGTCTCGCCGCGGCCGGCGGCGTACTCCACCGCCATCTCCAGCAGCGCGGGGACGGTGTTCCAGAGCGTCACGCCGTGCTCGCGCGCCATCGCCAGCCAGGCGCCGGGGTCCCGCGCGGCGTCGGGCGGGGGGATGACCAGCGCGCCTCCCGCGCCCAGCACGCCGAAGACGTCGTAGACGGAGAGGTCGAAGGAGAGGGAGGAGAGCGCGAGCACGCGGTCGTCCTCCCCCACGGACCATGTTTGGTTGACGTCCAGGCAGGTGTTGAGGGCGGCGCGGTGCTCCACCATCACCCCCTTGGGCGTGCCGGTGGAGCCGGAGGTGAAGATCACGTAGGCGAGATCGGAGGGGCTCTGGATGGGCTCCAGGTCGTTCCCATCCCACTCGGCGTCCGTCCCAACGGCGATCACCTCGATACCCGCGGGCCAGTCGATCGCATCCACGAGCGAGGGCTGGGTCAGGGCGACGCGGCAGCCGCCGTGCGTCAGCAGGAAGCTCCTGCGCTCGGCGGGGAGCGAGGCCTCCACCGGCAGGTAGGCGCCGCCCGCCTCCAGCACGGCGAGCACGGCGGCCACCTGCTCCCACCCCTTCTCCATCACCACGCCCACCAGTTCGTCCGGCCGCACGCCCAGGGCGCGGAGCCGCGCCGCGAGGGCGCCGGAGTGCCTGCGCAGCTCGCCGAAGCTGAGCGTGCGCGTGGCGGAGAAGACGGCGGGGCGCTGCGGATGCCGGCGGGCGCGCTCCAGGAACGGCGCGTGGAGGAGCCCGGCGGGGAAGGGCTCGCCGGTGGCGTTGGCCTCGGCGCGGCGGCCGAGCTGGGCAGGGGGAAGAAGCCAGGCGCGTCCCTCGCGCTCCCACGCCCCCTCGTCGTCCGCCAGCGACTCCAGCAGGCGCGTGTAGGCGGCGAACATGTCGTCCACCACGCCGGCGGGGAACGCGTCGTCCAGGAAGTCCCAGCGCACGGCGAGCGCGCCTTCGATCTCGGAGACCTGGTGGTCCAGGAGCGTCTGCGGGCTCTGGGTGATCCCCACCACCAGCTCCACGGGGAAGGCGGCGCGGCGGTCGCCGCCGCGGGTGTGTAGGGGGAGGGTGCTGGTGAACACCACGGGCATGGCCGCGCCCAGCCGGTCGCCGCGCACCCGCGCCAGCTCGCGCAGCACCTCGATCCCCCCGAAGTAGGGGTGGTCCAGGTCTTCCACGAGCTGCCGCTGCGCCGCCCGCGCGCGCTCCTCGAAGGTGGGCTGCGCCGCGTCCACCTCCACCAGCGTCAGCGAGGTGAAGTCGCCCACCAGGTCGCGCGCCTGCGGGTGCAGCGGGAGGCAGTTGTAGGTGGTGAGGTTGAGGGTGAAGCGCGAACGGCGGCTCCACAGCGCCAGCGCGTCCGCGTACGCGGCCAGCAGCACCCCCGAGGGCGTGACGCCGGAGCGCGCCGCGCGCGCCTTGAGCCGCGTCCAGCGATCCCCTTCCAAAGTCCAGCGCAGCCCCGCGAACCGCCCCTGGCCCAGCGCCCCCATGGGCCGCGTGAGGGGAAGCTCCGGCGCGGGCGCCAGCGAGCGCACCCGCTCCAGCCAGTAGCGCCGAGAGCGCGCGTAGTGCTCGGTCTCGCGCAGCGCGCGCTCGGCCAGCACGTAGTCGCGGAAGGTGATGTCCAGGGGCGGGAGCTCGCGCTCGGGGTCCAGGTACAGCGCCCCCAGCTCGCGGTTCAGGATGGCGAGCGAATCGGCGTCGGTGATCAGCAGGTCCACGCTGAAGTGCAGCCGCACGCGGTCGCCGGGGAGGAGATGGGCGCCGATCTCGAAGAGCGGCCAGCGGGTGGTGTCGAACACCTGGTGCGACATCCGCCCGCGCACCGCCTCGATGGCCTCCGCGCGCTCCTCCTCGCCCATCTCGCGCAGGTCCACCGTGGCGATGCGGTAGGGGGGGACGCTGGGGAGGATCTGCTGCGTCCCGTCTTCCAGCACCACCGCGCGCAGCATCCCGTGGCGCTCCACCAGGCGCACCACGGCGCGGCCCAGGCGCTCCAGGTCCAGCCCCGCCGCTTCGAACTCCAGGTAGATGTGGGCCGGCACGTCGCCCAGCTCGAAGCCCCGGTTGCGCCCCACCCAGTACGCCTGCTGGATGTCCGTGAGGGGGAACGGCTCGCCCGTCCCCTCCGCGTCGGGGACGATGGAGGGGAGGGGGAGATACTCTTCTCCGGCATCGCCGCTCTCCCGTGCCTCCGCGACCGCCGCCGCCAGCCCCGCCACCGTGGGCGAGGCGTACAGCGCGCGGAGGGGGAGGTTGACGCGGAACGCTTCGCGCACGCGCGCCATGGCCTGCGTGGCCAGGAGCGAGTGCCCGCCCAGCTCGAAGAAAGAGTCGTCCGCGCCCACGCGCTCCAGTCGCAGCACCTGCGCGAAGATCCCGGCAAGGATCGCCTCGTCCCCCTCCGCCGGGGCGCGGAAGGGCGCCTCCAGCGCGGGGCGCGCCGCGTCGGGGGCGGGGAGCGCGTCGCGGTCCACCTTGCCGTTGGCGGTCAGTGGGAGCGCGGGGAGCTCCACCAGGAGCGCCGGCAGCATGTAGTCGGGAAGGCGCGCCTCCAGGAAGCGCCGCAGCTCGCCCGCCGTCGCCGGGGCGTCCGCGCGCCGGGCCCAGTACGCCACGATCCGCTTCTGGCCGGGCGCGTCTTCGCGGGCCAGGGCGGCGCAGGCGCCCACCCCCGGGTGCTCGGAGAGCGCTCCCTCGATCTCCCCCAGCTCGATGCGGTAGCCGCGCACCTTGACCTGGTGGTCGTTGCGCCCCAGGTACTCCAGCTCCCCCGCCGCCGAGCGCCGCACCAGGTCGCCCGTGCGGTAGAGCCGCGCGCCGGGGGCGGGGGGGAAGGGATCGGGCACGAAGCGCTCGGCGGTGAGGGCGGGGCGCCCCAGGTAGCCGCGCGCCACCCCGGCGCCGCCCACGTACAGCTCGCCGGGGGTGGCGGTGGGCACCGGGCGCATGCGGCCGTCCAGCACGTACGCCCGCAGGTCGGGGATGGGAACGCCGATGGCGGACGAGCGCCCGCGCGCGTCCGCGACCGTGAGCGGGCGGAAGGTGACGTGCACGGTGGTCTCGGTGATCCCGTACATGTTCACCAGCCGCGGCGCCGCGTCGCCCCGGCGCCGGAACCAGGGCTCCAGCGCCGCGAAGTCCAGCGCCTCGCCGCCAAAGATCACCCAGCGCAGCGCCAGCGGTCCGCCGGCCGCCGCGTCCGCCCCGTCCAGCTGCCGGAAGGCGGAGGGGGTCTGGTTGAGCACCGTCACCCCCTCGTCGCGCAGGAGGCGGTGGAACGCCTCGGGGGAGCGGGCCGTCTCGCGCGGCACCACCACCAGCCGCCCGCCGTACGCCAGCGCGCCCCACAGCTCCCAGACGGAGAAGTCGAAGGCGGCGGAGTGGAAGAGCGTCCACACGTCGTCCGCGCCGAAGCCGAACCAGGCTTCCGTGGCTTCCAGGAGGCGCACGGCGTTGCGGTGGGGGACCAGCGTCCCCTTGGGCCGCCCGGTGGAGCCGGAGGTGTAGATGACGTACGCCAGCGAGTCGGGCCCCGCGACCGGCGCGGGGTCGTGCGCGGGCGCGTCCTCGTCGTCGTCCACGCACACCGCGCCGCCGGGGACGAGGCCGAGGAGGGAGTGGCGGGTCACCACCAGGGGGCAGGCGGCGTCCTCCATCACCCACGCCAGCCGCTCCGCCGGGTGGTCCGGGTCCAGCGGGACGTAGGCGCCGCCGGCCTTGAGGATCCCCAGGATCCCCACCACCAGCTCCGGGGAGCGGTCCATCAGCAGCCCCACCCGCGCCTCCGGCCCCACGCCCCGGGCGCGGAGGCGGTGCGCCAGGCGGTTGGCGCGCGCGTTCAGCTCGCCGTAGCTCAGCTCGCCGCCCTCCCAGGAGAGCGCGGGGGCGCCGGGGCGCTCGCGCACCTGTGCCTCGAAGAGCGCGGGGAGAGTCGCCTCGCCCGCGGGGGAGGCATCGCCCCCGCTCCACGGGCCCAGCAGGCGGGCCGTCTCCTCCGGCGGGAGGAGGGCGGCCGTGTCGTAGCGCCCGTCCGGGTCCGCCGCCATGGCCTCCAGCACGCGCACGTAGTAGCCGCCGATGGTTTCCACCTGCGCGCGGGAAAGCTGCGTGCCGTCAGCCTTCAGGATGAAGTAGACGCGCGAGTTGAAGGGGTCCAGCCGGAAGTTGGCGGCCAGCGCGAAGCTGGTCTCCTCGTACAGCCGTGCCCCCAGCACCTCCACGTCGGGGACGTGCTGAAGGCTCTGGTAGACGTGGTAGTGCGTGAAGTAGAAGAGCGTTTCCGACACGCGCCCCCCGGCGATCCCCTTCTGGATCTCGGCCAGGGGAAAGCGGCGGTGGGGGATGGCCTCGCGCTCGGCGGCGAAGATCCCGGCCACCAGGTCGGTCCAGCTCCCCCCCGAGAGCCGCGCGCGGATGGGCATGGAGTTGATGAACAGCCCTACCACGCGGTCGCCGTCGCGATCCTCGGGTCGGCCGCTGCTGACCATGCAGGTGAGGACGTCGTCCTGCCCCGAGAGGAGGGAGAGGACGCGCACGTGGGCCGCCAGGAGCACGTCCTTGACGGGCACGGCGGCCGCGCGCGCCAGCCGCTTCAGCCCCTCGGAGACGGCGTCCGAGAAGGGGATCTCGGCCACGATGATCTCGCGCCCCGGTGCCGGCGCGGCCCCGGCGTCGCCCCAGCGCGGGAGCTGGAGGAAGGTGCTCCCCGCCAGCGTCCGCTCCCAGTACTCGCGCGAGGCGGGGGCGGCGGCCGCGGCGTTCTCCAGCGCCACGAAGTCGCGAAAGGGGGTGGCCACCTGCGCCGGCTCGGCGGGGGCCCCGCGCACCAGCGACAGGTAGTGGTGGAACATCTCGGTGACCATGGTCGCCTCGCTCCACCCGTCCAGGATGGCGTGGTGGAACGAGAGCGTGAACTGCCACCGGTCCGGGCCGCGCAGGTGCACGCGGAAGCGGGCCAGGGGAAGCTGGCCGGGATCGAAGCCGGCGCGCTTCTCGGCCTCGAAGAAGGCGTCCAGCCGCGCCTCCTGCGCCTCGTCCGCCAGACCGGTGATGTCCTCCACTTCCAGCGCGGGCTCGGCCCCGGCGTGCACCAGCTGCAGGGGCTCGGAGTAGCGGGAAAGGTCGAAGGTGGTGCGGAGGACGTCGTGCCGGGCCACCATGGAGCGCATGGCCTCCTCCAGCCGGGCGCGGTCCCAGGGCGCGCGCACGTAAAAGGAGGAGAGGTCGTGGTAGATGGGGGAGTCGGGCGCCATCTCCCGGTGGTACAGCATCCCCGCCTGCAGCCGGGTGAGCGGGTACGCGTCCGCCAGCCCCGCCGGGAGGAGGGCGCGGTCGGCGTCCGCCAGGAGGGCGAACGGGCCCTGCGGGGGCGCGGGGAGGGCGGCGTCCTCGCTGGCGCGCAGGGCGGCGGCCAGGCGGCGGATGGTGGGGTTCTCGAAGAGGGCGTCCACCGTGAGGGACAGGCCGCGCTCCTGCGCCAGCGCCACTACCTGGATGCTGCGGATGGAGTCGCCGCCCAGGGTGAAGTAGTTGTCGTCGATCCCGATCCGCTCCACCCCCAGCACCTGCTGCCACACCCCGGTCAGGATCTCCTCCGCGGGGGTGAGCGGCTGGACGAACGGGGCCTCGGGGGCGCGCCCGGCGCCGGCGTCGGGAAGCGCGGCGCGGTCCACCTTGCCGTTGGGGGTCAGCGGCAGGGCGGGGAGGAGGACGAAGTGCGCCGGCACCATGTGCTCGGGGAGGCGCTCGGCCAGCCAGGCACGGAGCGCGGCGGCCCCGCCCGGCGCATCGCCGCGCAGGGCGGCGTAGGCGGCCAGCCGCACCTCCCCCGGCGCGTCCTCGCGCGCCGTGACGGCGCACTCGCGGACGTCCGGGTGCCCGGCCAGGACGGCCTCCACCTCGCCGGGCTCCACCCGGTAGCCGCGCACCTTGACCTGGTGGTCGGCGCGCCCCAGGTACTCCAGGACGCCGGCGGCCGTCCAGCGGGCGCGGTCGCCGGTGCGGTACATCCGCGCGCCGCCCCCCGCGAAGGGGTCCGGCAGGAAGCGCCCGGCCGTGGGCGCCGGGCGCCCCAGGTAGCCGCG
>CADCTW010000241.1 GCA_902805735.1 uncultured Gemmatimonadota bacterium | reverse complement strand
CCTCCCGCGCGTGGGCCCGGCGCTGGCGGAGCGGATCGTGGCGCGGCGCGCATCGCACGGCCCCTTCCGGTCGCTGGCGGGGATCGACTCCGTCCCTGGAATCGGCCCCTCGCTGCTGGCGGGGATCGCGCCGCACCTGGCGCTCCCCGCCGCGCCCGCGGTGGCGAAAAGCGTGCGCTTGCGGGCCACGGTGGACCTCAACACGGCGAGTGCGGCGGAGCTGGATGCGCTGCCGGGGATCGGACCGGCGCTGGCGGAGCGGGTGGTGGCGTATCGTGTGGAACATGGCCGCTTCCGCACGGTGGACGAGCTGGCGAAGGTGCCGGGAATCGGGCCTTCGCTGGTGTCCAGGGTGCGGGCGCAGGTCCGTGTTACCCCTTGACATGGCATAGGGTTAGGGCCCAACTTCCATCCCGTACCCATCCAGACGCGCCGCCCCGAGACTCCCCTTCCGGGGGTGGCGCAGCTATCCCCACCGAGGCCTATGGCAGTCTCCGCCCCCGCTGCTGACCGCATCGGCGAGCAGCTCGTACGCGAAAACCTCATCAACCAGGAGCAGCTCACGCGTGCCCTGGACGACGCGCGTTCGAACGGGACGCGGGTCGGCTTCTCGCTGGTGAAGCTCGGCTTCCTGGCCGAGCAGGACCTGGTGCGCGCCCTGGCCCGCCAGCACCGCGTGCCCGCCGTGGACCTGGAGCGGGTGAAGCTGGACCCCCGCATCCTGAAGCTGATCCCCACCGAGATCGCGACGAAGCACCAGGTGCTGCCGCTGCGGCGCGTGGGGCGCACGCTCACGGTGGCGATGTCCAACCCCACGGACCTGGGGGTGATCGACGACCTCAAGTTCATCACCCGGCTGGACATCGAGCCCGTCATCGCGGGGGACTTCACCCTCAAGAAGACGATCGACCGCG
The DNA here is from genome assembly GCA_902805735.1 of uncultured Gemmatimonadota bacterium. Taxonomy (GTDB): domain Bacteria; phylum Gemmatimonadota; class Gemmatimonadetes; order Longimicrobiales; family Longimicrobiaceae; genus Longimicrobium. Next base: position 31,015 of record CADCTW010000241.1, on the reverse strand, counting down.
AGTACGAGCAGTCCGACGAGCGCATCACCGACCTGCTCAAGCAGATCGAGATGGACGACATCGAGGTGATGGAGGACCGCGAGGAGGAGATGTCCGCGGTCGCCCTGGCCGCCGCGGTCGACGAGGCGCCGGTGGTGAAGCTGATCAACGGCATCCTCACCGACGCGGTGCAGAAAGGAGCGTCGGACATCCACTTCGAGTGCTACGAGAAGGACATCCGCGTCCGCTACCGCATCGACGGCGTGCTGCAGGAGATCATGCGGCCGCCCACCAAGATGAAGGCGGCGCTGATCTCGCGCTTCAAGATCCTGTCGGACCTCAACATCGCCGAGCGGCGCGTGCCGCAGGACGGGCGCCTCAAGCTGCGCCTGGGGAAGCGCGTGATCGACTTCCGCGTGAGCACCCTGCCCACGCTGTTCGGCGAGAAGATCGTGCTCCGCATCCTGGACAAGGGCAACCTGACGCTCGACCTCGAGAAGTTCGGGATGGAGCCCAAGGCGGAGCAGGACTTCATGGCGGCGATCATGAACCCGTACGGGATGGTGCTGGTCACCGGCCCCACGGGCTCCGGGAAGACGACGACGCTGTACAGCGCCCTTTCCAAGATCAACACGCACGAAGTCAACATCATGACCGCGGAGGACCCGGTCGAGTACAACCTGCACGGCATCAACCAGGTGCAGGTGCGTACCGACATCGGGATGACCTTCGCGGCGGCGCTCAAGGCGTTCCTGCGCCAGGACCCCAACATCATCATGGTGGGCGAGATCCGCGACCTGGAGACCGGCAGCATCGGGATCAAGGCCGCGCTCACGGGCCACCTGGTGCTCTCCACGCTGCACACCAACGACGCCCCCTCCACCATCACCCGTATGGTGGACATGGGGATCGAGCCGTTCAACGTGGCCTCGGCCGTCAACCTGATCACGGCCCAGCGCCTGGTGCGCCGCATCTGCGGCAACTGCAAGGAGCCCGTCGTGTACCCGGAGGTGTACCTGCGCGCCGCCGGCATCTCCCCGGAGCAGGCCGCCAGCACCACCTTCTACCGCGGCAAGGGCTGCGACAGCTGCAACGGCTCCGGCTACAAGGGCCGCCAGGGCCTGTACGAGGTGATGGCGATGTCGCCCGCCCTGCGCCGCATGATCCTGCAGGAAGCCTCCACCGCCGACCTCCAGGCCCAGGCCATCTCCGAGGGCATGCTCACCCTGCGCATGGATGGCATGCAGAAGGTGGCCCGCGGCATCACGACGATGGAAGAGGTTCTCAAGGAGACGGCGGGGTGAACCGCAGTGCCTAGTGCCAAGTGCCAAGTGCCTAGTGCCAAGTGCCAAGTGCCAAGTGCCTAGTGTGCCTGGTGACGGAAGTGCGCGGGGGAGGGGGCTGGCGGCGCGCTGAGGGGGCCCCCACCCCCCCGACCCCCACTCCCCCAAGTTTGGGGGAGGGGGGCGCATCTTCGGTGTCGTCGCGTGACCCGGGCCCGTGCGGGGCCGCCGTTTCGGGAGCCGCGGGCGGACGGATCCCAGGGTGCGGCAGGATGGCCGGAATGCGCCCCCCTCTCCCGTTATCGGGAGAGCGGGGGTCGGGGGGGTGAGGGCCCCCCCCCGTCCGCGCGCCGCCAGCCCCATCTCCAGCGCTCGTCTGTTACCAGGCACCAGGCACCAGGCACCAGGCACTGTAGTCCGCACGGCACGATAGTTGGTTAAGTACCCCCTTCAAACAGCGTATTCCGCGCAGCGACACGCCTTTGGGCCGCGGGCTCCGCGGCATCTTGCAAGGGACCTTGCAGGGTGCACGGACCGGCCCGGCGCGCCGCGGCCCGCAGTCCTCTTCCGCATTACCGCAGGAGCCCGATGACCCTCGCCACCGAAGCCGCCCGGACCACCATCAACCTCCGCTCGCTGCTGGAGGAGATGATCGAGCGCGGCGCCTCCGACCTGCACGTGACCGCCGGTGAGCGCCCCAAGCTGCGCGTGGACGGGCACATCACCGACAGCTCCACCGACTACATCCTCACCCCCAAGGACACGCTCCAGCTCACGTACTCCATCCTCACCGAGAACCAGAAGAAGCGGTTCGAGACCGAGGACGAGCTGGACTTCTCCTTCGGCATCCAGAACCTGGCGCGCTTCCGCGGCAACGTGTACCGGCAGCGCGGGTGCGTGGCGCTCGCCATCCGGCAGATCCCCTTCAAGATCCTCACCTTCGAGGACCTGCGCCTTCCGCCGGTGGTCAAGAGCCTCTCGGAGCGGCCGCGCGGGCTGGTGCTGGTGACGGGGCCCACGGGCTCGGGGAAGAGCACCACGCTGGCCGCCATGCTGGACAAGATCAACAAGGAGCGGCGGGGCCACATCCTCACCATCGAGGACCCCATCGAGTTCATCCACCGCCACCAGGGGTGCATGGTGAACCAGCGCGAGGTGGGGGCGGACACGCAGAGCTTCTCCCGCGCGCTCAAGTACGCCATGCGGCAGGACCCGGACGTGATCCTGGTGGGCGAGCTGCGCGACCTGGAGACCATCCAGGCCGCCCTCACCATCGCCGAGACGGGCCACCTGTGCATGGCCACCCTGCACACCAACTCGTGCGCCGAGACCATCAACCGCATCATCGACGTCTTCCCGGCGCACCAGCAGCCGCAGGTGCGGGCGCAGCTCGCGTTCACGCTGGAAGGCGTGGTCACGCAGCAGCTCCTCCCCAAGGCGCGCGGCCGCGGCCGGTCCATGGCGGCGGAGATCATGGTGTGCACGCCGGCCATCCGCGCCTGCATCCGCGACGACAAGGTGCACCAGATCTACTCCATCATGCAGGCCGGAAAAAAGCACGGCATGCAGACGCTCAACGACGCCCTCCGCGAGCTGTACCTGCAGCGCGAGGTGACGCTGGAGGAGTGCGCGCGGGCCTCGTCGGACCCCAACGAGTTCCTGAAGTCGGTCGGAGAGTCGGTCCATGCGTGAGGAACAGAAGTCCTGAGTCGTGGGTGCTGGGCCGCAGTTGCTCAGCATTCAGCCCTCAGCACTCAGCACCAACGCCGTTCAGCTTTCCCCGTTCAACCCAGCGGTCCCCATGCCCGTATTTGCCTACAGCGCCCGGAACAGCACCGGCGAGATCCTGAGCGGCGAGATCGACCTGCCGACGCGCGACGAGGTGGTGGGCTTTCTCCACCGCCAGCGGCTGCGGCCGGTCTCGGTCAACACCAAGTCGAAGGAGATCAACATCACCTTCGGCACGGGGATCAAGACCCGCGAGGTGGTGATCTTCACCCGGCAGTTCGCCACGATGATCAACTCGGGGCTCCCGCTGGTGCAGAGCCTCACGATCCTCGCGGAGCAGACCGAGAACAAGTACTTCGCCAAGATCATCACCGGGGTGCTCAACGACATCCAGAGCGGCAACACCCTGGCCGACGCCATGCGCAAGCACCCCAAGGTGTTCACCGAGCTGTACGTGAACATGGTGGCCGCGGGCGAGGCGGGCGGCATCCTGGACACCATCCTGCTGCGCCTGGCGGTGTTCCTGGAGAAGAACGACGCCCTGGTCCGCAAGATCAAGAGCGCCATGACCTACCCGGCCGTGATGCTCTTCGTGGTGATCGCCTGTACCACCATCCTGCTGTGGAAGGTGGTGCCCGTGTTCGCGGGGATCTTCATCGACGCCGGGCTGGAGCTTCCGCTCCCCACCCGCGCCGTGCTGGCGGCCAGCGCGTTCCTGCAAAGCTACCTCTGGCTCTGCATCCTGGGGTGGATCGCGGCGGCCTTCGCGGTACGGCAGTACTACAAGACGGAGGGCGGGCAGCTCGTCATCGACCGCCTGCTGCTGAACCTGCCGGTGCTGGGCAGCATGCTGCGCAAGTCGGCCGTGTCGCGCTTCACCCGCACGCTGGGCACGCTGGTCTCCTCCGGCGTGTCGATTCTGGAGGGGCTGCAGATCACGGCGCGCACCGCCGGCAACCGCGTGATCCACGACGCGGTGATGGCCTCGCGCGCCTCCATCGCGGGCGGCGCCACCATCTCCGAGCCGCTCAAGACCTCCGGCGTCTTCCCGCCCATGGTGGTGCAGATGATCAACGTGGGCGAGCAGACCGGCGGCCTGGACGAGATGCTCTCCAAGATCGCCGACTTCTACGACGACGAGGTGGACGCCGCCGTGAGCGCCCTGACCTCCATCCTGGAGCCCATCATGATCGTCGTCATGGGCGTCGTGATCGGCGGGATGGTGGTGGCCATGTACCTGCCCATGTTCGACATGATCAAGGCGGTGCAGTAACCGCGGGCTCACCTCACCCAGATTTGATTCGTCCCGAGGATACGATTTGATTTGTTCCTTTCTACGAATTGAATCGTTCCACCCCGTGAAAAGGCCCGCGCGAGCGGGCCTTTTCACATCATGCGGTTGGCGAGATTCCGAACTTCAGGCTGCCCGGTGCGTACGAAACAGCCGCCCGCCGACGAGAACACCGGCGCGTAATGCTATGACTGCGCGAGAAACAGACAGCAGCATAGAACCAATCCCCGGCGGGTAGCTCGCGGTCACTGTTCCCCTTCAGCGCCAAACAGAAGCACGGCCGCACACTCGGCCTATCTGCACGGCGCCCGGCCTGTGAAGATCAGTGCCGACGGTGAAATTACGTTTTACTTCAAAAGTCGCGGTCCGGCGAGCACGAGAGGTGTGCTGGCGCGGATGGAGTGTCTGTAGGGTAGAGCTTACCCGAGGTTCAGGAGGGGGAGGGTTGGGCCAGTGGACTAAACCTGTCCTCATGAAGTTCAACCCGCTGGTCGGAAGCGAGCAGGATTAGGCTGTTGTAGATTTCGGCCTCGGTGTATACGTCGTCCTCCATCCAATTGAGGAAGCCGACGATCTGGTCCATGCGCGCACCTCCAAGGTGAGCGAGGCGTGCTACAGCGTAGAACACCTTTTCGCGGAGCGGCTGATTCAGATACTCCTCAAGTTCGTGGTAATGAATCATCTGGGTCAACGGATGCCACGGGGTGAGTAGCCACCTCGACACCGTGATCCCCTGTCGCGGCTCGGCGCAAGGGTTCAGCTCCACTGCGTGACTTACCGCGACCCGTAACGCGCACTCCACGAGGGACGGTCCTCTGACGCGATGCTGTCACTCACATTCAAGGAAACTCGATGGTGCCGAAGAACAAAGAGCCTGGCGACGGAGAGAAGCCCAAGGACGCGCTCCGGCGTCTGGCAGACGAATTTGCGGCTGGCGCTTCTGGTGCTGCATACCTGGACGGGCGAATTTCCGAGAAGCAGAAAGAGATCGACGCCCTGTTTGCTCGTATGGGTGGATTGAAGCGGCAGTTCCTTGCCGAGTGGCCGAATGAACTGTCTTTGTGGTACACGAACACGTCGAAAGAGTGGGGCCGGGGCGACCCGGATGCTGACGCGGCACTGGACGGTGGACGTAGAGCCGAACTGCGTGGAAAAGTTCGCAGTCTCGCGGACGACGCGGCCAAAACGGCACAGAACCCGCTCGATTCGGAGAAATTGTGGTGGCACGGTGAAGGTCGGAAGGCGTGGGAGGCTGCGAGATCGGGGGGGGTGCTGCCCCCGGACCGCACGATGGGTGAGAGCCTGGACAGGTTGGTGGAGTTGTTCCGAGAGTACGGATTCCAGACGGTGACCTGGCGCGAGCGGACGCGAAAAGGGCTAGATTCGACCCATAGGTTTTGGACCGAGGGGATGAAGCAGTCCTTTTCTGCATATGAAAGCCTGATTCAACAGGTTACCTCGAAAGAGCAGGAGATTGCGCGTCTGAAGGCCGAGCGGGATGCGGAGCAGGCGAGCGACAACTGGCGCTGACCGCGCGCCATTTTCAGGAGAACCGGCGAGCGGGGTCCGCAGCTTCCCGCCCGCAAATTGCACTCGTGGGCTTCGGGTCAAACGTGCTCGGACATACGGCATAACCTGAGCGCCCGTCCCCCTATTCCGTGCACCCAAAGGACAGGTGGGAGCTTTTTTCGCTTGGCTCGGGACCCTCATTGCGGAGTATTCAGCTACGAGGGTGCTCGAAACGTTCTTTACGCCTCGTCTGTTCGGGAACCTGCATGCCGCAACCGAGCGCTGGGCCAAGCAGCTCCCAGGTACCTTTGGCGTTTACCCCACCGCTATGTTCCCACCGTTAGCACGGCAGATGGGAGGCAGTCCTGACGTGGCCGTGCCGGAGCTATCACATGTCGCTGGCGTGTTGCTCGACGGAGGAATACCTAAGCCAGAACTCTGGGAAGCAGCCCTCCGCGAACACTGGGAGAAACAGAAGCGCGCGCTGAGGGGTGAATCCCAGCCGCTGTTCGCGCGTGAGTTCGGCGAGGTTCGACCACACCTGCGCGCCCTCGCGGAGGCATTGTACCGCGTTTGCGCTGAGGACCCAAAGCGCTTCCAACTCGAACTCCTTCGCAGGGTTCGCGATGAACCCCAACTGTCCGCAGCCGCTACACTTCCGGCGCTAGTGTCAGCGGATCAATTCTTCGCACCGTTCACAAGCCGGGACCGGTTGTTTCACCACGAGTGGGAGATGGTCGGCCGCGAAGAGCCCCTCGACCGCCTTCTCGCATTCGCCACAGCGCCTGCGGAGAGCGTGGCGGTGCTTCCCGGACGGGGGGGAATCGGCAAGACTAGACTACTACGCGAGTTCGCCGGCCGACACGAAGAGGCGCCCCACGCAGCGCGCATACTCTTTATTCTACCGGGGATGCCGATCACCTCAACCATCGCAGAGGAGCTTGCCCGGTCGCCCTGCATCGTAGTGATGGACGACGCCCACGCGAACGATGGTCTCGATCTCCTGCTCGCCGTTGCTCGCCGAACGCCGAACGTGAAGCTTGTGCTCTCGACGCGCCCGCGCGGTGTGGATCGCATCCTTTCATCTCTCGGGCGGGCGGGGTTTGATCTTCGCGAGACTGTGCGTTTTGGCGACCTCCGCGAACTAGAGCGGGACGACGTCGAGGCACTCGCACGCCAAGCCCTGGGGCGCCGTCGTGCCCACTTGGTCGATGCATTGGTCACTGCTGCATGGGACTCACCATTGGTGGCGCTGATCGGCGGCCAACTAATCGCCGAGGGGAATGTCCATCCATCGCTCATGCAACAGCATGAGGAGTTTAGAAGGGTGGTACTGACCACCTTTGAGGACGTCCTCTTGGGTAAGGTGAGCGAGCGCATCCCGCCCCAGTTCTGCCGCGCACTTCTACGCGTGATTTCCGCCGTGGGTCCGATCTATCCCCGGACGGAGCGGTTCCGCCAATCCGCCGCCGCGATGCTGGACACCAGCGAGCCGGATGTGGTGGAAGCGGTCGGAGTGCTCGAAGACGCGGGGGTTCTGCTTCGGCGCGGCGAGAGTCTACGCGTCACACCCGATGTGCTCGCAGACCACATCTTAGAGGAGGCATGTCTTACGGCGAGCGGCGGGCCAACCGGCTATGCGCGAGCCGTGTTCGAAACGTTTGGTGAGGGGTACCGGGTCAATGTACTGAAGAATCTCGCCGAACTGGATTGGCGGGTGCGCCATTCCGGCGCGCGGCGGGTGGACCTGTTTTCCGATGTCTGGTCAGACATCGAAGCGGAGTTCCGGGCAGCATCTCACTTCGGCCGTACCCAAATTCTCGAAGCCATCACTGATGTCGCGTACTACCAGCCGAGTCGCATCCTTCATCTGGTTGAGCTTGCGCTCCGAAGCGTTGCCACGGCAGAGGAGGAAGGTCCTTGGGCCTCCCTGCGACAGTACACCGACGCGAACGTCAGAGAGAAGCTCCCGCCCCTTCTGCGGCGCGTGGCGTACAACGCGGACTACACAACGCGCTGCCTGAATCTGCTCTGGGAACTCGGGCGCGATGACCCACGGGAGACGAACCCACATCCCCAGCACGCGATGCGAGTCCTGATCGACCTCGCTGAATATGATACTGATAAGCCGCTTCTATACAACGAGTTGGTCCTTTCTGCGGTTGAACAATGGGTGGAGGAACCTTCCGCGCACGAGCACGTGCATTCCCCACTTGACGTGCTGGACCCTCTGCTCGAAAAAACGGGAATGTCTGACAAAGCACATGGCCTCACCCTCATCATGCAATCTTTCCAGGTGAACCCAACGACAACGAAACCAATCCGAGACCGCGCATTCGCACTCCTGGGCAAGGCCGTTCGATCCGGAACCTCGAAGGGTGTGATCCGGGCTCTGGGCAGTCTCCGTACCGCCGCTCGGAACCCGCTCGGCAGTCTAGGATTGGAAATCGGTGACGAGGACCGCAAAACGTGGGAGCCGGAACAGGTCAGGGCTTTTGAGATCGCAGCGGCGCTCTGCGCTGAGCCGCGCGACCCGTTGGTTCATCTGGCCGCACTTCAAGTGGTGGACTGGCATGCACTCTACGCGATGCCCGGAACCTTGCGGGATCGAGCTGAGAAGATTGTTGATGCGGTGCCGAAGACGTTCGAACTTTTCCTGACGGAGGGGTTGCTGCCTGAGTCAGTGATGTGCCTCTACGCGGACGAAGACGACGACTCGGGGCTCCAGGGTGGGCGTGAGCGACGTCTTCACCGGTATGAGCAGCTGAAATCAACTGCGGCTCAGCTCGTCGCGCTGCATCCCGTTCCTGCACAAGGGTTTGCGCACCTGGTTCGACGACTCGACCTGATTGAAAGCTGCGGTTTGAGGGCGTTGCCGTCGTATGTTCTCTCGGAAGTCGCGCAACACTCACCGAGTTATGCTGCGGCTTTGTGCGAGATCGCGGTGGAGCAGGTCCGGACGCCACTCTCAGCCCACCTTGGAACGCTGCTCCCCCACGTGCAACGTGCCGACCCGCACCGGTACGGTCACATCCGAGACCATATCGTACAGCACGGTGACGCGACGCTGTGTGCGGCGCTCGCACGAGGGCTACATCGGGTAGACTGGACCGGCCAGGTCACTACCGGGGACGAGAACGCGTTCCGCACACTCCTCGTGCACGAAGGAGAATGGGTTCGTTATGAGGCGGTGAACGCTCTGTCGTCTCTGGCCGAGTTGCACCCACGGATGGCGGTTGACCTCGCGTTGTCGATGAAGGTCGGGAGTAGCTCCAGACTCGCGGACGAACTGGCGCAACTGTTCGATGAGGATCACGGGGTTGATCCCAAAAGTCTTACAGAAGCCGACTGGACGGCCCTCTTCCGGCTGCTGGAGGAGGCAACGGACGTCGGGGGGTACCACATGGGCAAGCTCTTCGCTGCCGCTTCTGCTCGGGTTCCTCGCCTGTTGCTCGCCTACTTCTTCAACCGTTTGGATCATGACCGGGAAGCGGTGGACGGCTACCGTCCATTGCCATTCAGGTTTGAGGAAAGACTCGACGGCTTCGCTGATAGCGCGGAGTTTGAGGACATTCTCCGTGACATTCGCGACCGTGCACTGCGGACGGAGGTGGGTGGCGACATCTGGGTGCCCGAATTGTTCCGCTCCGTCTCCAACGGCTTCGCTGACGTGGGTCTTGGCGTACTCCGAGAGTGGGTAGATTCTGGAGATTCTGACAAGATCAGAAGTGTCGGGTACTTGCTGCGAGAAGCGAATCCCGGTTTCATTTTCCAGGAGGTGGAGTTCGTCGCCCGCTTGCTGGAGAGCGCACACGCTGCTGGTGAGGGGACTTTTGACTCGGTAGAAGGCAATCTCCTCAACAGCGCCATCTCCGGGGTCCAGATGGGCACACCCGGTAAGCCGATGGGGCGCGATGTCGCGATCCGCGACCGCTCCGGAGCGATCCTCGACACGGGTGGTCTGAGCGCACCGGTGCACAAGTTCTATGAATTCATGGCTGCGCAAGCCGAAGAGTCAATGCGGCGAAAGCTCGCGCGTGACGAGGAGCTGATGTAGGACCAAAAGGAGGGGGATGCGAGACGACCGGCCGGACCAACGAGGGTTTCTCTGGGTGCCCGAGCCTCTTGCTCGGACACATGCGGCCCAGTCAGAGACAAGCCAATCACTGAACACCCTCACCTTGGTGGTCACTTACGAGCACCTGTTCGGGACGAAGCCACAATGGAGTGACGTCACCGGCCGCCTGCGGCGGTACAGCCTCGGCGCTGTTCTCGATGTACTGGGCCGCATCTCCGCCGTTCTGAACCGCGTCGGGGAGAATGCGCACGGGGCCGAGCTTCAGCTTCAGCTCATTCAAGGCGTGTTTGGCGGACGCGCCGCCGATGTACTCGACGCGCTCGCGCGGTTCAGGGCGGAACAGCGTGCCGAGAGGGTGGGCGGTCCGATGGTGCTGTTCCACGAGCTGCAATTGATCAACCTCGCGAAGGTCGCACTCTTGGAGTTGCCGGTGTCTGACGAGATGGATTGGGAGTCTCTTGCGGACCTCGGCGAAGCCCTCTTGATGATCAATGATCTCACATCGGGGGAAGTGCGCGCTGGAGTGGGGTTGAACAGCGCGGACCCGAACACTGAGGAGGGGCTTCGCGTTTGGCATCAATTCTTGGTGGTGAACGGCATCTTCCACAAGCACCCCAGGCAGATGAACGCCATTGCCCGTGCCTTCGACCTCTACTTGACGGACAAGCCCCATCTCGCGGGGCACCCGTCCTACGTCGATGTACCCTCCCGCATCGAGAACCTCACAGGGCTCTCGGTGGATGCACTCTGGACTGCCTTATTCGGATTCCTGACGTACTGGTCACGCATCGATCCGCAGACGATTGGTGAGACGCCTGGTTTCATCAACACGGACACGTACTTTACCGCGAAACTCGAACTTTCATCCGGTGAGGTGGAAAAGTTCTTCGCCGTCACAGCCGCAGATGCGTCCGATTTGAACCGGGCGGTTGCAACGGCGTATTCCCTTTCGGACCTCTGGCCGTACCATTTCCTGCCTCTGGCGGGACAACCCATCATCACGATTGGCGAGCGGGCGTACTGCCCATCCGTGCAGCTCCTGTTCGAGAAAGCGACCAGTGGACTCCACCACATCTTTCTCGACCCGCATCAAACCACGAAGGCCGAACGAAATCGGTGGTTCATCTACATGGGGGCGGTCTTCGAGGACTATGTGGATCGGGTATTTCGGCGCGCGTTCCCGCCGATGACTGGGCGGTATCTCGACGCGACGGTGCTCAACCGTCTGGTCTCGGGCAAGAGTTGCGATGGGCTGATAAACTACGGCGATGCCGTGATCCTGTTCGAAACGAAAGCGAAGCTCCTGAGCTTGGCCGCACGTACCGGATTGGACTGGAGCGAATACGAGAACAAGCTGCTGGACGTGTTCGTCGGAGCAGCCCAACAGATCGATAGCACGATTCACGCGATTCGGCGCGGTGCATTGGCGAGCGAAGGAGTCGATCCCGCGATCATCCGGGCCTACTACCCAGTGATTGTCACTCTCGAAGAGTTCACCATGAATCGCCTCGTCTATGACCATATCGATTCGGTACTCGCCGGCACGCACGCCCTAACCGGTCAAGTGGACGTGAAGCCGTTCCAGCTCATCACCGTATCCGAACTCGAACTGCTGGAGGTCGCACTGTCACACGGGCGCAGCTTCCGTGATCTCCTGGAGGAGAAGGTGAGCGCCGCGCACACGCGGGTCGCATCGTTCACCAACTTCAGCATCTCGCTTCACGAAGATTGGGTCGTGAATCCGGCGAATGAGTACCTGGGCGTGCGGTTCCATGAACTGGGGGAACGCATGCTTGCCTTCGTGCGAAGCCGCGCCAAGTCGGCGGAAGCGTAGCGTACTCGTGATGGAACACGACCAGGAGGACACGTCCGATTTCGCCATCCCGCCCGAGCGTTTCGATGATTCGGAGTACATCGAGCGTCGCGTTGGGGCGGTCCCGCAGCACGAGCAAGGTCCTGTGCGGACTGCCCTCCGGTACCTCTATCTAACGGTCGAAGGGCCGCTCAACTTGCCCTTGGATCGGCGGAGGGTCGCTGAGCCCCACCTTGAGCCGAGGGAGCTAATCGTAGCGCGGTGGCTCGCGACACGTACCAATGGGAACCTCCGCAAGACATATGGGCCGGGAGCCCTCCTCGCCGCTCGCGCCGCGCGTTACCGGTGCGAGCGGTGCGGGTACGCCGACGTCCGGGCCATCGAAATCGACCATGTGGAGGGTCGCACCGATGGTACGCCGTTCGCGTGCTTGTGCGCAAACTGTCACCGGATCAAGTCGCGCGCGAGCGACTGGTCAGGGACCGCGAATTCAGCCTAGGACCCGCTCCCAAAGCGGTGTCTTGGTCCATGAGGTTTGCCGCCGGAGCCACAAACCTTTTGGCACTCCCCCCTTCCCATCTTGCTGCCCTCATGGCCCGTCCATTGATCCGGTGGGGGGTGGCACCCAGCGACGGGGATATTCGAGTCGATTTGGAGCACATCGCGGCGTACTTCGCGGCCAAGGCCGACGAGGTGGTCCTCTGGGACGTGACCGCACGCCCCAACCCCGCCGCTCCGCCTACCACCCCGCCGCTCGACTTCGACGGAACAGCCTTCCATGTTTGGGAGGGCACGCGCGTGCACATCTTCCTCGGGGAGGAGTGGCGGAACTCCTCGCTACGGCGCCGAATGTACCTGTTCCGGCGCGACTGGGGCAGGTAAGCCTGCGCACAAGCCCTACGCCCCGCCGTGGACAGGTCTTCAGCCCCCACACAGGCCACGAGAACACCCACGCAGCCGAGCCACCATGCTAGGAAAAGCGCTCACCAAGGCGAGTATCGCCGCGATGGACGAGGCGGAGCTTCGTACGGAGGTGCTGATTCCCCTCTTCCGCGAGATGGGGTTCAGGAACATCGAGCATTACCATGGAGGAATCGAGGAGCAGGGAAAGGATATCGTGATGTGGATGCCCGACGCGATCCGAAGTCGGATCACGTACGGAGTGGTCGTGAAAGCCGGTAAGGTGTCAGGAAAGGCCAGCGGGAAAGGCGGCGCTGGGGAGGTAGCCTTCCAGATCGATCAATGCCTTGGGAGCAAAGCCCACGACCCGCTCACGCTGAGATCGCACCCCATCGACCGCTGCATCGTGGTCGCTTCGGGTGAGATCACCAAAGAGGCGCGGAAATCCCTGGAGAGCGCCCTCGGGCCTCGCGGCTACGACCGGGTAGTGGACTTCCTACCCGGAGACCAGCTATGGGAGCTGGTCGAGAGACATCTACCGCAGCGCCTCGTCTGGGACAAGCTCACCAAGCTGCACGACCTCCTTCGCACCACGGACGATCACTATGATGTGGTCGCTACAGCCGGAGGCGCGGGGGGGATGACCGTCTCCCTACGGGAGAAGTACCCAGGTGCGGCAGAGGTCGCCCCCCTGTCCTTGCAAGGAACGTTTCGGTTTCCCAAGACGGCGGTCGGGAAGGAGGCGCTGCGTCAACTCCAGGAGCACTTCCGGGCAGGAACCCCGGTGACGATCCCCAAGGAGTGCATCGCCGAGTTTGAGGTCCCCGAACTCCTCAAGCAGATGATGGGCACGGGAGACATCGGGGAGCTTCATATCGGCCCTGCGGCGCCGGACATCCGCCTCCCGACAGACGTTGAGGTTATCGACCCCGAGGGGCAGAGTGTGGTGTTGCCTGGGTTGGACTTGCGTGTGCCCCAATCCGGGACCGAAGAGGCGACGATCAGCAACCAGGGCCAGGACCTGCCTTGGACGGTGACCATTCGGCTCAACTGGGAGACTCGGCTGGCGAACGTGGCCTTCAACTTCGCACTCGCAGGCGTGAACGTGAAGCAGGCCCACGATGCCTTGCGCTTCCAGCGAGGACTTGCTCGCGGAGGGGAGTTCCGGCTCCGCCACGTGGATTCAGGGCTGCCGATCTTGGGTGGCCCGCTCCCAGCGGGCAAGTTCCCAGCGCCTAGCGAGGAATTCTTTCCAATCGTGGAGGCGCTGGTTGTCATCCAGCAGAAAACGAACACTGCGATTGCGTTCAACACCCATCACCTGTCGTCCGACCAAGAGCAGGCGATCCTCCAGACTGCCGAGAAGGTCCGCACGGGCCGCTTCCAAGGGGTAGGCGGCCAGATGAACGTAAGTGCAACCCGTGCGGGCGCGGAGCAACTGCTCGGCAAGACAGGTTCGAACCCGGACGACCGCTTCGTGGTGATCGGAGACAGCGAGAACCCCGTGATTCTCGGCCAGAGGGTTGAGCTTGGGCAGGTGGTTATCGTGATCGAGGGGATGTACCTCGCCACCGAGCATCGCAGCGCGTTGGAGAAGGCGTTGGCAGAGAACCCCGAAGGCGACGAGTTCCCAACCACCCTCATGGCACCGGACGACCGGCCATTCACCTTATACTATCCCAAGTGGCTGCCTCCAGAGGAGCGAGCTGAGATTCAGCCGTTGCTGGACCGGAACCTTCCGCTCAGCCCCGATGAGCTTGCTTGAAGGTTAGCCTTCTGTGGCACGAGGAATTGGACGACGGGTATCAGGGGAAGTTTCCCTGCGCGCTCAAGCAGGGCACACCAGCTCCGTAACCCAGCGCTGCGAAAAATGACCCTGAACTCCAAGCTGCTGCGGGACATTGAAAGCGCCCAGAGGATACAGCGCGAGCTTAAGCAGACGCCGCTGGGATACCCCTCTTGGGTCGATGAAATGGTGCGTCGGGAACGCGCGCTGGACTACCTGAAGAACCTCCAACCTCTATGGAAGACTCCGATCTTCCATGGAATCGACATCCAGAAGTCGTTCCTCCCGCCCAACCTCGGGCAGGTCTTGGAGGGATTCAGTATCGGGCAGGAGCGAGCCCGCATCCTCGCGGAAGTGCGAGGCCCCAGTGCTCTGTCCGACTCGATTTTGGGCAGCAGCACGGCGTTGAACCGCATCGCCGAACAGCTCGCTGCGGTGAAGGTTAGTCCCGTCGGGGTGGGTCTCCTGAACTCCTCCTCGATTTCCATGCATAACGCGGTAACCCGCGCTCTGGATCTCAGTCTCGCGGGAGAAACCGCGTTCGCAGCTCTCGACCCCGAGCGACTGGGCGGACGATTCGCCGTCAGTTCTATGGCATGTCATCGCTTGGAGCTGCGCTTCCAGCGGCAGGTCGGTGCATTCGCCGCTCTCCAGTCGGGTATCGAGGGCGACATCCTCGACTTCACAGCTCATCTGCCCGTGTTGACGAAGCTGCCTGCGACGGGCCTCTTCACGCACGCAGACGTCCTGCGGGTCACCAGTGAACCAGAGGGCGAGGAGGATGAGCCTACAACCCTTCGGGCTGAGGTTGCTGGGGAGATCGCGGACGCCTTACCGCTCCTTCTGGAAGGGCTGGACAGCCGCCTAGTCAAAATGTGGCTTGGGGCAAGGGATTCGATGCGCTCGGGCAACCCTGATCGTGTCCGGCATGTGATCGTCTCCCTACGTACGTTGTTCGACCACGTTTTCTGGACTCTTGCCCCGGATGGAGCTGTCACTACCTGGACGCAAGACCCCCAGGACTACCACAATGGGAGACTGACGCGTAGCGCACGGGTGCGGTACATCTGTCGCACCGTCAACTACGGGCCGCTGACCAGCTACGTGAAGAAGTCCATCGCGGCGTTGCTGGAGTTTTACGATCTCTTTGGTGGGGGAACCCACGGCGCAGATGACCGCTTCACGGATGAGCAGCTGTCGGTCATCCTGACTCATGCAGAAGGGCACCTGCGTTTCCTGATCGAGGTGTCCCGCTCGAAGTCTGCGTGACCTGTTCTGCGGTGGTGCTCGCCTGCTGAATGCGCGCCGCTGTGAGAGGCACACTCAAGCCGGTGCGCCCCGGAGCAGTCGAAGAGCCAGCTATAGACTGAGGCGGGGGTGCGGTGCTCCGCGTCCCCGCCTCCAGTTTTCAGAACTTATGAGAAATCTGTTTCAAAACTTCTTCGTCTTGCCATTTCAACACTTCTTCTTCTTGCCACCTGGTCAACTGTCGGGGAAGTGTTGAAAAAGAGGATAGTGAGGCAGTCCGCACAAGCGCCCCGGCTCGCGCTGATCCGGGGTGCTCCACTTCCTCTCCACCGCTGGCCCAGATGGTGCGGCGCTGGCCTGCATCGCACGCGCACACCTCATTGCCGAGGATGTATGAGTATCGAGAGCGACGAGTTTCGCATGGACGAGATTGAATGGCACCAAATTCAGTCCAGGGAACGTCGCCCCGATGGCCTCGCCCCGATGCCGACGCGAGGCGGAGTTCGCAGGGCCCTGGTCACGTGCAAGAGTTGCTCTCATACTTGGCGGGCAAGCACTCACGGCGGGGGGCTGACGGCGGTGTTTGGGCGCGGAGTTATCGTGGTATGTCCGTTGTGCTCGGCCAGTGCCACGGTCCGCGCGCCAGGCGCAACCTGAGTACCCGCTCCCGTCAAACTGACTCGCTACCGGGGGAGCGAGGGGACGTGCAGATTGGCCTGGCAGGCTACGCCGATGCTGCGGTCTCCGAACCCGCAGCACACAGATTCGGGGTGGAACGATTCAAATCTGACAGACCCGGCGGAATGCGGAACGATTCAAATCTGAGTGCGGAACGAATCAAATCTGTTTGAGGCGGGCTCACACCCGTGGTGGCCGGACAGGGTGCTTCGTAAGTCCGGACCGAGACTTCCGGGAATGCGTAGCACTCTGTCTTAGAGGTTTGGATAAGTCGTTCTTGAAGGTACGGGATACGGTCAGAACGGGGGGTGCCGCGCGTCCAGCGCGGCACCCCCCGTACACGTGGGCCACACAGGGCTGCTTCTGTGGCGCTTCCGGCCCGGCGGCCTCGCCCCTGCGGAGCAGAAGACGCGCAAGCTCGCCGTGCAGACATCTGGAACGGAGGCTGGAAGCGTCCACGATGGAACCGGTCGTACACGCTCGGCCGCACGGCGGCTGCTCACCCGCCGTGGGCACGGGTACTTGTCAGGTGTACCGCCCCCTGATAGCTTCGCGCCCACTACATACGCGATCGGGGCCTTCGTGAAGCCGGTGCAAATCCGGCGCGGCCCCGCCACTGTGAGAGGCGCAGTTCCGGCCCGCTCGGAAAGCCACTGGGGACGATCCCCCGGGAAGGCGAGCGGCGCTGCCTCGAGCCAGGAGACCGGTCCCGGTCGCGCCCGCACACGAACCCCTCGCGGGAGGGGCGCGGGGGCTTCGACGCGATCCGGCGCCCGTCCGCGGCCCGTACCGCGCCTGCCCCCATCCTTCCGCCGGGAAGGATGGGTTTTTTGTCGCGACTCAAATGGGTTATCCTGGTGGCCGGCCTCGCCGCGTGCGGCGGCCGCGCCCCCGACGATGATGCGCGCGCCGAGGCCAGCGGCATCGAGGTGACGGACGACGCCGGCCGAAAGGTGCGCCTGTCCCGGCCGGCCGGCCGCGTGGTGTCGCTGATCCCCAGCGCCACCGAGACGCTGGTGGCCATCGGCGCCGCGGACCGCGTGGTGGGGCGTACGCGCTACGACGAGCTTCCCGAGCTCCGCGACCGGCCTTCGGTGGGTGGAGGGCTGAACCCCAGCATGGAAACCCTGGCGGGATTGCGCCCCGACCTGGTGATCGTCTGGGAGGGGGAGCGAAGCAGCGCCCTGCGGCCGCGCCTGGAGGAGATGGGCATCGCCGTTTTCGCGCTGGCGGCGGACGACACCGCCGACCTGTTTCGCAGCATCGGCCAGCTGGGGCGCCTCACCGGCCTGGAGCGCGGCGCCGACTCGGTCGCGGGGTCGATCCGGGCGCAGCTGGACTCCGTCCGCGCTTCGGTGCGGGGCAGGGCCGTGCCGTCGCTCTTCTACGTGGTGTCCACGGATCCGCCCATGACGGCGGGCCCGGGCACCTTCATCGCGCAGGTCGTGCAGATCTCCGGCGGCCGCTCGGTTTTCCCGGACGTGGCGGCCGACTGGCCCACCGTGGCCATGGAGGAGATCGTCCGCCGCGATCCGCACGTCGTCATCCTTCCCGAGGGAGAGGCGCCGGTGCGCACGCTGGAGGCACTTCGGCGCGCCCCGGGCTGGCGCGACCTGCGGGCCGTGCGGGAGGGCAGGGTCTTCCGCGTCCCCTCGAACCTGCTGAACCGCCCGGGGCCCAACCTGGGCCGCGCCGCGCGCGCGCTGCGCGACGCGCTGCATCCCGAGCTGGCCGGGCGGTGACGCGTGCTTCGCCCGCGGGCGTGCTGCTGGGGCTGGCCGTGCTCACGCTGCTGTCGCTCCTCGCCAGCGTGCGCATGGGCGCCGTTCCGCTCGGCCTGGGCGAGATCGCCGACGCCATGCGCGGGGTGGGCGACCCCACCACCGTGGTGATCGTCCGCAACCTGCGCCTTCCCCGCTCGCTGGAGGCGGCGATGGTGGGCGGGGCGCTGGCCGCGAGCGGCGCCACCTTCCAGGCGCTGCTCAGGAACCCCCTCGCGGAGCCGTACATCCTGGGGATCTCGGGCGGAGCGTCCGTCGGGGCGGTGGCCGTGACGGTCCTGGGGCTCACGGCGCTGCCCCACGTCACCGTGCCCCTGGCCGCGTTCGCGGGGGCGCTCGCGGCGATCGGGCTGGTGTTCCTGGCGGCCCGCGGCGTGGGCGGCGGACTGGACACGCGGGTGCTGCTGCTGGCCGGCGTGGTCATCGGCTCGTTCTTCAGCGCCTGCGTGATGCTGCTGCTGACGTTCGCCGACCTGGAGGAGTACCGCACCGCGATGTTCTGGATCATGGGCTCGTTCAGCGGGGCCTCGTGGGAAGACGCCGGGCGGCTGGCGTTGTACCTGGTGCCCGCGCTCGCGGGGCTTTGCGCGCTGGCGCGTCCGCTGGAGCTGCTGTCCGTGGGCGAAGAGACCGCGGCGTACCTGGGGGTACGGGTGGACCGCGTGAAGCTGGCCGCCTACTCGCTCGCCTCGCTCGCCACCGCCGCGTCGGTGGGGGCCAGCGGGGTCATCGGCTTCGTGGGGCTGATCGTCCCCCACACCGTCCGCCTGCTCTGGGGTGGAAACCTTCGCCTCGTCCTTCCCGCGTCCATCCTCGCCGGAGCCGCCTTCCTGGCGCTGATGGACGCGGTTGCCCGCGTGGCCGTGGCGCCCGCCGAGCTCCCCATCGGGGTGGTCACCGCGCTGCTGGGCGTGCCCTTCTTCGTGCAGCTCCTGCGGCGGAAGCCGGCATGAGGCGCCTCCGCACCGTGCCGCTCCCGGCCGGCCCCGCGTCCCGGGGCGGCCGCCCCGCCTGCCTTCAACGACACCGCGCACCTGGAAGATCATGACTGAACGCTCCGATCCCCTTTCGCCCCCGGAACCCGTGGTGCGCTGCGGCGGCCGCAAGGCGCCCGTTCCCAAGCGCAAGCAGCCGGGGCCCTACCGCGTGCCCCCGCGCGAACAGCGCCACGGGCTGGTGATCGTCAACACGGGCGACGGCAAGGGGAAATCCACCGCCGCGTTCGGCATCCTCCTGCGGGCGGCGGGGCGGGAGATGAAGGTGGGGATGTGGCAGTTCGTGAAGAACGTCGATGGCCGCTACGGCGAGCACGTCGCCGCCGAACGGCTGGGCGTCTCCATCGTGCCGCTGGGCGACGGCTTCACCTGGCTTTCCGAGAACATCGACGAAGACCGGGCCCTGGCCCAGCAGGGGTGGGCCATCTGCCGCGACGCGCTGCGAGGCGGGGAGTACGACGTGCTGATCTTCGACGAGCTCACCTACCCGCTACGCTTCGGCTGGCTCGACATCGCCGAGGTGCTGGACGAGATCGCCCGCCGCCCGACAGGCACCCACGTGGTCATCACCGGCCGCTCCGCGCCGCCGGAGCTGGTGGAGATGGCCGACCTGGTCACCGAGATGAAGCTGGTGAAGCACCCGTACCGCGAGCAGGGCATCGGGGCCCAACCGGGAATCGAGCTGTGACGCCTCCGGCGCGCGGCGGTGACACTCTGTGTCTCTGTGTCTCCGTGTGAGACTGCTGTTCCGGCCCAACCCCACCCATAAGGAGGCACGGAGATGACCGCATCTCCGTGCCTCTGGCGCGTAAAGAAAGCACAAAGACTTAATCGGAGAATGAGGCCGGGCGAGGGGCGCGTGGGTAGAATCCAGTGGGTCGAAGTGCCGGACCTCAACTGGAGACGGGGAACGTGCCGGATCACATGGAGACGGAGCCGCGCGGAAGGTACCTGGCGCTGGTCTCGCTGACGGCTCTGGGGGTGGTGTACGGGGACATCGGGACCAGCCCGCTCTACGCGGTGCGCGAGTCGTTCCACCCCGGCCATGGCATCCAGCCGACGCCGGAGAACGTGCTGGGGGTGTTGTCGCTGATCATCTGGGCGCTGGTGCTGGTCATCTCGGTGAAGTACGCCGTGTTCGTGCTGCGCGCGGACAACCGCGGCGAAGGCGGCATCCTGGCGCTCACCTCCCTGGTGACGCCCGTGGGCGCCACGCGCAACAGCCCGCGCCGGGCGCTCGTCATGCTGGGGCTGTTCGGGACGGCTCTCCTCTACGGCGACGGGATGATCACCCCCGTGATGTCCGTGCTCTCGGCGGTGGGGGGGCTGGAGGTCGCCACGCCCGTCTTCCAGCCGTACATCGTCCCCATCACCATCACCATCCTGGTCGCCATCTTCCTCATCCAGCCGCGCGGCACCGAGCGGGTGGGGAAGCTGTTCGGGCCCGTGACGCTGCTCTGGTTCGCGACGATCGCGGCGCTGGGGATCATGCACATCGTGCGGGAGCCGTCCGTGTTCGGGGCGATCGATCCCACGCACGCGGTGCGCTTCTTCGTGGCGAACGGGTACAGCGGGTTCCTGGTGCTGGGGTCGGTGTTTCTGGTGGTGACGGGCGGCGAGGCGCTCTACGCGGACATGGGGCACTTCGGGCGCAGGCCGATCCGCGCGGCGTGGTACTTCGTCGCGCTGCCGGGGCTGCTGCTCAACTACTTCGGGCAGGGGGCGCTCCTGATCCGCGAGCCCGCGGCGGCGGAGAACCCGTTCTTCCGCATGGTGCCGGAGTGGGCGCTCTACCCCGTGGTGGTGCTGGGCACCTCGGCGGCGGTGATCGCTTCGCAGGCGCTGATCACGGGGGCGTTCTCGCTCACCATGCAGGCGGTGCAGCTCGGCTACATCCCGCGCGTGCAGATCCTCCACACCTCGGGGCGCGAGCGGGGGCAGATCTACATCCCCAGCGTCAACTGGCTGCTGATGATCGCCTGCATCGGCCTGACGCTGGGCTTCCAGCGCTCCACCCACGTGGCGGCGGCGTACGGCGTGGCGGTGACGACCACGATGGTGATCACGACGCTGCTGCTGTTCGTGGTGGAGCGGGAGCGGTGGAAGTGGCCGCTGTGGGCGACCGTGCTCTTCACGGGGTTCTTTTTGACGGTGGACCTGGCGTTCTGGGGCGCCAACATCGTCAAGATCCCGCAGGGCGGCTGGGTTCCGCTGGTGATCGGCGCGGCCCTCTTCGCCCTGTTCTCCACCTGGAAGACGGGTCGGCGCATCCTGGCCGAGCGGATGCAGCAGGGCACGCTGCCGCTCCCGCTGTTCCTGGAAGGCGCGGACCGCGTGGCGCGGGTGCCGGGGACGGCGGTGTTCATGTACGGCAACCGCGACGGCACGCCGCCCGCCCTCCTCCACTCGCTGAAGCACTACAAGGTGCTCCACGAGACGGTGGTGCTGCTCAGCGTGGAGACGCAGGAGGTGCCGCAGGTGCCCGACGGGGAGCGCGTGTCGGTGGAGACGCTGGGGCACGGCTTCTTCCGGATCGTGGTCGCGTACGGCTTCATGGAGGACCCCTGCGTCCCGGACGCCCTCGCGCTGGTCAAAATGGACAGCCTCGATCTGCGGCCCATGCAGACCACCTTCTTCCTGGGCCGCGAGACGCTGATCCCCAGCAATAAGCCGGGGATGGCCCTGTGGCGCGAGCACCTGTTCACGGTGATGAGCCGCAACGCGCGCACCGCCACCTCCTTCTTTGGCCTGCCGCCCAACCGCGTGGTGGAGCTCGGCACCCAGATCGAGCTATGAAGGGCGGCCACGCGCCCGTAAGTTGCTCCTCTCCGTGCCCCCGTGCCTCCGTGTGAGCCCGGCTTTTAGGATGAGCGCAGCGACGATCCTGGTCATCGACGACGAGCCGCAGATCCGCGCGGTGGCGCGCCGCGCGCTGGCGGACGCCGCGGTGCGCGTGATCGAGGCGGCCACCGGGCGCGAAGGGATCGACCGCGCGGCCGCCGAGCGCCCCGACCTCGTGGTGCTGGACCTGGGGCTGCCGGACGTGCCGGGGATCAGCGTCTGCGCCGAGCTGCGCAAGTGGTCTTCGATGCCCATCGTCGTCCTTTCCGCGCGGCACTCGGAGGAGGAGAAGGTGCGGATGCTGGACGCCGGCGCGGACGACTACATCACCAAGCCGTTCGGCACCGCCGAGCTGCAGGCCCGCGTGCGCGCCCAGCTGCGGCGCGCGCGCGGCATCCCGCGTCCGGGGGGCGCCGGGCCGGTGGAGGTGGATGGGCTCACCATCGACCTGGCTCGCCGGGTGCTCGCGCGCGGCGGCGGGGAGATCCACCTCACCCCCACCGAGTGGGACCTGGTGCGCGCCTTCGTGGCCCACGCGGGGGGTACGCTGACCCACGAGCAGATCTTCCGCGCCGTGTGGGGCCGCTCCGGCGGCGATCCGCAGGCGTACCTGCGCGTGCACGTGGCCAACCTGCGGCGCAAGATCGAAGCGGATCCCATCCGCCCGCGCCTCATCCTCACGGAACCGGGGGTGGGATACCGGTTCCGGGCGCTGGACTGAGTGGCGCCGCGCGAGGCGCTGGGGTGGGCCGGCTGGTTCGCCGCGCTGGCCGGGCTCACGGCGGGGATGGTGGCCGTGCGCGCGCAGCTCGACGAGGCGCACGTCGCGCTCGCCTACCTCCTGCTGGTGCTGGCGGCCAGCGTGCGCGGGAGCCGCGGGCGCGGGCTGTCGCTGGCCGTGGCCTCCTTCTTCTGCTTCAACTTCTTCTTCCTCCCCCCGTTCCACACCCTGTCGGTGGAGGACCCGCTCAACTGGCTGGTGCTCTTCAGCTTCCTGGCGGTTGCGGGCGCGGCCACGCACCTGGCCCACGTCGCGCGGCGCAGGGCCACGGAGGCCGAGCGGGCGGAGGCGCTGCGCGAGGCGGACCGGCTCAAGGACGCGCTGATCGCGTCGGTGTCCCACGACCTGCGCACGCCGCTCACCACCATCAAGGCGCTCGCGCACGAGCTGCGGGAGGGCGGGGACGAGCGCGCGGTGATCATCGAGGAGGAGGCGGACCGCCTGAACCGCTTCGTGGCCGACCTGCTGGACCTGTCGCTGCTGAACGCGGGCGAGCTGCGGGTGCAGCCGGAGGTGGCGGCGGCGGAGGACCTGGTGGGCGCGGCGCTCCAGCGCGTCTCCGGCTCCCTGGGCGATCGCGAGATCCGCGCGCGGATCGACGCGGGCGATCCCATCCCGCTGGCGCGCTTCGACTTCGTGCACAGCCTGCGCGTGCTGGTCAACCTGCTGGAGAACGCCCACAGGTACGCGCCCCCCGCCACCCCGCTGGACCTCGTGGTCGTGCGCCGCGGCGAGCGCCTGGCCATCGAGGTGGCCGACCGCGGCCCCGGCATACCCCCAACCGACGCGTGCGCGGTGTTCGCGCCCTTTTACCGCGCCCGCGACTCCGGCGGAGCGGGCCTGGGCCTCTCCATCGCGCGCCGCCTGGCGGACGCGCAGGGCGGCTCGCTGGACTACGCGCCGCGCGAGGGCGGCGGCAGCGTCTTTACCCTCTCGCTCCCCGCGGTGGACCTTGGCTCACACAGAGACACAGAGGCACAGAGGTGAAGTCATCTCTGTGCCTCTGTGTCTCTGTGTGAGCCCGCGGTTCAGCAGACGCGCGGCCCGGGCGGGGAACCGCCGGGCACAGCGCGGCACGGAGACGCAGGCTGGCTTTGTGCATCCGCGGGAGGAGACCCATCCACCCGAAGGAGGCCGACCATGGCGGATGCAGCGCTGACCGACGCCGAGCGCGTCAAGCTGGAGCAGCGGCGCGACCGGCTGATGAAGCTGATGAAGGAGGGCGGCTCGGACATGGAGGCGGACGACCGGGCGGACCTGGCGCAGGAGTGGAACCGCATCGACACCCTGCTGAACCGCCGCTGAAACACGGAGGCACAGAGATGAAGTCATCTCTGTGCCTCCGTGTCTCTGTGTGAGAACCGCGGTTCAGCCGGCCAGCTCGGCCGCCACGCGCTTCAGCGCCTTGGGCGCGTTCCGCTCCAGGAACGCGGCCATCTCCAGCTCCTCGTCCAGGTTCTCCTTGAGGATGCGCGCGCACTCCGTCTCGCCCAGCGCGTTGGCGACGCCGATGGCGGTGCGGTAGCCGGCGATCTCGTAGTGCTCGATTCGCAGGCCGGAGCCCAGGTCGAAGGCGGCCAGGATCTGCTTCGACGGCTTCTCCTCGCTCTTGAAGGAGTCGTGCTCCTCCTTGAGCCCGATGGCGGCCTCGCACTTCTCCGCCTTGGCCGGCGCGCCGATGACGGCGAAGGCGGCCTTGAGCCGCTCGATCTGCCCCTCCGTCTCCCCCACGTGCTGCTCCACGCGGGCGCGGATCTCCGGGTCCCGCGCCTCGCGCGCCAGGGTGCGCGTGGCCGTGAGGAAGCGCTTCTCCGCGTACAGCAGGTCCCCCAGCTCGTGGAGCAGAAGCTCCCTCATCTCGGTCATCTCGGCCATGTGACGAACGTCCCTCCACCGGTGTGATGCGCCGAGCCCCCCGCCCGGCGCCGCGCCCCGCCCTGTGCAATCCCCCTGCCGCGCACGAACAGGTTCCGCGTGAGCCCCGCGCGAGGGGTTGAAACCCCCGCTGGGACCACACGAAGCCCGCTGAAGCGGGCTCGGACCGGTCAGGCGACCGAGCCTGCTTCAGCGGGCTTCGCGTCTTTCCAGCCGGGGGATTCATCCCAAATCCTGCAATCCACAGAGGAGGTCGGGCCAGTCCGCCGATTCCTCGTCCTCTGGGAGCGTTCGCGCGGCTCTCCGGCGGCTTTCGTCGGCCCTGGATGGCTCCTCCGCACGCGCTTCGCACCTCGCGGAGCGAGCAAACAGTCCGAATCGGCGGCTCTGGCCAATGCTTCGCACCGGCGCCGATGCCCGGCACCGCGAAAGCCTCTGTCCCGGCTGGCTGGAGCGCTTACGCAGCCAGCGGTGTTGCTCGCAGATGTGCGATCCGCTCCAAAGCTCTTCGCAGCAGCCCCGTGACGGGGTCTCCGTGCATCAGCTTCAGCCGTAGCTTGCGTGCGTGCCGCACGAGCTTGCCCGGTGTACGGATCACCCACGTGCGCAGCGTCTTCAGCTGCTTCTGTTCCGGTGTGGGGTCCAGCGCCACCGTGCGGACGAAGTGCTGCATCTGGTAGGCGAGCGCACCCAGGCTCCAGAGCAGGTGGTTGCCCCCGAGGTCGTCGACCGCCGTTCTGCCCACGCCCAGCTGCCCCATCTCCTCGATCCGGTGCTCCACCTGCGCCCCCTGGTTGTACATCCGCCACGCGCTCACCGGGTCGATCGAGGCGATGTTCGTCAGCACCGTCGCCTGCTCCTTGACCATGACCGAACCCAGCGCCAGCTCTCCTTCCGGCGCGGCCTGGGTCTGCCGCACGCACAGCATCCGTATGCCCCAGCGTGCCCCTTCCGCCACCTCCAGCCGCGGGTCCTCCGCCGAGCGGGAGAAGGGCCCCTTGAAGCGCTGCAGCGTGTTCGACTCCTGCATCTTCAACACGAAGTCCACCCCGAGCGCCTTCAGCTTCTCGATCACGGCCGCCTTGAAGTAGCCCTTGTCCAGCCGCACCAGGATGCGCCGCACTCCCTGCTCGCGCAGCCATCCCACCACATCCTCGACCCACGCTTCCAGCCCCGCCGCACAGTTCGCGTTGCCCGGCCTCCAGCGCACGCCCACGCAGTCGCCCGTGTCCAGGAAGGCCAGCTGCGGGTGGTGCGAGGGCCGGCCTCGCTTCCTCGGATTGTAGCCCACCTCCGCACCCGCCTGCTTCTCCCCGTAGCGCAGCACCACCGTCGAGTCGAACGTCAGCATGACCGAGCGAGGCACCTGCCCCGCCGCCTCCCAGCGGGCCCGCACCAGGTGGCGCAGCACCTGGTCGATCCTATCCGCCGCACGCTCCCCGTCGCGGCGCAGGAAGCGCCCGAAGCTCGTCGGGTCCACCACCGTCTCCCACCCGAACAGCGCCGCGACGCCGCGCGCCTCCAGGAGCGGGAGGTGGTCCATGTGCGTGCCGCCGTAGAGGAGCAGCATCAGCCACTGCTCGATGTGCAGCGCCGGACGATAGCGCCCCGGCATCCAGGCAAGCACCTCGTCCAGGTGCGCCCCCATCCCCAGCCGGTCCCAGAGAGCACGGAACGCCACCAGGCCCGCCGCGTCCGTCAGCCGCTCCTCCGTCGTCTCCAGTGCCAGGGCGGCCGATGAGCCTTGTACGTGAGGCCGAGCCGGGATACCTTTCATCTGAGCACCGTTTGGGTGTAGCGGAGAGTGAGAGACTTCTTGGCGGAAGTGGCTCACAATCTACTACTTCCAGGCGGTGCTCGCTTTTTCCACTGCAGGATTTGGGTTCATTCCCCGGCGTGCCGCGCACCAAAGAAAAGGCACAGAGATGAAGTCATCTCTGTGCCTCTGTGTCTCTGTGTGAGCCCGGTCAGTTCACTCGGTGCCCCGCGCCGGAGCACACGCGCAGGCCCCGCACGAGCAGAGCACCGCCCCGCAGGCCACGCAGCGCAGCCCCACGAAGTCGTCCAGCGGCGTGGTGCAGCGCGAGCAGGCGGACTTGGGGCGCTTGCGCGAGCCGCCGGTCACCTTGGTGGCGCTGTCCTGCACGCCCTGGTAGGCGATGCCGTTCCCTTCCAGGAAGCGGCGGTGGTTCTCCAGGATGTGCTCGTGGCGGCGGGCCACGCTCGTCTCCTGCGCGCGCTCCAGCTCGCGGTCGCGCTCGGCCTTGAGCGCGGCCCAGTCGCGGTAGCGGGCCTCGGCCTCGGCGCGCTGGGCGGGATCGACGATCTCCTCGATCCGGGCCTCCACCACGCGCTGCGGGAAGGCGCGCTTGCGGAACTGGGTGAGGCTGAAGAGCTCTACGTTGGTGGAGCCGGCCGCGGAACGCGCGGGGTCGTAGACCAGGGTGTCGCCGTCCACCGAGTGGCGTCCGATCCGGAGCCCGTCGTCATTGGAGCCGTTCTGAAGCTGCATCGCCGACCTCGCAGTGCTTTGGGTGCCGGGCGCCCCCGGTGCCGGAGTGGATTCCGGGAGCCATCAGGAGCGGGAGGGCCGTCCTCACCTCGTTCCGCTCGACTTCGTTGCTGCCCTGCCGGTCAGGGCCTCGCCTCCACCGGCGTGGCCGCGCGGATCTCGTCGGCCAGCCGTTCGTCCGTCCAGCTCTGCCACTCGCCGGGGATGGGCGAGATGCGGCGCCTGTGGCCGGAAGCCTGCGCGGCGAGCCATCCCCCCGTGAGCCCCTCCCTCACGGAAACGCCGCCGCGGTTCTCCGGGGACGCGGGATGCACTTCCCACACCGTCCAGCGCGCGCCGTCCACCGTCACCTCCCGCATCGTGGCCATGGCGGGCGGCTCAGACCACGTCGGCCACGAAGAGCCGCTGCCCGTCGCGGGCATAGCGGATCGCCCTGCCGCCGGGGAGGAAGTGCGTGTGGTCCAGCTCCATGGCGCGGCGGCCCTCCACGCGCACGAAGTGAGTGGCGGCCACCACCATGACGATCTCCACGCCGGGGGCGCTTCCCAGGGTGCGGCGCAGCGCGCGCTCCTGCTCGTCCGTCAGTGGGTTGGGATGTCCGCTCATCTCGCTCCGTGTGGTGGGTGCAAAAAGAGCCGCCCCGACGTGATCGGGGCGGCTCTTCCCCAGGTACTGGCCTGGGTACATCCGTTCGGCTCAGCCGACGCGGGAAACGTTCTCCGCGGCCGGGCCCTTCTGGCCCTGCACGATGTCGAACTCCACCTGGTCGCCCTCGGCGAGCGACTTGAAGCCGCTGCCCTGGATCGCCGAGTGGTGGACGAAGCAATCCTTCTGCCCGTCCTGCGGGGTGATGAAGCCGAACCCCTTGGCGTCGTTGAACCACTTCACCGTGCCGATGCTACGCATAACCGTACTCCTGATCGTGATGTACTGACTGCCAGAAGTGCGGTATCTCCGTACTCACCGACATGCCCGTAATGTCGCGGGATGATGCGCCCCGCGCGGCGCGGCGGCTGAAAAACAGAAACGGACCCGGACGGCTTCG
Source organism: uncultured Gemmatimonadota bacterium (assembly GCA_902805735.1). Classification (GTDB taxonomy): domain Bacteria; phylum Gemmatimonadota; class Gemmatimonadetes; order Longimicrobiales; family Longimicrobiaceae; genus Longimicrobium. Next base: position 2,892 of record CADCTW010000241.1, on the reverse strand, counting down.
CGTCCAGGTCCGATGACTGAACTTCTTTCGCTCACACAATGTACCGCATTCCACGCCCGCCGTCAACCTCGCCGCTTTCTTCAGCCGAACAGGAAGGCCGTGCGCATCTTCTTCAGCTCTTCCGGCGACAGCTCTTCCAGGGGCCTCTCGTACAGCTCCGCGACTTCCGAGCGCTGGCGCCGGATGGCGATGTTCACGGCGGCCTCACGCTTCAGCACCCTGCGCGGGCGGGCCCGTGTCTGCCCCCCGCTGGTCGTTCCTTCCATGCTCCGTCCTCGTGTTCGGGTTCGTTGCGCCAACCCTATGCAGAGCTTGGGCCAGCATTTTGGGCCCTCTCTCCATGTTTCCCCGCAACTCTTTTCCTGGCAACGAGAAAGGCTGTAGCATGCGCCCTGCGCCGCCAGGGTAGCAGATCCGCGAGTGTTGACATGCTGCCCCCGCCCCTGTATCCTGCCGCCCTTCCGAATCCCAATCCTCATTCGCACGGGGTCCCTGCCCATGCGCCGCCACCGACTCGCGGCGCGCTGAACCGATTCCAAGAAGAGCTCGATGACCGATCGTACCCGTTCCGCCCTCCGCCGCCTCCCGTTCCTCGCCGTCTGCTCCGCGCTCCTCGCCGCACCGGCACCGGCCACCGCCCAAACGTACATCAAGCGCTACCTCGGCATCGAAGAAGCCCCGACGGCGAACGCCGACTCGGTGGTGAGCCGTGCGCGCTCGTACATGGGCCGCCGCTACGTGTGGGGCGGCGAGCGTCCCGAGACGGGGTTCGACTGCAGCGGCTTCGTGCGGCACATCATGCGGATGGCCGGCGTGCAGCTTCCGCGCACCTCCGCGCAGCAGGCGCGGGCGGGGCAGGAGATCCCCCGCGACGTGTCGCAGCTCCGCGTGGGCGACCTGCTGACCTTTGGGCGCGCGGGGCGGATCTCGCACATCGGCATCTACGTGGGCAACGGGCGGTACATCCACGCCAGCAGCTACGCGGGCCGCATCACCGAGAGCGAGCTTCCGCGCCGGTCCTGGTGGCAGGGGGCGAGACGGGTTCTGGCGGCCGGCAGCTAAAAAGATTGGGGGGCTCACACAGAGGCACAGAGGCACAGAGAGCAGCCGGGCGTTGAAACGCCCGGCTGCAACGACGGGAAGCCCGCTGAAGCGGGCTCGGTAGCCGGACGGATGCGAGCCCGCTTCAGCGGGCTTCCCGCGGTCCCAGCGGGGGGATTTATCCCCTCGCGCGGGGGCTCACACAGAGGCACAGAGATTGGTTTTCTCTGTGCCTCTGTGTCTCTGTGTGAGCCTAATTTCGCGGTAGGGTCACCGGGAGGTGGCCGAGGAAGGGCTGGGCGCCCGTGAGCCCGCGACCCGCGGCGCGCTCGGATACGGCCTGGGGGCCCCACGCCAGGACGTAGGTGCCCACCGCGGGGAAGGCGTTGCGCAGGTAGGGGCTTCCCAGGGACACGACCACCACCGGCACCCCGGCCTCCGCGGCCGATTGCACGAACGGAGCGAAGCGGCCCGAGACGCCCAGCGACTGGTACTGGAAGGGCGCCACCTCCGCGCTCACCAGCAGGAGCCCCGCGCCGCGGGCGCGCGTGGCGAGGCGCGCGAATGTCGCGGCGGGGGTCGTGGGGCTCACGCGCACGTGCTCGGCGGCGATCCCGCCCTCCGCCAGGACGCGCTGCAGGGTGGCGCCGGCGGGGCCGCGGCCCGTGCGCGAGTAGGTGACGTGGAGGACGCGCGTTCCCCGTTGGATGGGGAGAAGGCGCTTTTCGTCGCGCTCCACCACGATGGAGCGGTCGGCGACGCGCTGGGCGACGGCGCGGTGCCCCGCGGCTCCCACGCGCGCGGCGATGGCGGCGGGATCGGCGCGGGCGCCGCGGTGGAGGCCCGCCACGGCCTTGGCGGTCAGCACGCGCCGCGCCGCGTCGTCCAGCCGGGCGCGGGGGACGCGGCCGGATTCCACCGCGCGCACGAGGGCGTCGATCACCTCCTCCGTGCCGGGGGGCTGCAGCAGGACGTCGGCGCCGGCGATCAGGGCGAGGATGGAGGCTTCGGCGGGGGTGTGCTCGCGCGTGACGCCGCCCATGTTGAGCGCATCGGTCACCACCAGCCCGCGAAAGCCCAGCGAGCCGCGCAGCACCCCCACCACCATGCGCGGCGAGAGGGAGGCCGGCGGCGCGTCGTCGCCGTCCAGCCCGGTCGCGGCGATGTGGCCCACCAGCACGCCCGCCATCCCCGACTCCACGGCGCTCCGGAAGGGGACCAGCTCCGTGTTGAACAGGCTGGCCGAGTCCGCGCGCACCACCACGCGGCCCACGTGGCTGTCCGTGCTGGTGCCGCCGTGCCCGGGGAAGTGCTTGCCCACCACGAGCAGCCCGCCCTCGCGCGCTCCCTCCGCCCACGCCGTGCCCAGGCGCGCCACGAGCCCCGGGTCCTCGCCAAAGGAGCGGACGTTGATGATGGGGTTGGCGGGGTCGGACTGCACGTCCAGGATGGGGCCCAGGGTGGCGTGGATCCCCACCGCCCGCGCTTCCACGGCGGTGATGCGCCCGGCCTCGCGCGCCAGCCCCTCGTCGCGCGCCGCGCCGAAGGCCATGGCGGCCGGCATGTGCGTGCCGCCGGGGGTGAGGCGCATCCCGGGGCCGGTCTCCAGGTCGGAGATCACCAGGAGTGGCACGCGCGCCCGGGCCTGCGCCGCGTTCAGCTTGGCCGCGATGGCGCGCGGCGTCCCCGTGGACACGATCACCCCGCCCACGCCCTCCTTGCCCGCCCACGCCGCCAGCCGCGCCGCCTCCTCCGCCGACTCCCGTCCCGAGATCCAGGGGAAGACGAGCTGTGCCGCCCGCTCGCGCACCCCCATCGCGCCCAGCCGCGCATCCACCCAGGCGCGCCCCG